>WHSN01000140.1 GCA_009380045.1 Luteitalea sp.
GAATTGGGAATTCCTGACCGTGGAACAACGCCTTAGAATGAAACCAGAGGGTCAAGAATTGAGAATGCGCACTCGATGGACCATGCTCCAGCTGTTCGTGCTCACGGTGGCGGTATGGCCGCTCACCGGTTGCTCGTACAACACGTTCGTCACACAGGAAGAGGCGATCAAGGCGCAATGGGCACAGGTGGAGAACCAGCTCCAGCGCCGGAACGACCTCGTTCCCAACCTGGTCGAGAGCGTCAAGGGCTACGCCGAGCACGAGGAAGGCGTGTACAAGGACATCGCCGACGCGCGCTCGCGGCTCCTTGCCGCGCGCTCGCCCGAGGAAACGATTCAAGCGGCCAACCAGCAGACCTCGGCGCTCGGCCGGCTCCTCGCCGTGGTCGAAAACTATCCGCAGCTCCGGGCCAACGAGCAGTTCAACCGCTTGATGGACGAGCTCTCCGGCACCGAGAACCGCATCGCCACCGAACGGATGCGGTACAACGAGCGCATCCAGGAGTACAACACCTCGCGGCGGCGGTTCCCCGCGAACCTCACCGCCAAGGTGTTCACGTTCAAGGACTATCCGTTCTTCGAAGCGCCGGCGGAAGCGCGGCAGGTCCCGAAGGTCAACTTCTCTCAGCAGTAGTGCGATTGTGGAAGTCCCGCTTTCATGGGAGCGCCTGCTCTGGAGCTGTCGCGCTCCGCTCGCGCCATGGACGCGGTATGCGCTCACCGACTTCCGTCTCGTGCGGCAGGCAGGCTCGCGCTCCGACGAGCTGCCGATTCAGGACGTTGGCGACATCCACCGTCGCCGCTGCTGGATCGATCGGCTGCTCGGCAGCTCGACCCTCATCGTCCACCCGCGCGACGCGCGGCGCGCGCCCTTTGTCCTCGCACACGTCCGGCGGGGCGCCCACCTCGCCGCGCTGCTGGAGCTGTTGTCGGGCGATCCGCGCGTCACGTGGGACGCCGAGTCCATCCGGTCGGCACTCGCCTGGGAGCCCCGGGAGACGACCGGCGGCCTCGGCGGGACAACCGGCCTCGGCGAAGCGCTGCTCGGTCTCGGCGTCATCGCTGTCGCCGTCGGCGCGCTGGCCTTCAGCCCGCCCGGCCGGGCGGCCGCGATTACCTATCCCTCCGATGATGCGGTCTATCCGGGCGGTGTGAAGAAAGACCGGGCCGCCATCGTGCGCTTCATGGAGACCGAGGTGATGCCGTGGGCGCGCGGTGCCCTGGGACCGCTCACAGGCGGGTCGGACGCGGTCACGTGCGAGACGTGCCACGGCTTCGACGCCGAATCGCGTCTCTGGCAGATGCCCGCCGTCATCGCGCTCCCCCAGCCGGACGTCACGTCCGGCGGATGGGAAGTGTATGGAGGAGCCATGGACGCGCAGATGCGGAACGCCATCTACGGCTACACCGCCGAATCGGGCAACCAGGCGACCGCGGCCTACATGCGCGAAGTGGTCATGCCCGGCATGGCCCGCCTGCTCCATCGCCCTGCCTACGATTTCACCCGGTCGTACGACTACAATCGCTCGCACCTGGCACTGGGCTGCTATCACTGTCATCGCGTGAAATGAGCGAGCTGGGGCGCCGTGATGAACGCCATCGCCGACGCGGTCGGTGATGACATGCTCCGGCGCGCGACGGTCACGCCCGATGTCATCCTGACATCGCTCGAGCACGGCCGCCGCATGCACGATCCGTTGACGTCGCACGTCCAGACGTCGGCCACAGAGGGAACCAGAGCCGATCGAGAGCTCGTGCGAGAACCGTGTCGTGAACGGTCCTGCCACGAAATCACGAACAGCCCAAAGGTACGCCAGGGTCAGCGCCGCTCTATCAGCGTCAGCGTGGTCGCGGCGCTGTTGCGGACAGCCTCTGCACTGAATGGGAGCGCCACGTAACCACTCTCGGCCCAGCGCTTCGCCATGTCTGCATAATGAGGACTCGCTGGAGCGCTCGATTGCCCGGGCGCATTCACGCCGACGGAGCGGTCCCAGTCGTCGACGTCGAATATCACTTGCAGCGCCGGGCCGGTCGTGTCTGAGACCGCAAACACGGTGTCCGCGTATCCAGGCACCGGGAACGGCCCGACGTTGAATCGTTGGCGCGCTCGCTCGCCGACGGCCAGGGGATGGCTGAAGATCGCGGTGTGCGCGCGGCTCCACGCTTGTGGGTCGCGGTCCCCTCCGAGCTCCGTCACCGCGGCCGCGAGCGCCCCGAGGAGCAGCCTGTTCCGTGCCGTCGCCGGATTGCCGTCGAACCAGTCGCGTGTCGGCCGCACGAGTGGCGTCACGAGATCGGTGAGCCGCAGCGCCCCTTCGCGGCGCAGCGACGCCGGCAGCCGCTGCGCAATCAGCATGCGCCGCAGGCTGTTCTCCCAGCTCACATACAGCGCCGCCCGGTAGTCTCCGGCAATCTGCCTGTCGGAGGTGACGAGCTCGGTCCTCGCCGCCTCGACCACCGGGTCGTCCGCGCGCAAGCGCTGCAGGAGCGGGACGAGCCGTTCGGCATTCCAGGAACCGACATCGTGCTGCAGCCGCTTCGCGTCTTCGACGTCGAAGGCCGACCGGCGCGTCAGCATGTCGACGAGCCTGTTGGCGCGAGCCAGACTGTCGTTCGCCGACACCAGAAACCGGTCAGGCGGATCGGCGGCGAACGGCAGCGCGTCGGCTGGCATCCACCCGTCCCATTCGGCGCCGGCCGATGCGCCCGCGCCGGGAACGTGACCGCTGCCGGGCACGCGTCTCGGAATCAAGCCGGCGAGTTGACGCCCGATGTGGCCGTTTCGATCGGCGTAGACGAACTCGGCGGCCGGCATCTTCCAGTGCCTCAGCGCCGCCCGGAACGCACTCCACGAGTTGGCGCGATTGACAGCAAGCGCCGCCAGCTCCCCCGCCGCGCCGGGCTCGACTCCGCTCCAGCGCAACGTATAGGCGAGGTGCCGGTCGCGATCGAGCCCGACGACGACGCCGTGACGGGTGTAGAGCCGTTCGTACTCGAACGGCTCGGCGCGGCCCTTCACGTGAACGGCGTCACGCTCGACCTCGATGTCGGCCCAGGCGCCGCGATCCTGCACCTGCCGCGGGTTCTGCGGGTTCAACTTCTCCACGTACAGGTCCTGAACGTCCGCGCGCGAAGCCGTCATGCTCCACGCGATGTCGTCGTTGTGGCCGATCGCGACACCCGGCATCCACGGCGAGGTCGCGCCGATCACGTTCCAGCCCGGAGCGGTCAGGTGTACGAGATACCGAAGCGCCGGCGTCGTCAGTGGGCGATGGGGATCGCCGGCGACAAGCGGGGAGCGCGGCGGGTTCGCCGAGCGGGCGATGGTCCACGCGTTGCTGCCGGTCTGGTCCGGCCAAGCCCGGGCGACCGGCGTGCCGGAAGACGCATCCGTCCGCGCCTGGGCCGGGCCCGGCAACAACGCGGCCAGACCGCTGAACACCGGCGGCGCGCCAATGCGCCGCAGCACGTCCGCCACCGCGGGGGTGACGGCGCCAAGATCGACCCCTCTCGTGACCAGGGTCCGCCGGCCGTCCCGCGGCGGAAACAACCGGTCGGTCCGCGCCGCGCCGAGCGCCGACACCACTTGGGCGCGGAAGACCTCGTCCAACGCGTCCGCGCTGCCGACGAATGCGTCGGTGCGGTTCAGGAGATCCTCGGGTCGCCACAGCTCCGGCTTCCAACCGGCGAGCGCGAACTCGTCGGGCAGCCGCTCGAGCGCCCGCCCCACCCACGCATTGACGCCCCGGATGAACGCCGTCGCGATTGCCCGGGTATCCGGACCGTAGCTGCTCCACTCCTGTTCGAGGTTGCCGCGGTACTGGACCCGGCGGGTCGCGGCGTCGCGCTCGATGAAATTGGCGCCGAGCACTTCCGACAGACGTCCCTGCACCGATCGGCGCCAGAGATCCATCTGGAACAGACGATCCTGCGCCTGGACGAAACCCTGGGCGAAAAACAGGTCGTCCTGATTGCGCGCAGTCAGGTGCGGAATACCGGCCGCGTCGCGCACGATCGTCACCGGCCCAGAGAGCCCGTCCACGGCCAGGACACCGGACACCTGTGGCAGCATCGCATCAGGGGGCAGCGGCGGCGGTTCCGGACCCCGGCATGCCCCGGCGTTGACCATCGCCACCAGCATCCCCGTTGCACCGGCGGCGCGGGTTAGACTACGACGCAGACTCGAGGAGCGGCGCGTGATCAAGGACACTCTGCTGGCGGAATTCGACCATGAACTGGCGACGACGCGGAAACTGATCACGCGCGTGCCTGCGGACAAGCTCGCCTGGAAACCGCACGAGAAATCGATGACGCTCGGCGGCCTGGCGCTCCACATCGCCAACCTGCCGACATGGGCGAGCACCATCCTCGAGCAGGTCTCGTTCGACCTCGACGCCGCGCCGGCGAGCCTGGCGGAACCCGCAACCAAGGCCGACGTCGTGGAACATTTCGATCGGTCCACCGCCGCGGCGCGGACGGCCCTGGACCGGACCGACGCGGAGCTGATGGCGCATTGGACGCTCAAGCGCGGGGGGCAGGAGATCTTCACCATGCCGAGGGTCGCCGCGTTCCGCAGCTTCGTCCTGAACCATCTCATTCATCATCGCGGACAGTTGAGCGTCTATCTGCGGCTGAACGACGTGCCGGTGCCCGCGATCTACGGGCCGTCGGCCGACGAGGGGCATTGAGCGCTGGCGCCGGATGGGCCTAGCCTCCGGCATACGTCACGGTGACGATCGCGGCGTTCGGAATGGTCGCCTCAGCCGGTGTTCGGCCGTCGAGAATCGTCCGGGCGCGCTGCAGATCGAGCGCCCCATCCCATCTGGCAACCACCACCGTCGCCACCGCATTCCCGATCAGATTGGTGATCGCCCGTGCCTCGGACATGAACCGGTCGACGCCGAGCACGAGGGTGAGGCCGGCGATCGGGATGGCCGGAAACGCCGCGAGTGTCGCCGCCAGGGTGACGAACCCGCTGCCCGTGACCGCGGCCGCGCCTTTCGACGTCAGCAGCAGCACGCCGAAAACGCCGATCTCCTGGCCGATCGAGAGCTCCACGCCGCTCGCCTGCGCGACGAAGATCGCCGCCATCGTCAGGTAGATCGAGGTGCCGTCCAGATTGAACGAATAGCCGGTGGGCAGGACGAGACCCACCACCGGCTTGCTGCAGCCAAGGTATTCGAGCTTGGCCATGATCCGCGGCAGCACCGACTCCGACGACGACGTGCCGAGCACGATCAGAATTTCCTCGCCGATGTAGCGCAAGAACTTGATCAGGCTGAACCCGGTCCAAACGGCGACGGCGCCCAGCACGCCGAACACGAAGAAGGCGCAGGTCGCGTAGACGCCGGCGATCAGCCATCCGAGCGCCACCAGCGAGCCGAGGCCGTAGCGTCCAACGGTGAAGGCGATCGCGCCGAATGCGCCAATCGGGGCCAGGCGCATGATCAAGCCGACCATTTCAAACAGTGCGTCGGAGATCGTCGCCAGGATCTGGATCAGCCGCGCCGCCGGCTCGCCCACCCGCAGCAGCGCCAGCCCGAACAGCACCGAGAAGAGGAGCACCTGCAGCATCTCTCCCCGGGCGAATGCGCCGACAATCGTGTCGGGGATGACGTTCAGCAGGAAATCGACGGTGCCCAGATGCCGCGACTCGGTCGTATACGCAGAGACGGCGCCGGGATCGGCGGTCGCGGGGTCGAACCCGACGCCGACGCCGGGCCTCAGCACCGTGACCACCACGAGCCCGAGGGCAAGCGCCAGCGAGGAAACGACCTCGAAGTAGAAGAGCGCCTTCAGGCCGATGCGGCCGACGTCTTTCATTGCCGCCATGCGGGCGATGCCGACGACCACCGTCGTGAAGACAACCGGCGCGATCAGCATCTTCACCAGCTTGATGAAGCCGTCGCCGATCGGCTTCATCGCGGCGGCGTGCCCGGGCGAGACGAAGGCGAAGACGACGCCGAGCGCAATCCCGACGAGCACCTGGACCCACAGGCTCGAATACACCCGGCGGCTCCGCATACGCGTAATAATAGTGTGAACCGTGAATTCTTTCGTTCCCAGGTCGTCGCTCCGCGGCGGCCACAGGATGACCTTGTACGGGTGGGGCAGACGTCGCGAGTTTCCGGCGCTGCCAGCCCCCACGTCCCGCTATTTCGACGTCGACCGCGACTCGCGGATCCTGGCGCATTGCCACTGGCAGAGCGACCGAAGCGAGCGGCCGACGCTGATCACGCTGCACGGCTTGAACGGCTCGAGTGGTGCGCACTACATGCGTGGCATCGCCGCCAAGGCGTTCGCGCGCGGCATGAACGTCGTGCTGCTGAATCAACGGAACTGCGGTGGCACCGAGCATCTCTCCGCCGGGCTGTTCCACTCGGGTCTGACCGACGATGCCAGGCACGTCATCGACGAGATCGGGGAGGCCGACGGCGTGTCGGCGGTGGTGGTCGCCGGATACTCGCTCGGCGGCAATCTGGCGCTCAAGCTCGCGGGCGACTACGGCGACGCGCCGCCGGCGGCGCTCCGGGGGGTGGCGGCGGTGTCGCCGATTCTCGAGATCGGCCAGTGCGTCAGGGCGCTCGAGCGTCCGGGGAACTTTCTGTATCAATGGAACTTCGTGCGCAACCTGAAGGCGCGGCTGCGGCGCAAGGAGAAGTTCCGCCCCGGCCTGTTCGACCTGACCAGGCTCAAATCGATCCACACGGTGCGCGAATTCGACGACGTCTACACCGCGCCCCATTTCGGCTTCGCCGACGCGGAAGACTACTACTACCGCGCGAGCGCGATGCGGGTCATCGATCGCGTGCGGATACCGGCGCTGATCATCACCTCGGCAGACGACCCGTTCGTTCCGTGGCAGCCGTTCCGCGATCCGAACGTGACCGGCAACCCGTCGATCACGCTGCGGTTGTCGCCGCATGGCGGCCACTGTGGCTTCGTCGGGCGGCCGTCCGCGAGTGACGACGGCTATTGGGCGGAAACGCAGATAATCGATTTCGTCGAGCGGGTGATCGGCGGGCGGCGGCCGGCCGACGATTCGGCCCGGCCGCATCACGCGTGTGCCACCGATGCTGCGAAGACGGGTCTGGTCCGTTACAGTTGAGCCTATGGCGTCGATGATTGAGGCGATCGAGATCAAGCGGAAAATGTACTTCGAGTTCGAGAACGCGCCGTATCACTGCCTCGAAGTCGCAGTGTCAAAGCCGACGGCGCGTGGCGGTCAGACCCTGGTGCGGGTCAAGATGCGCAATCTCCTCACCCGCGCGGTGTTCGACAAGACCTTCAAGGCCGGCGAGAAGTTCCGCGAGCCGGACCTCGACACCATCGCGGCGTCGTACCTGTACGGCGACGACGACTCCCACCACTTCATGGATCAGCAGACCTTCGACACCGTGACGCTCGACGCGGCGGTGGTCGGGGACGATCGGCAGCTCCTCGTGAACGACGTGATGGTGCAGATTCAGCGGTACAACGGCAAGCCAATCGGGCTCCAGCTCCCACCGCACGTCGAGCTGACCGTGACCTCGACCGAGCCCGGGGTCCGCGGCGACACCGCGAGCGGCGGCGTGACCAAGCTGGCCACGCTCGAGACCGGGCTCGAGATCCGCGTGCCGCTGTTCATCGCCGAGGGAGAGAAAGTCAAGGTGCACACCGAGACGCGGGAGTTCGCCGGCCGGGCGTGAAGCATTGGGCCTCCCGGCTGCGGCCGACCCGGAGCGCCAGGGCGGTGGCGCGTCGCATCAGGCCAGACGCTGCATCAACAGCCGGGCGAGCTCCGGACCCTTGCCCTCCTCTTCGTGCTTGAAATACACGAACACATCGTGGCACGCCGCAGCTTCCCTGGCGATCGTCGCCGCCCATGCGGCGATGTCGTCACGCGTGTAGCCCTCGTCGCGCAGGCGAAAGTAGGCATAGTCGGCCGTCGTCCGGACCGGGGTCGACATCTTCTCGCTGTCGGCGACGCACAACGCCAGCCCGCGGGCGGCGAGCCGCTCGAACACCTCGTCGTCGAGCCACGACTGGTGCCGGAACTCGAACGCGGCGCGCGCGCCTGGAGGCAGATCGTTCAGGAATGCGTCGAACGCGCCCAGATCCTTTTTCAGGTTCGGAGGCAATTGGAACAGCAGCACGCCAAGCTTCTCTTCGAGCGTGCCGGCAATGCGGCAGAAGTCCGCCACCAGCTCGCCGCAGTTTCGAAGACGGCTGTCGTGTGTGATGCGTCGAGGCGCCTTGAGCGTGAGCTTGTACGGCTGCGGCGTCTGGGCCGCCCATCCCGCCACCAGCTTCTCGGTGGGCATCCGGTAGAACGTGTAGTTGATCTCGACGGTCGGGAAACGGGCGGCGTAGTACGGCAGCATCTTGGCTGCGGGCAGGTCGGAGGGGTAGAAGCTCCCCTTCCACTCGGGGTAGTTGTAGCCGGATGTGCCGATCCAGATCATGGCATAGACTAGCTTATGCGCACTTTTTCGGCTTCATACCTGGGCCTCGCGTTGCTCATCAGCGCCTGCGGCGGGTCGCCGGACCGCCGGGAATACACCCTGCAGGGCCAGATTCTTACCGTCGCACCCGATCACAAGGAAGCCAACATCAAGCACGAGGAGATCCCCGGCTTCATGGCGGCGATGACCATGCCGTACAAGGCCCTGGACGCGAAGGAGTTCGAGCCGCTCGCGCCCGGCGACCTGATCAACGCCACGCTGGTGGTGGTGAGCAACGACGCCTACCTGCAGAACGTCAAGAAGGTCGGCAACGCGCCGCTCGAGCAACCGGCGGCCGCTCCATCGGCATCGTCCGGCTTCGAGCTGCTGAAAGACGGCGAGCCAGTGCCGAATGCGCGGTTCCTCGATCAGGACGGCACGGCGATCGATCTGGCCTCGCTCAAAGGCAAGGCGGTGGTGGTCACCTTCATCTACACCAGCTGCCCGCTTCCAACCTTCTGCCCGTTGATGGATCGCCATTTCGCGACCATGCAGGCCAGGCTGAAGGAGAAAAACAACGACCTGAACGTGCAGCTGCTCAGCGTGAGCTTCGACCCGGTCACCGATACGCCGGCGGTGCTGAAGAAGCACGCGGCCGGGTTGAAAGCGGACCCGCGGATCTGGACCTTCGTCACCGGAGACCGCGACGAGCTGGACCAGTGGGCGTCACGCTTCGGTGTGTCGGTGTCGAGGTCGATGAACGATCCCAAGGACATCACCCACAACCTGCGAACGGCGGTCATCGACCGTCAGGGTAACCTGGTGCGGAGCTACACCGGCAACGAGTGGACGCCCGAACAGGTGTTGGCCGACGTACGGGTGATGGTGGGTGTCGACTAGCGGTCCGCCGCTGGCGGCCCGCTTCACGCCGCGGGAGCGGCGCCTCATCGCGCGGCTGCGGCGGCCGAACGACGTCCAGCACTATCTGAATCGGCTCCCCTACAACCGCGAGCCTCACGGGCGCGCCACGCTGCGGAGCTTCCGGGGCGTGGTTCGCCACGGCTGCGCCCATTGCCTCGAGGCTGCCCTGTTCGCGGCCGTGGTGCTCGAGCATCACGGGTATCCACCGCTGCTGCTCAGTTTCGAGTCGATCGACCAGCTGGATCACGTGATTTTCCTGTATCGGCAGGGGGGGCGTTGGGGGTCGATCGCGAGGTCGCGCGATCCGGGACTGCACGGCCGCCTGCCCGTGTTCACCGCGCCACGTGGGGTGGCCCTCAGCTACGTCGATCCGTACGTGGACGATACCGGGCGCGTCACCGGGTACGGCATCGTGAATGTCGACGACGCAATGGGTGACTACGACTGGCGGTTGGCCGAGAGGAATGTGTGGAAGGTCGAACGGATGCTGCTCGAACACCCACACAAGTCAATCAAGAGCTCGGAGGCGCGATTCAAGGCTCTGCGGGCGAAGTATCGCGCGTACCGCGCCGTGAACGGCGGCAGCAAGCCGCTCTACTACCGCGGCCGCGATCGGTGGACCGAGCTGCCACCCGAGTTCGTGGCCTGATGTCGCGAACGCTGGTCCTCACCAGGCTCCCGTTCGACGCGAGATGGCCGGCGAATTCCCGGGCGCGCTTTCTGGTGTTTCGAGGCGGCCGGCTTTCGGATCAATCCAGGTCGAAATCCCGCGTCGGCTTGGTGATCGGCTCCTGATTGGCCTGCCGCAGCGCCTCCTCGAATCGCCGCGAGAGCGCGTCGCCGCGGCCCTTCTCCGATTCGACCGACTGCTGAAACACCGCCTCTCGCCGCGCCTCTTCCGCCGCGAGAATCCGTTGCGCCTCGCTCAACTCCGGCTTGTTGCCGCGATCCGGCTCGCGATGCGACACGACGCGGCCCAGGTTCACATCGATCACCAGCGTCGTCTGGCAGCACGGACAGGCTATTTCCAGCTCCGACTCGAGGCGCTTGATCACTGTTTTCCTCCGAACGCACCCTCGAGCCCACCCTGCCTGAATGCCATGATGTGCTCGACCGGCTGCCCATCCGGCGTCACGGCGGTGAGGCGAACGTCCTTGATCTGCATTCGGCCGAAATCGAACCGCTGACCGTAGCCGGCGACGAACGAGTCGACCGGCACCTGAAAGCGACCGCGCGCGGCAATCGTCGCCGCGGTAACGCGGAACGCCTGGTTGATCCAGATCTCAACGCTGATCCAGGGCTCGGCGGTCTGGTTGTTCACTGTCAGCATGCCGCGCTCGAGTTGCAGCGGCTCGATCGCCGGCTCCGAGCACGCCGCGGCGACAACGAGAGCCAGTACAGCGGCCGCAGGCACCCTCGCCATCGCGGACTATCATAGCGCAGTGACCCACGACGGCTCGACCAAGCTGCGCATCGTCACCTACAACATTCACCGCTGTCGCGGCATGGACCGCCGGACCCGTCCCGACCGGGTGGTGGCCGTGCTTCGCAACGTCGCCGCCGACGTGATCGCGCTCCAGGAGGTGATCGGCGCCGGCCCCCAGGGCGAGAGCCAGATCGAGAATATCGGCGCCGCGCTCGGCATGGGATGGGTGATGGGTGCGGCGCGGCAGCTGCGCGGCCACAAGTTCGGCAACGTCGTGCTGAGCCGCTTTCCGATCGTCAACCATGCGACGTACGACCTGTCGTGGAAAACCTGCGAGCAGCGATGCCTGCAGCGCGTCGATGTGGACGTCGACGCGCTGCAGGCATCGCTGCTCGCAGGTTTTCCACGACAGGTCGTACGTCGCATGATTGACGATCGGAAAGCGGCTCAGCACGACGTTGCCGAACTTGTGGCCGCGCAGCTGCCGCGCC
>WHSN01000131.1 GCA_009380045.1 Luteitalea sp.
AAGGTTATCTTCACCGACGAGTGGGGCGGCGGCACCCGCCCGCGCTGCCGAGCCTCCGATCCGATCACCTGGGGCGCCGATGCCATCTTCGACATCGTCGATCGCAAGCTGCGCTTCGCCAGCTACTACAAGATGTCCGCACCGCAGACCGAGCAGGAGAACTGCGTCGCGCACAACGGCGGGCCGATCCCGGTGCCCGGACGCGACATCATGGCGCAGGCGTGGTATCAGGGCGGCGTGTCGGTGTTCGACTTCACGGACTCGGCCCATCCGGTCGAGATCGCGTTCTTCGATCGCGGGCCGATTGATGCGGCGAACCTGATCACCGGCGGCTACTGGTCGGCGTATTGGTACAACGGCGCACTCTACGCCTCTGAGATCGCCCGCGGCGTGGACGTGTTCAAGCTGACGCCGAGCGAGTTCCTGTCGCAGAACGAGATCGCGGTGGCGACCCTGGTGCGTTCGACCGAGTTCAACCCGCAGGAACAGAGACGCATCGCCTGGCCCGTCAACTCGCTCGTGGCGCGCGCGTATCTGGACCAGCTGACGCGCAGCAAGACGATTCAGCCGGAGCGTTCGCGGGCCGTCGGTGGCGCCCTCGAGCGCGCCGACCGCGGCCGGGGCGGCGCTGCCGCCGCCGACCGCCTCGAGGTGATGGCGACCGACTTCGATCGCGACGCCGGTGCGGCGACCGGCGCGGATGCAGACCGCATGAAGGCGCTCGCGGTCACGCTACGGAGCCTGGCTGGCAAGGCGCGATAGGCTAGCGGCTGGCCAGATTCAGGATGTTGCCGTCCGGATCCTTGAACCACGCCACCTTCAAGTTGCCGCCGAGATGCACGTCGCCCTGACGCGTCATGCCCGGCATGTCGTAGTGCTCGAAGGCGACACCCTTGGTCTTGAGGGCGCGGACCGTGTCCTCGACGCTGTCGACCGTCCAAGTCACCGCCGTGGCCTTGTTGGTGCCGGCGTAGTCCGAGCGGTAGACGTTGATCGACGAGCTCCCGCTCTTGAAGACCACCAGCTCGCCTTCTTCGACGTGCACCTCGGTCAGGCCGAGCGTGTCCTGATAGAACTTCTTCGCCACTTCCAGGTTCTTCACCGCGAGGTTCGCCACGGCATCCGTGTTTCCGAGCATCTGCCTCTCCTTTCATGTTGAGTCGGGCCGGGAGCTCCGTATCGGGGACCCGGCGAATTCCCGATCAGACAGCCTTTCAGCTGAACCGCGACGCGGTGGGCTCGACCGTCGAGCCGCGGCGTTCAGAACCGCCGGTAGAGCGAGAGCCGGACCACAGTCCGTTCGATTGGCGGCTCACCGGCAAGCTGCGCACCACTCTCCCTTCCCTTGGGCCGCCGACGATCCCTTGGCGCCGACGACGAGACCGGCGATCTCGAGCACGTGGAGTGGTTCATGAATCCTGCCAGCGACATCCGGCGCGGCACCGCGACTCGCTGACCGTGCGGGAGCCTCCGCGCGTGTCACGACCGTCTCGCGCCGAGCTGCGGGCGCGAGCGCGTAGAGCCGGGTGTCGAGCTCAGCGCGCCCCGCCGTGATGGTCGTGACCCTGCCGGTTCCTGAATCCGCAAGGACAGGCGTCTGGTGATGTACCATCGGCGGTCACGCCACCGGCCGATCTCGCCGGACGGCAGATTCGAGGAGCAGAGAACCATGGCGAATGCTTTTGTGCACGTCGAGCTGAACACCAACGACATCGTGAAGGCGAAGACCTTCTACAGCCAGTTGTTCAACTGGGAGTTGGAAGATGTCCCCATGGGCCCGAGCGGTCAGTACACGATGATCAAACCAGGCAAGGGAACCGGCGGTGGGATGCTGACGCACCCGCAACCCGGTGCGACCTCGGCGTGGCTGGCCTATGTCGAGGTTGAGGACGTTGCGGCCGCGCTTCAAAAAGCGAAGTCGTTGGGCGCCAAGGTCATGGTCGAGATGACCGAAGTTCCGGGAGCCGGATGGATGGGCATCTTTGTCGATCCGACCGGGGCGACGCTGGCAGTGTGGAAGCCAAAGAGCGCCTGAGACACACGGCCTCTCAGCGAGAACGGACGGGGACTGCCACCCGTGTCGCGCGGTACTCTGCGGGCGCTGCAAGGTCAGTCCTGATTCGAGTTGCCGCCGCGCACGGGACCCGGGTGGCGCCACGTCTCAGGCGGGACCGAGCGCCCTGATTGGCCGCACTTCAATGCTTCCTTCACGCGCTGGCGGGATCTTCGCGGCCACCTGGATCGCGTCGTTCAGATCTCGGGCCTCGATCAGGTAGAAGCCTGCCAACTGCTCCTTCGTTTCGGCGAACGGACCGTCGGTGACCGACATTCTGCCGTTCCGGACTCGCACAGTCGTCGCGGTCTCGGTCGGCTGGAGCGCTTCGGCGGCCACCAGGAGCCCGCGGTTCGTGAGCCCCTCGCCGCAGGCGATGCACTCGGCGTCGGGCACGGCGTGCAGTTTCTGTTCCTCGAGGTAGACAAGGCACAAGTACTTCATGGGTCCCCCAGACTGCCCGGTGCATGCTGCCCGCCGCGCGCCCGGGGGCCGGCCGGACAACGTCGATCTGCACCGCCTACGGCCGCCGGGACGTGGCGGCTCACCTAATGGTCGTCCGGACGAGGTCCGGATCGACATCATCGCGCGGGTCGGCTCACGGTCAGCTCGACAGCTCCGCGATCCGCCGCGCGAGAAAACGCCGTTCGGGCCCCTGCTTCGCGAGGGCGAGGGCGCGCTCGTACGAGGCGCGCGCATCCGCCGTCCGGTCCAGCCGCCGGCACAACTCGGCGCGTGTGGCGTGTGCCAGACGGTAATCCAGAAGGTCGCCGCGCTCGAGAATGGCATCGACGAGGGCCAGGCCGGCAGCCGGGCCGTCGCGCATCGCCACGGCCACCGCCCGGTTCAATTCGATCACGGGAGAAGGGTCGGTTCCAAGCAACGCGTCATAGAGGCCGACGATCTCTGCCCAGTCGGTGGCAGCGGCAGTCGGCGCCTCCGCGTGCAAGGCCGCGATTGCCGCCTGAATCGTGTACCGACCGGCTCGCCGTGACGCCAGCGCCTGCTCCACCAGCCGTGTTCCTTCGGCGATCTGGTCCTGATCCCACAGCGAACGGTCCTGATCGTCGAGCAGGATCAGCTCGCCCGACCGGGACGTGCGCGCCGCGCGCCGCGATTCGTGGAGCAGCATCAACGCCAGCAGGCCTCGGGCTTCCGGCTCCGGCAGCAACTCGACGAGCAGCCGTCCCAGACGGATCGCCTCAGCGGACAGGTCGTGGCGGGTCAACGATTCGCCCGACGACGCCGCGTAGCCTTCGTTGAAGACGAGATAGATCACGCGCAGCACCGCCTCGAGCCGCTCGGCGAGCTCGGCAGGCGTCGGCACCTGATACGGAATGCGCGCGTCGCGAATTTTCGCCTTGGCGCGCACGATGCGCTGGGCCAGCGTCGGCGCCGGCGTGAGAAACGCCTGGGCGATCTCCTCGGTGGTCAGGCCGCACACCTCGCGCAGCGTCAAGGCCACCTGGGCATCGTGCGCCAGGGCCGGATGGCAGCAGGTGAAGATGAGGCGCAGCCGATCGTCTTCGACGCTCTCCGGGTCTGCCCATGCCGCGGCATCGTCCACCGCGATGTCGGCTTCGTCGCCGACGTCGTCGAGCGCGGCAAAGCGGGCGAGCCGCCGGATGCCGTCGATGGCCTTGAAGCGCCCGGTTGACACCAGCCACGCGCGTGGATTGGCCGGGACGCCGTCGCGCGGCCATTGCTCGAGCGCCACCCGGAAGGCGTCGTGCAACGCTTCCTCGGCGATCTCGAAGTCGCCGAGCAGGCGGATCAACGTCGCGAGCACGCGGCGGGAGTCGGACAGATAGACGGCATTCACCGCCTCTCGCACTGGATCGGTCGCCGGCATGGCGACCGATCCAACCATCTTCGGTCGATCAGCGCAAGATCGCCTGGCGGCCGGAATGCCTTCCCTGACGGCAGGGTGAGGGCCCGAACCGGTCGTGGCGAGCCCGGCATACACTGGAAACGTCTTCGGGAGCAGCAATGAGCAACGACCGCGCGGTGATTGAGCGGCCGGTCAACAGTCCCGGCCTTCTACATCTTCACTCACATTCTCGGCACGCCAGCCGGACCTGAAGGACGCAACCGCAGGTCCGGTAGCGGTCGAGCGGCGACGACGCGTCCAGCTCACCCTGATCGATGAGCCCAGCGAGGCCGGGAACGTGCAGGCGAGCGCGAACAGCCACCTTCACGACCGGGACACATCTGCCCGCAGGGGCCGGCCGCAGAATCGAGGCGAGGCGGCCGGAGCGCCGATCACGGTGTCCAGATTCTCGAGGCGGGCCCGCCGGCGAGCGTCAGCATCAGCTCGTTCAACCGCTTCACGAACGTCGCGGGATCGTCGAGCTGACCGCCTTCAGCGAGGGTGGCCTGGTCGAACAGGATGTGGCTCCAGTCGGAGAACCGGCTGGCGTCCGCCTCGCCCTTCAGCCGCCGAACGATCGGATGATCCGGGTTGATCTCGAGGACCGGCCGCACCATCGGCACTTTCTGCCCCGCGGCCTTGAGCAGACGCTCCAGGTTCGTGCTCATCCCGTGTTCATCGGCGACGAGGCAGGCCGGCGAATCGGTGAGCCGGTGTGTGATCCGTACTCCGCTGGCACGCTCGCCGAGTGCTTTCTGGATGCGATCGATGAGGTCTTTGTGGGCGTCGCCGTCCGGTTGGCGGTTCAGCTCCTCGGAGCTCACGCCAAGCTTGCCAAGGTCGAGGTCTCCTTTCGCGACCGATTGGAGCGGTTTTCCGTCGAATTCGGTGAGCGCGGACAGAGCCCATTCATCGACCCGGTCGTGCATCAGCAAGACCTCGATGCCGTGTTTCCTGAAGACCTCGAGGTGCGGACTGTTCTTCGCGGCGGCGAAGCCGTCCGCGGTGATGTAGTAGATCGCGTCCTGCCCCTCCTTCATCCGGATGACGTAGTCGGCCAGCGACACCGTCTGATCCTCGACGTCGGCCGCGGTCGAGGCAAACCGCAGCAGCCGCGCGATCCGCTCCGTGTTCGCCGGATCCTCGGGTGCCCCTTCCTTGAGCACGCGTCCGAACTCCCGCCAGAACGTGGCGTACTTGTCCAGGTGGTTGGCGGCGAGGTCCTCGAGCAGCGTCAGCACCCGCTTCACGGAAGCGGCGCGGATCGTTTCCACGTCCTTCGACTGCTGGAGAATCTCGCGTGAGACGTTGAGCGGCAGATCGCTCGAGTCGATCACGCCGCGGACGAATCTGAGGTAGGCCGGCATGAGCTGCTCGGCATCGTCCATGATGAAGACACGGCGGACGTACAGCTTGATGCCGTGCCGGTGCTCGCGGTCCCACAGGTCGTACGGCGCCCGCTGCGGAATGAAGAGCAGCTGCGTATACTCCTGCCGGCCCTCCACCTTCGAGTGGGTGTAGGCGAGGGGCGGCTCGAAATCGTGCGCCACGTGCTTGTAGAACTCGTGGTACTGCTCCTCGGTGATCTCGGACTTCGGCCGAGCCCAGAGCGCCGACGCCTGATTGATCTGCTCGTCCTCGTCGGTCAGGACCTGCTCGCGCGAGGTTGCATCCCATCGCTCCTTTTTCATGAGGATCGGGATCGTGATGTGGTCCGAGTACTTGCGCAGGATCTCGCGAAGGCGTGCTCCGGACAGCAGCTCGTCCTCTTCCGGCCGCAGGTGCAGCGTGACCTCGGTGCCGCGCGCCTCCTTGCGGACGTGCTCGATGCTGTAGTCGCCCTCGCCGGTGCTCTCCCACTGAACGGCCTGGTCCGCGGCGAGCTCGGCCCGGCGGCTGAGCAGCGTCACCCGGTCGGCGACGATGAACGAGCTGTAGAAACCGACGCCGAACTGGCCGATCAGGTGGGCGTCCCTGGCGCTGTCCGAGGTGAGTGTCTGGAAGAACTCGCGGGTGCCGGACTTGGCGATGGTGCCGATGTGATCGATCACTTCCTGCCGCGACATGCCGATGCCGTTGTCGGCCACGGTTATCGTGCGCGCATGCCGGTCCCAGCTGACGCGAATCCGCAGCTCCCGGTCGGCCTCGAGCAGCGCCGGGTCGGAAATGGCGTCGAACCGCAGCTTGTCGCAGGCGTCCGACCCGTTCGACACCAGCTCGCGCAGGAAGATCTCCTTGTTGCCGTACAAGGAGTGGACCATCAGGTTGAGAAGCTGCTTCACCTCGGCCTGAAAGCCGAGCGTTTCTTTCACGGGTGCGTCGGTCATGGGCTGGAGTCCTCAAGCGCCCCGGAGAGGAGCGCTCCGGTACGATACGAGACGAGGCACGTCCCGTTCAAGACGTCCGCAGCCGGCCAGGCCGGCCGGGCGCGTTTGCGCTGGCGCCGACGTGGTGGCGCCGGCGTGGTGGCACCGGCGTGGAGTTCAGCTGGAGCCGGTCCGGTGTGGCCACCAGAAGAATCGATGCATCCCGAGAGGCGCCCGGGGCATCTGGCGCCGAACCGCAGGACAGTACGCCGGCCTCGGCCCCTCGATGGCCTGCTCGACGGAGTCGAAGGTGTCGAACACCGTCAGCACCCCGGCGTTCACCATCAGTTGACGGATCCGTCCGTTCAACGAGGCCAGCCGCATCGCGCCGCCGGCTTCGCGCATCGCGCGATCGCCGTCGATCAGCGCGCCCATGCCGGCGGGATCCACGGACCGGACCCGCGCGAGGTTCATCACCACGGTGTGCGTCCCGCCGCGGCCCTGACGGCGGACGGCTTCCGCGACACCCTCCGCGGCTTCCTGACCAGCGATGGGTCCGATGAGATCGAGAATCACGACATCTCCCCGATGACGCTCGCTGATGCTCACAGTGATGCTCCCTTCAGCTGCGGTCGTTGTGAACCGGCCTGGTCACGAACCTCACTACATCCCTCAACGACGGCGCGCTCGCGGGTGAACAGCAGCCGAGCGCGGTAGTCGCGCACCAACAGTTGAGCCAGTCGCGGCCGACAACGAGCAATCGAATGGAGGCACAGTACGTGAATGCACGGGGGCCTGGCGAAGCTCGAGGAGAAACCACATGGAGTTGGTTGCAGCAGTGCTGGCGCTGGCGGTTGCCGGAGCGGCGAATGAGAGGCCCGCAGTCGTGGTTCACGCACCGAACACACCGGTCCGGCTCGAACACGCCTCGATTCTGACGCCGGCCGATGGTCCACCGGTGCTCGTATACGCCGCCACCAACACCAGCGACAGCGAATTGGATCAGTTCACGGTGATGGTGTTCGTGTTCGACGCGCAAGGAACGCTCAAGACGCGCCAGGTGGCGCCGGGACGGCGTACGCTCGAGGCGCACGGCACCAAGTACTCCACCATGGTGCTCGACGGAGGACCGGTCGATGCGGCCGATCGGATCGTGGTCGGCGTGAACCAGGCTCAGCGGGTCGGTTCGGAAGACTGGTGGCGCGCCGAGCTGCAACCGGTCGCCGAGGCTGCCTCGGAATCTGGCAACGTCCGGAAATGAAACACGGCCGGCGTTTCCACCGGCCGTGTTTTCCTTGCTGAGAAACCGAGTCTTCGATTCCCGAATGGGTGTTGCTGAGAACAGCCTAGCGACTGCCCCCGGTCGTGTGTGCCATGCATGCACCTCCCGGCCGCGACCGTTTCGTGGTGCCCCGAGCGTCAAGGGCGTGGTCGCATTGAGCCTTTGTTTGCGTCACATCTGCTGCGACGGTATCTCAGAATACCATGCCGGGCCGGTCAGGGGGTGCGCGCGGCGCGCGTGGCGCGCCACGCGTTCTTCGTTGCGCCCGAGGTGACGGTGCCTTGGATCGCGTCGCCGTTCACGCGGCCGGTGTATTGCGCCGTGCCGACGCTGAAGGAAATCTCCTCGCCGCGCAGCTTCCCGTTCGAGAGCGCCTGGCCGGTGCCGCCGGCGCGGAGGGAGCCGGTGACGTTCTGAAACTGCTGCTTCAACTCGAGCTCGCCCTGATCGAGCCGCCACACGCCTTCAACCTTCGCCGGGACGATCCAGAAGAGCGCCGTGCACCAGCGATCGCAGTCCGGGATGGTGGCGGTCTCGTCCGCCTCCCAGTCTTCCATGGTGAAGGTATTCGACACCACGCGAGTCCCCGGCTTCATCTCGAGCAGCTTCGGTCGGAGCTTGACGTTGATCGACGGCAGCAGGAACATCGTGACCACTGTGGCATCGCTGAAATCGGTCGTGAACAGGTCCGCCTTGGCGAAGCTGGCCCGGCCGGTCACTCCTTCCGCGGCGGCGTTGCGTTGCGACAGGGCGACCATCTCCGGCTCGTACTCGATGCCGCGCGCCCGCGCTCCCCGCTTCGCCGCCGTAATCACGGTGCGGCCGTCGCCGGAACCCAGATCGACGACGACGTCCTTGGCCGTCACCTCGGCCAGGTCGAGCATCTTGTCGACGAGCGCCTGCGGCGTCGGGACCCATACCACGTCCTTCCCCGTCTGTCCGACCTGCGGTTCGAAGGGCTTGGCGCCGGCCTGCGCCTGTGCGAAGAGATCGGCGGAAACGAGCGACGCGGCGATCGACAACAGCAGCCGGCGTGAAACCTGTGTTCGGATCATGAAGCGCTCCTCCTATAATTGCGCGTGAGGCGACAGGATAACGCACCTCTACATGGCGGCTTGTACACAAACGCTCCACATGAGCCAGGGGCCGACGGCTCGGGCTCTGGAGTGCAAATTGCACCACGCGGGCAGATTATGGCTGAGGGTCTAGGAGAGCGTCTTCGTCGTGAGCGGGAGCGCCGGCAGATTTCTCTCGAGTCCATCGCCGCCAGCTCGAAGGTGAGCGTGGTCCTCTTCAGGGGTCTCGAGTCCGGCGACGTGTCGCGCTGGCCCACCGGCATCTTCCGCAGGTCGTTCGTCAAGGCCTACGCCACCGCGATCGGGCTCGATCCGGAGGCGGTGCTGCGCGAGTTCCTCGAGCGGCACCCGGATCCGGTGGAATCGGTGGACACGCCGGGCACGGAGGTCCCGGCTCCCGTGACGGCGGCCGGTTCCTCGCTGCCGACGCCGCATGCGCTACCGGCCGGCTTACGCCTCCGTGTCGCCGACACCGCCCAGATGTTCGCGAAACGTCACATGATTACCGCCGCGCGCGGGCGATGGACCGCCGTGTCCGTCGATGCCGCCGTGATCCTCGGCACCGGCATCGCCCTGTTCCTCTTCGTGGGCCTGTTCTGGATGCCGCTCGCCATCTTCATGTTCTGCTATTACTTCGGAAGTATTCTCGTGGTTGGCAACACACCGGGCGTCTGCCTGGCGGCGTCGGCCTCCGATCCGCCGTGCTGATCCCGTCGGACCGGCGCCCGACCCTCTGCCGCGCACTTTTTCTTCCGATTTAGGATATGGCTCACTTGTACGGCGACCGTGCAAAATGGTACCCTCAGTCATGCGGGAAGCGCTGACCGGAATTCGGCGAGCTCTGGACCGGTCAACCCTGGTCTGGACCCGCATCGGCCAGCCCGAGCAGAAGCGCCTCGTGGCGCACGGCGCCGCGCTCGCGGCCGTCGCGGTCGCCGGGCTCGTCAGATGGGCACTCGGCACCGGCGGCGCCACCTCGCCGTTTCTGTTGTTCTCGGCGGCGGTCGCGTTCAGTGCATCGTTCGGCGGCGCTCGCCCCGCGGCGACAGCGCTGCTCGCGTCGCTGCTCCTCGCTCGCCTCCTCTTCTCTGCACCCTGGACGCTGTGCCTGTTGTTCGCGCTCGAAGCCGCCTTCATCGCCGCGTTGGCGGTGCGGCTCTCCGGCACGCTTCGGCAGCATCGCGAGTGGCTCGAGAGCGCCGACGTATCGCTTCGCGGCTTGCGGGCGGCCGATCGCCGCGGCCGAATCGTCGCGGCATCGCTCCATCGACTCCAGGACGCGTCGCCGGACCGTGTCGTCGTCAGCCTTGACCGCGACGGTCGCATTGCCGACTGGGGCGAGGCGGTCCAACGGCTCTACGGTGTCGGCGGCGATCGGGTCGTCGGGGCGAGCGGGGCGGAGCTGTTCGGGCCGTCAACGGCCAGCGAGGAGTTCGCCAAGACCCTGTCGGGGGCGCGCAAGGGCGTGACGGCCCGGGCCCGCGGCCGACACGTGCGCAACGACGGCACGCCGTTCGAAGTCGAGGTCGAGCTCGACGCGCTGCCGCCACTCGCGGGCGATGGGTTCACGCTGCTCATTCACGATTTGACCGGTCAGCAGGCATCCGAGTCGTCGGCGCGGCTGGCGGCGGAGCGCCTGCAGGCGCTCCGCGAGGAAGCGGATGTGGCGCAGTGTCGGCTGGCGAGCTTGCGGAGCGTGACCGACCCGTATTTGGACGCCATGCCCCACGTCGAGGCCGCGACGGCGCTGCTCGAACGGCTCCGCGGCGAAGTGAGCGCCGATGGAATCGCGATCATCGGTACCCGGGGATTCCGATCCGCCGTCTTCTCGGCCGCGGAAGGTCTGCAGCCCGAGCCCGCCCGATTCCAGGGCGAGGCCCGGCCCGAGCGGGGATTGCGCACGATCCTGATTCACAACGATCCGACTCGCGTCACCGAGACGACCGCGGTCGGGTGGCCCGAGAAGGTCAGGTCGCTGATTGCAGTGCCGGTGCTGCGGGGCGGAGAGATCGAGGCGATCATCGAAGTGGCGTACCTGCGTGGGCGCCGCTCGACTGAGTGGGAGATCGCGCTCATCGAAGTCGTCGCCGCGCGCGCCGTCGGCCTGCTGCAGGAGACCGCCGACGCGAAAACCGGCGCGGTCGCCTAGACGGCGATTTTCCCTGCCAGCCAAGCGCCAGCTTCACCATCAAGGATCGATTCTCACCGTCCGGCACGTGAGCGTGCGGTAACCTTCTAAGCGATGATGCGACGTCTCGACGATCTTCGGATCACCCAGGTCCGGCCCCTCATTCCTCCGGCGATCCTGCTCGAGGAGCTTCCGATCAGCGAGCGTGCGTCGGAAGTGGTGTCGAACACGCGAACCGCGGTCGGCAACGCCCTCGACGGCGCCGACCCCCGGCTGGTGGTGATTGTCGGACCCTGTTCCATACACGACCCGAAAGCGGCGCTGGAGTACGCCGGGCAGCTCGCGCCGCTGGCCGAGCGGTACGCCGATCACCTGATTGTGGTGATGCGCACCTACTTCGAGAAGCCACGGACGTCGGTCGGGTGGAAGGGGCTGATCAACGATCCGGATCTCGACGAGAGCTATCACATCAACAAGGGGCTCCGGCTCGCCCGGCGTCTGCTGCTCGACGTGAACGACATGGGTCTGCCGACCGCGTCGGAGTTTCTCGACACGCAGATTCCGCAACACATCGCCGACCTGACGTCCTGGGTCGCGATTGGCGCCCGCACCACCGAAAGCCAGGTGCACCGCGAGCTGGCGTCCGGCCTGTCGATGCCCGTGGGGTTCAAGAACAGCACCGACGGCAACACGCAGACCGCGGTCGACGCGGTGCTGTCGGCGAGGTCGCCGCATCTGTTTCCGTCGGTCACCAAGGAGGGTGTGTCAGCCATCTTCGAGACCACCGGTAACGACATGTGTCACGTCATTCTGAGGGGCGGCACACGAACCGGTCCGAACTTCGAACCGGAGCGGGTGGCCGAGATTGGCGACCGGCTGCGCGCCGAGGGATTGCGCGAGACGGTCATGATCGACTGTTCCCACGCCAACAGCCAGAAGGATCACCGCCGGCAGGCGGAGGTCGCGGCCGCCATCTGCCGGCAGGTGGCGGGCGGGTCCTGGCGCATTTTTGGTGCGATGCTCGAGAGCCATCTGGTTGAAGGCCGCCAGGACTATGT
>WHSN01000246.1 GCA_009380045.1 Luteitalea sp.
AACGTCATCGGCGGCGGCATTCTGTTCACCCCGCCGCTCGTCGCTGCGGCGGTCCCGAACGCCTGGCTGTTTCTCTCGACGTGGGTCGCCGGCGGAGTGCTCGCGTTCGCCGGTGCGATGGCGTACGCCGAACTGGCGACGCTCCGTCCGCACGCCGGCGGCGAATATGTGTATCTGCGTGCCGCCTACGGCCGGCTCGCCGCGTTCCTCACGGGATGGACCTCGTTCGTCGCCGGATTCTCAGGAGCGATCGCGGCCAGCGCCGTGGTGCTGGCATCCTATGTCGGACGCTTCGTGCCGGCGGCGGCCGACGCGACGCCGCTCGGCACCATTCCCCTGCCGTTCCTGCCGCTGGTCGTCTCGCGCCAGGCGCTGGTGGCGCTCTCGGCGATCGCGCTGATGGCGTGGATTCACCGCCGTGGCGTCGGTCCGGGACGGGTCGTCGGCAACATCCTGGCGGGCATGAAAATGTCGGCGCTGCTGATCTTCATCGCGCTCGGGTTTGCGATGGGCGACGGCTCGACGGCGAACCTGCAGCAGAGCGCCGGATCGGTATCGGGAGCCGGGTGGCTGCTGGCGCTGATCCCCGTGATGTTCACCTACGCCGGCTGGAACGCCGCCTCGTATCTGGCGGAGGAAATCCGTCATCCTGCCCGCAACTTGCCGCTGGCCCTCGGGGTCGGCACCCTAGCGGTCATCGCCATCTACGTGCTGCTGAATCTCCTGTATCTCTTCGTGCTCCCGGTGGGCGAGCTGGCGAAGGTGCAAGGTTCGGTGCTCGACGTGATCGCCGATCGGCTGCTGGGCACGCGCGCCGGCGACGTGATGGGCGTGGTGTCGATTATCAGCATCGCCGCGAGCATCAGCGCGATGACCTTTGCCGGGCCGCGCGTCTACTACGCGATGGCGCGCGACGGCCTGTTCTTCGGGAGCGCGGCTCGCGTGCATCCCCGCTTTCAAACGCCGGGCACCTCGATCATCGCGCAGGCGGTGTGGAGCGGAGTCCTGGTGTTGTCCGGCAGCGCCTCGACACTCACCAACTACACCGGATTTGCGGTCGTGCTGTTCTCGGGAGTGGCCGTAGCGGCGCTGTTCGTCCTCCGTCGTCGCGAACCCGAGGCGCCGCGGCCCTTCAACGCGTGGGGCTATCCGCTGGCGCCGGCGATCTTCACGATTGCCAGCCTGGCGATCGTGGCGAACGCGCTGTGGACCGATCTGGTTCGGCCGGTCGCGACGGGGACGGCGTGGGGCCCCTCAGCCGCCGGACTGCTGATAATCGCCGCCGGGATCCCGCTCTACTTGTGGATCACGCGGAGCGCGGGAAAAGACCGACCCTGACCGTCGCCCCGTTGACGTCACAACCCCCGAGCTCCAATCCCGGCGGACTGTGGAGGACGTGGTGATGGGCTGCTACGGCAGTCTCTGAAGATCGCCTTTGTAGGTGACCGTGCGGTCTGGCTGGATCCGGATTTCGAACATCAGCGGCTCGTAGCCGTCTGACCGGATCTCCACCCGGTGCGGGCCGGGCTCGACGTGCAGCCGCTGGAAGACCCCGTCGTAGTCGTCGACGACACCGGCAAAATATCCGTCGATGAACACCGACGCGTCGCGCGGCTTCACCTTCAGGCGCAAGGCGCCGTCGTAGCCCGATGCATAGCCGCCTTGGTACGCGCCATAACCGTACGCGTCGTAGCCCCACGGATCGTAGAAGCCGCCGTAATAGCCGTAACCGCCGAAACCGAGGCCGCCCCAACCCCACGGGTAGTATCCGCGGCCGTAGCCACCTGGGACGATGATCGTGCCGCCGCCGCCAGACCCGGGACGGCGCTCCACCGCTTCGCCGGTCGCGTTCCTGCCGTCGCGAGGGCGGCTGTAGGGCGGAACCGCGTCACCGCTTCGGCCGCGATCGCTGCGGCCGTCGCCGGATCCGCCTCGGGCGCGTGCGCCGCCGCGTGATTCGTCGCCGCTCCGCTGCCCGGCCCGGGGACTCGGCTGTCCCGAGTCGCCGCCCGACGACCCGGCGGTGGACCTGCCGCCTGAGGAGGGAGGCGGCGCGGGAGCCGGATCGCGCGCAACCGCAGAGCCGGTCGCCGGCTCGCCCCCGCGCGTGCGCTGAGCCCAGGCCGCGGGCGGCAGCGCCAGGGCCGCGGCCATCAGCCCAGCTACAGCAACGGTGCAAAATTTCGGATTCATGTCACTTGCTCCTGCTGTTCAAGATAGCAACCCGGCTGCCACCTCGACCACCCTGTTTCGCTCGCATATCCGCGCAAATGCAGCCGGCGATCGGCGTCCTGTCCTGGCTGGTGAGCAACGCGCGTCCCGTTTTCTTGACACCCCGATCGCCGGGCCGCTAGAGTCAGAAAATCGATGTTTCACAGCACAACCATCCTTGCCGTTCGCCACCGCGACCATGCCGTCCTGGCCGGTGAC
Organism: Luteitalea sp.; assembly: GCA_009380045.1. Classification (GTDB taxonomy): domain Bacteria; phylum Acidobacteriota; class Vicinamibacteria; order Vicinamibacterales; family CAVVIG01; genus WHSN01. Next base: position 2,431 of record WHSN01000246.1, read on the forward strand.
GGCCAGGTGACGTTCGGTCAGACCGTGGTGAAGCAGAGCGCCCGCAAGATTCGCAAGGTCTACAACGACCGCGTTCTCGCCGGCTTCGCCGGCTCCGCTGCCGACTCGTTCGCGCTTTTCTCACGGTTCGAAGCCAAGCTGGAGCAATATCGGGGCAACCTCGAACGCTCGGCGGTCGAGCTCGCCAAGGACTGGCGCACCGATCGCATCCTGCGCCGGCTCGAGGCGATGCTGATCGTGCTGGACACCTCGTCCACCTTCCTCCTGTCAGGAAACGGCGATCTCATCGAGCCGGACGACGGCATCGTGGCGATCGGGTCGGGAGGGCCATTCGCGCTGGCCGCGGCCAAGGCGCTCGCCTTGAATACCGATCTCGACGCGCGCATGATCGCTCAAAAGGCGATGGCCATCGCCGGCGAGATCTGCATCTACACCAATACCAACATCACGCTCGAAGAGCTGTAGCTGTCGTGCCCATATACCTGCCCGAGACGACCCAGACTTCGATCGAATCGCTCACCCCGCGCGAGATCGTCGCCGCGCTCGACAAGTATGTCATCGGGCAGGCGGCGGCCAAGCGGGCGGTCGCTATCGCGCTGCGCAACCGCATGCGGCGCCAGAAGCTTGCGCCCGAGCTGGCTGAAGAGATCGCTCCGAAGAACATCCTGATGATCGGCCCCACCGGTGTCGGGAAAACGGAGATTGCCCGCCGCCTCGCCCGCCTGGCGCAGTCGCCGTTTCTCAAGGTGGAAGCCTCGAAGTTCACCGAAGTGGGATACGTCGGACGCGACGTCGAGTCGATGGTGCGCGATCTGGTCGAGCTCGGGGTCGACATGATCCGGGAGGAGCGGCTCGAAGAAGTGCGGGGGAAAGCGGCGCAGAACGCCGAGGAGCGATTGCTCGACATCCTGCTGCCGCCGACCCGCTCGATCGCGCCTGACGAGGATCCGGGCGCGCCGCCCGACCAGCAGACCCAGACCCGCGAGCGCTTCCGCGAGCAGCTCCGTGCCGGCCGCCTCGACGCCCGCACCGTCGAGATCGAAGTGCGCGAGAAGTCGTTTCCCTCGTTCGAGATCATCGCCGGTTCTTCGGTCGAAGAGGTGGACATCAACCTGAAGGACATGCTGCCCGGACTGTTTCAGGGCAAGACGAGGAAACGCCGGCTCAAGATCCCCGAAGCGCTGGTCTATCTCACTCAGGAGGAGGAACAGAAGCTGATCGACATGGACAGCGTGGCCCGCGCGGCGGTCGAACGGGTCGAGCAGGCGGGGATCATCTTCCTCGACGAGATCGACAAGATCGCGGGGCGCGAAGGCTCGCATGGGCCGGAGGTGAGCCGCGAAGGGGTGCAGCGCGACATCCTGCCGATTGTCGAAGGCACGACGGTGAACACCAAGTACGGCATGGTGCGCACCGATCACATCCTCTTCATCGCCGCCGGCGCGTTTCACGTCTCGAAGCCGTCGGATCTCATTCCCGAGCTCCAGGGCAGGTTCCCGATCCGGGTCGAGCTCGAGGCGCTCGGGCGCGACGAGTTCGTGCGGATCCTCACCGAGCCGCGAAGCGCCCTGGTGAAGCAGTACATCGCGTTGATGGAAACCGAGGGGATCGAGCTGACGTTCACCGCCGACGCCATCCAGAAGATCGCCGACTTCGCGACGATCGTCAACGAACGGACCGAGAATATCGGGGCGCGCCGCCTGCACACGGTGATGGAGCGGCTGCTCGACGAAATCTCGTTCGAAGGGCCCGACCTTGCGAACAAGCGCGTGTCGATTGACGAAGCCTATGTCTCGAAGATGCTCGCCGACATCGTGAAGGACGAAGACCTGTCCCGGTACATTCTGTGAGGCGTGAGCCCGCAGAACGGCTCATCCCCCCCCCGCCGCGCACACGAGCAGACCGGTCGCGCCGGTGTGGAGCCGCGACGATGTGGACCGCCGTCCTGGTGTCTTCGCTGGTGATCGGCTGCGGCAAGAAAGGACCGCCGCTGCCGCCGCTGATCAGCCTGCCGGCCGCCCCGGCGGAAACGGTTGCCTCCCGTCGCGGCGACATCGTCGAGATCCAGTTCGTGGCGCCGCCAGTCAACACCGACGGTTCGCGCCCCGCCGATCTTGCGCGCGTCGACGTCTACGGCCTGACGGGAGCCGCCGCGTCCGAAGACGATGTCGTCGATCGTGGCTCGCGGGTTGGCAGCGTGATCGTCAACCCTCCGCCTGATCCCGACGAAGACCCGGACGCCGTCAGGCCGGTGGATCCGAAGGCGCCGCCCAAGCCCGGCATCGATCAGGGAGCCGTCGGTCAGGTTACCGAGGACCTTGCATCGTTCCCGGAGAGTGCCCCCCGGTCGTACGTCAGTGTCGGCGTCAACTCGCGCGGCCGCCGTGGACCACCGTCGCCGCGCACGACGATTCCCCTCGGCCCGGCGCCTCCGGCGCCTGCTCCGCCGCAGGTGACCTACACCGAAACGACCATCAGCGTGCTCTGGGCGCCGTCCGCTGCAGCAGACCCGGCGTCCACGGTGGCCTATCACGTCTACGACGCGGGACCGACCTCGCGTCGCCTGAGCGATCGCGCGCTCGCCTCTCCGCCTTACACAGACGATCGTATCGAATGGGGCGCGGAGCGATGCTACGCCTTGCGGACGGTTCACACCACCGACGGGTTGACGATGGAGAGCGCTGCCTCGAGCCGGACGTGCGTCAGGTTGACCGACACGTTTCCGCCTGCGCCCCGAGCGGTCTCACCGCCGTTGCCGCCGA
>WHSN01000162.1 GCA_009380045.1 Luteitalea sp.
CCGCCGGTCTGCTTCTTGTGACGGCCGTGCGCCTCGGTCGCGCTCTTGATCGTCTCGCGATACGGGATGTGCGGCGGCTTCAGAATCACGTCCACGCCGAAACGCCGCTTCAACTTGGCGACCGTCACCTCGATGTGCAGCTGCCCCTGGCCGGAGAGCAGCAGCTCCTTGGTCTGCGGATCGCGGCTGTATCTGATCGAGGGATCCTCCTCTTCGAGACGGTGCATGGCGGAGCTGATCTTGTCTTCGTCGCCGCGGCTCTTCGGCTCGATCGCGTAGGACAGCACCGGCTCCGGAAATGAAATCGGCGGGAACACCACCGGGTCGGCCCGGTCGCCGATGGTGTCGCTCGTCAGGGTGTCCTTCAATTTCGCGACCGCGCCGAGATCGCCGGCGTTCACCTCCGGCACCGGCGTCTGGGCCTTCCCCTGCAGCAGCTCCAGATGTCCGAGCCGCTCGGGCACGTCCCTGGTCTTGTTGTGGACGGTCGAGTCCGACTTGAGCCGGCCCGAGACGACGCGAAACATGGTGATCCGGCCGGCAAACGGATCGGCAATCGTCTTCCACACGAACGCCGCCGCCGGCGCTTTCTCGTCGGCCTGGCGGCGCAGCTCCTGCCCGGAGCTGTCGATCGTCCGGAAGGGGCGATCCGCCGGCGAGGGCAGCACCGAGACGATGACGTCGAGCAACGGCTGGATGCCGATGTTGCGGATCGCCGACGCGCACACCAGCGGGAACAATTTGGCGGCGCCAGTGGCCTCGCGAAGCCCCTTGACGAGCTCCTCGTCGCTCAGGGTGCCGGCCTCGAAGAACCGCTCCATCAGCGCTTCATCGGCTTCCGCCACCATTTCGATCAGCGCTTCCCGCGCCGCCTCAACCGCTGCCGCCATGTCGGCCGGAATCCCGACCTCGGTGAACTTACCGCTCTCGTCGGAGCTGAACGAGTACGCCTTCCGGCTCACCAGGTCGACGATGCCCGAGAACGACCGCTCGTCGCCGATCGGCAACTGGATCGGTATCACCGTCCGGTGACAGCACGCCCGCATCGACGTGAGGGACCGCTCGAGGCTGGCGCGCTCGCGATCGAGCCGGTTCAACACCACCAGGCGCGGCAGCTCGAGCTCCTCGGCGGCCGCCCACACCTTCTCGGTCTGCACCATCGGCCCCGAGACGGCGTCGACCACCACGATCGCGGCGTCGGCGACCTGCATCGCCGCGCGGGCGTCGCTGAAGAAGTTCCCGATCCCGGGGGTATCGATCAGGTTGATCTTGGTCTTGTTCCACTCGGCATAGGCCAGGCTGGCTGACAGCGTGTGCTTGCGGGCGATCTCTTCTTCGTCGAAATCGGTGATCGTCGTTCCGTCGTCGACCTTGCCGAAGCGGTTCACCGCGCCGGTATCGCCAAGGATGGCCGACGCGAGCTGCGTCTTTCCTGAACCGGTATGACCGACGAGTGCGACATTCCGAATGCTGGCGGCGTCGTAGACCTTCATAGGGGTCTCCCTGTCTGCGTGGCGCTACATGCTGTCGTTGCCCGCATCATATTCGCCGCCGACGAGACGCTGCAAGGGTGCGCGCTACTCGTAGCGCAGAGCTTCAATCGGATCGAGACGGGAGGCTTTGAAGGCGGGATACATGCCGAAGAAGATGCCGACCGAGGCCGAGAAGCCCAGGCCGATGGCGAACGACCACCACGGAAGTGAGATCGGGAATCCGGTGGCGAAGTGCACGCCCCATCCGATGCCGCTGCCGAGGAGGACGCCGATGACGCCGCCGAGCGAGGTCAGGAACGCCGCTTCCAGGAGGAACTGGAACAGAATCTCGGCGCGCCGGGCGCCCAGCGCCTTGCGCACGCCGATCTCGCGCGTGCGCTCGGTGACCGAGATTGACATGATCGCCATCACGCCGATACCGCCGACCATCAGGGCGATCGACGAGATCACGATCAGCGCGAAGAAGGTGCCCTGGCTGATTTGATCCCAGAGCTTCAGCACCGCGTCCTGCGTGACGATGTCGAAATCGTTCGGCTGATCGAGCCGCAGCCCGTGGCGGATGCGCATCACCCGCTCGACTTCCGCCATCGCGTCGGCCTGGGAGACGCCGTCCCGCGGCAGGAGCGCGATCTGCACCGGCAGCAGCGTCGCGTTCCGTGCGACCCGGACGGCGTTCAGCCCGAACACCCGCTGGTAGGCGGTGTACGGAATGACCACGAAGTCGTCCTGCCCGAGGTTGAAACCGCCGGCCGCCGGCCGCTTGTCGAACACGCCGACGACCTCGAACCGCTCGGTGCCGATGCGGATCAGCTTTCCCAGCGGGTCGCTGCCGGTCGCGGCAAACAGCACCTGGTACGGCGTGTTCCCGATGACGGTCACGTTCTTCCGGTACTGCACTTCCGTGCCGTTGAAGAACCGGCCCGACAGCATCGGGATGCGGGTGCCCTCCGCGAAGTTCTCCGACGTGCCGAAGACGACCATCGGGAGCGTCCTGTTGTCGCGGTAGAACACGCGCCTGGTGGTGGGCGGCCCGCCGGCGCCGAGCTCGATGTCCACCAGCTGAATCAGGTCGGTTTGTTCCTCGATTGCCCGCGCGTCCGATACCGTCAGGTTCGGCCGTTTCAACAGCTCGCGGATCTCGGCGCCGTTGGCGAAGCTCGTCACCCCGAACCGCTGCACGAAGATGGTGTTCGGCCCGACGGCGGCGATCATGCCGCGCAGCGACTGGTCGAAGCCGCGGATCATCGCCGTCATGCCGACGATCGACGTAATCCCGATGACGACGCCCAGCACCGTCAGCGCCGAACGCACCTTGTTCGTGCGCACGGTGTCGAACGCCATCGCGATCACCTCGCGGACGAGGCCGATGCGAATCGCCATCAGCGGGCCTCCACCCGGCGAACCTTTACCGCCATGCGCGCCACGCGCGCGGAGAAACGCGTCATTCCTTCCTCAACGCCTCGATCGGATCGAGGCTCGCCGCCCGCATCGCCGGATAGAGACCGAAGAACAGCCCGACCGCGGCGGTGATGCCAATGCCGAGCGCCACCGACCAGGCTTCGACTGCCGCTGGAATCGGCGTGTACCGGGAGATGACCAGCGCCAGCGCCGTGCCGATCGTCGTGCCGATCACGCCGCCGAAGACCGACAGGACCACCGACTCGGTGAGCATCTGGGCCATGATGTCGGACCGCCTGGCGCCGAGCGCTTTGCGCAGGCCGATTTCGCGCGTGCGCTCGGTGACCACCATCAGCATGATGTTCATGATCACGATTCCGCCCACCACCAGCGACAGCGCGACCACTCCGACCAGCACGGCGAAGATGCCGTTGGTCGCCGAACGATAGATGTCGAGGAAGGTGTCCGACGTGAAGGTGCCGAAGTTGTTGCCCTGCTTCGGCTTGAGCCCACGGGCGCTCCGCAGCGCGACCGTCGCCTCGTCGATCGCGTCGGAGATTCGCGCGAGGTCGCGCGGCTTGACCGTGAGCGACAATGAACGCCGCGAACCGAAGATCGTCTGATACTGGCCGAGCGGGATCACCACGAACTGATCCTGCGATTGCCCGAGCACCGACCCCCTCTTGGCGCTGACGCCGACGACGCGAAAGTGCACCCCTTCGACCTGAACGACCTTGTCGAGCGGCTCAACCGACGCACCGAACAACCGATCGGCGGTCTGCCACCCGAGGACGATGACGGGACGAGACGTGTCCACTTCGGTCGGGCTCATGAGCCGTCCCCGCTCTGCGTCGTAAGTGGTGAAGTTCACGTACTCGGCCGTGACACCGTGGATCCGCGTGTTCTCGAGCGTCTTGTCGCGGTAGGTGATCGTGCCCGAGCCAGTCCCGTCCGCCATCACCGCGGCGATCAGATCGGGATCGGCGGAGCGCCGAATCGCCCGGGCGTCGAGCATCGTGATGCGCGGGTTGGCGCGAACCGCGTCGAACTCCTCGTCGGTTCGCGTCACCGGGAACTGCTGGATGTTGAAGGCGTCGGCGCCGGCCTGATTGAGAATCGCCTGCTTCACGGACGCGTTCAGCCCCTGGATCAGCGACACCACGGCGATGATCGAGGTGACCGCGACGATATTGCCGAGCACCGTCATCAGGGACCGCAGCTTGGCGCCCCAGATGGCGCTGACGGCGATCCCGGCCGCATCGAGGAACTTGTTCATGGATGACGGTCGCCGGGACCCAAACGCCTACCTGGCCTTGGGCGTCTCAACCTTCACCGTGTCCCCGTCTACCATCGTGCGGACGGAGTTATAGGGGCCGGTCACCACCTGATCGCCGGGCTTCAAGCCTTCCCTCACTTCGAAGTATCTGTCACCCGAGATGCCGAGCTTGATCGGGATGTATTCGACGACGGCGTTCCGCACCACGAACACGCCTTCGGTCTCCTTGCGCGTCTCGCCCGGTTCGAGCTCCGCCGCCACCGCCACCGCCACCGGCTCCACCGACGCCGTCCGTCGCCGCCGCGGATCGCGCGGCGCCCTGACGATCTGATTGTTGGCGTCGTAGACCAGCTCTCGAACCGCCACTGCCGGAATCGGCACCGCGGTGACATTGGCCCGCGTCGCCGTCGTGATGTCGGCCGTGCAGGTGAAACCTGGCCGGACGTCGGGAATCGGCTCGTCGAGCATGACCACCACCTTGAAGTTGGTGGCCTGTGTCTGCGTCGTCTGGGCGCCAACGGCCTGAATCGGGCTGTTGCCGATCTCGGTGACGTGGCCGCGGAACGTGCGCTCCGGCAACGCGTCGATCGTGATCGTCGCCGGCTGGCCGAGCGACACGTTGGGAATGTTCGTTTCGTCCACCTCGACTTCGGCCTGGATCACCGACATGTCGGCGAGCGTCAGCAGCACCGTGCCGGCATTGTTCATCGTGCCGATCATGGCCGTCTCTCCCTCCTGGATGTTCCGGCGGGTGACGATGCCGTCGATCGGCGATTCGAGCCGCACCTTGCTGAGATCGTATCGCGCGCTCTCGAGGCTGGCCCGTTCCTGCGCGATGCGAGCCGCCTGCGAGCTCACCTGTTTCTCACGCTCGTGCAGGCCCGATTCCGCCGACCGCAGGTCGCTCTCGGCTATCTCGAGCGCCTCCCGCGTGGACAGCTGCTCGGCCCACAGCTCGCGCTGGCGCGCCAGATTCTTCTGGGCCTGTTCCATCTGGACGCGCGAGGTCTCGACCGCCTGCCGCATCTGATCGAGCGAGCTTTCGGCCGCCCGCAGCCCGGCGGCGCTGTTGTCGACGCGCGTCCGCAGCGACTGGGGATCGATTTGCAGGAGGAACTGCCCCTTCGCGACGCGATCGCCTTCGTTCACGGCCAGATTCACCACGCGGCCGGGCGTGTCCGCGCTGATGTTGACCAGCCGCTTCGGCTGGATCTTTCCGGAGGCCGAGACGATGGCTTCGAGGTCGCGCGCCTTGATCGCTTCGACGGTGACAGTCAGACCGGGGTCGCGGCGGTACCAGAGGGTGGCAGCGACAACCGCCGCGGCAATCAGAAGGATGCCGGCGGCGATGAGCATGTTCTTCCGAGTCATTTACGCTCCGGAGATCGAGGAGACGAGACCGGCGATGACCAGCGCGATCGCCCTGTACACCGCCAGCATGGCGGTCGCGATCGGCGCCGTTCTCCTCTTGTATACGACGCCGAAACCGATGGCGAGGCTCATTGTCCATCGCCCATGCAACAGGTCGATCGACGCCAGCAGCCGGCCAGCAACGCTCAAATCGTCGCCATAAGCGATACTAGCGGAATCACGACGATCTGCGCCGCGATGGCGGCGTAGGCGCCATCGACTCGCGCCTCTCCATCTGCGTCAGTTGTTCGGCCGTCGGGCGTATTCCGAACGACTCCATGGCGCTCAACTGCTGATCCAGAGCGGCGTTGCGTCCCACTTCGGTCGAGAGAAACGTCAACGCCGCCAGAGCCGAGATCGCGATGACCGCGAGCAGAGCGCCGGCGGCACGGGGACGCGCCGCGACATCGGCATGGGTCGAACGGGGTGAGAACACGACGCCGGGGGCGCGGGCCGGCAGCCCTTTGGGCCGGCTCGATCCGGCCGACTGGGAATCAATCGTGTCGCTCCCGTCGGCGGCGCCCTTGGAACGGTACGGAGGTATATACGGCTGCGGCGGGCTCGAAGTTTCCGAACGTGTGCAATTCCGCACCACGTTGTTCCGAAAAACCCGAGATGATGATGCGAGTGTGGATACATGCCGTCCTGGCGGCGGCTCTGGTGGGTGTGTGCTCGTCACCGGCGCGTGCGCAGCCCTATGAAGCAGTCGGAACACGTGCACAGGGGTTGGGAGGCGCGTTTGTCGCCGTCGCGGACGATGCGACGGCGAGCTGGTGGAACCCGGCCGGGTTGGCCACTGGCGCCTATTTCAGCGCCATCCTCGAGCGCGGGCGGACAACCGAACCGGCGGACCCCGACGACACCCCGGACGCGGCCGCCAGGCGGCTGGCCACCGGCGGTTTTTCGATCGCGTTTCCGGCGCTTGGAGTGAGCTACTACCGCCTTCGAACCAGCGAAATCGGTGCAGCTCTCACTACAGCCCCTGCCACCGACAGCCGACAAGACACAGAGGGGGGATCTCGCGCGGCCCGCTCCTTCCGGTACAGCCAGTATGGCGCCACGATGGGGCAGTCGGTCGGCAACCATATCGTCCTGGGATCCACCGTGAAGCTGATCAGATCGGGCACCCGGTCCGGCACCGTCCTCGCTGCCGGCGGCCTATTGGACGAGGTGGACGACATTTCGGCCCCGATGCGCACTCGAGTCGGGCTGGACGCCGGTGCGATGGCCTCGTTCAGGGTGATGCGCGTCGGGCTGAGCGTTCGGAACCTGAAAGAGGTGGACGTCGGATCGGACGAGGATCCGCTTCGGCTGAAGCGCCAGGCCCGGGTCGGAGTGGCGTTTTTCGGCGGTAAGCGCGGCGTGCTCGAGGCGGTCACGCTCGCGGCTGACGCCGATCTCACGCGCACACAGACGCCCTCCGGCGAGGTCAGGCGTGTCGCCTCGGGAGCTGAGCTTTGGCTGTTCGCCCGTCGCCTTGGCGTGCGGGGCGGCGTGAGCGCGAGCGCGGTAGGCGACCGCCGGCCTGTCGTAAGCGCCGGGCTGAGCGTTGCGCCCCTGGCGGGCGTCTACGTGGAGGGCGCGTGGAGCGAAGGCCGTGACCGCTCGCTCCGGGGGTGGACGACCAGTCTTCGAATGACGTTCTAGATGCACCCAAGAACCGAGGGTCGTTGTGACACGTTTGTCACGGACGGGTAATGTTCAGCTCTGATGTCGGTACGAATTGGCGAGCTCCTCGTCAAAGAGAAGCGCATCACACCCGATCAGCTTCAGCAGGCCCTGAAAGAGCAGAAGGGCAGCGGCGCGAAGCTCGGCTATCACATTGTCAAAATGGGCTTCGTCAAGGACGAAGAGCTGACCGCACTGCTCAGCCGGCAGTACGGGGTCCCCTCAATCAACCTGAGCCTGTTCGAGATCGACTCCTCCGTGATCAAGCTGATCCCCGCCGATACGGCGCGGAAATATCAGATCTTGCCGCTCAGCCGCTCAGGGGCCACTCTCACCATCGCGATGACGGACCCGACCAACGTCTTCGCGATGGACGACATCAAGTTCATGACCGGCTACAACGTGGAGCCGGTCGTCGCCTCCGAAATCGGGGTGATGGAGGCGCTCGAGAAGTACTACCACGGCAGCCAGAAGGCCGCGACCAGGGCCGACGCCACCGCGATCGCGACGATCCCGAGCGCGCTCGAGATGGCCAGCCGCGGTCTCGAGGAGCTGCAGGCCACGCTCGGCGACGCCGGAGAGGTCGAGGTTCTCGAGGAACTGCAGGAGATCAGCGCCGAGGGGCTGGCGCGGCAGGGCGAGGAGGCGCCGGTCGTGCGCCTCGTGAACGTGGTGCTGATGTCAGCGATTCAGAAGGGCGCGAGCGACATCCACATCGAGCCATATGAGAAGGAGCTTCGTGTCCGTTACCGCGTCGACGGGATCCTCTACAACATCATGAGCCCGCCGATGAGGTATCGCGATGCGATCTCCTCGCGCCTGAAGATCATGGCGAAGCTGGACATCGCCGAGAAGCGTCTGCCCCAGGACGGGCGCATCAAGATCCGTTTCAACGAGAACGGCGAGGCGAAGGAGATCGACTTCCGCGTCTCCGTCCTGCCGACGCTGTTCGGCGAGAAGATCGTGATGCGCCTGCTCGACAAGGACAAGCTGATGCTCGACATGACCAGGCTCGGCTTCGAGGCCGAGTCGCTGGCCAAGTTCGAGACGGCGATCCTGCGACCGTGGGGCATGGTCCTGGTCACCGGCCCGACCGGCAGCGGCAAGACCAACACCTTGTACTCGTCGATTGCCAAGCTCAACACCCCTGAAACGAACATCATGACGGCCGAGGATCCGGTTGAGTTCAACCTCGCGGGCATCAACCAGGTCCAGGTGCGCGAGAACATCGGCCTGAACTTCGCGGCGGCGCTCCGGTCGTTCCTCCGGCAGGACCCGAACATCATTCTCGTCGGCGAGATCCGGGACTTCGAGACCGCGGAGATCGCCGTCAAGGCGGCGCTGACGGGGCACCTGGTGCTCTCGACGCTGCACACCAACGACGCCCCCAGCACCGTGAACCGGCTGATGAACATGGGGATTGAGCCGTTTCTCGTCGCCAGCTCCGTGCATCTCGTCTGCGCCCAGCGTCTGGTCCGGCGCATCTGCACCAACTGCAAGCAACCCAGTCCCCATCCGGCGGCGGCGCTGGTTCAGGCCGGTTACACCGCCGAGGATGCGACGACGGTGCAGCCGATGAAAGGCCGCGGCTGCGACAGCTGCAACCGCACCGGCTACAAGGGCCGGGTCGGGCTCTACGAGGTGATGGAGGTGAGCGAAGACCTGCGCGAGTTGATCCTGGTCGGCGCCTCGGGTCTCGAGCTGCGCCGGAAAGCGATCGACGAAGGCATGATCACGCTTCGCGGCAGCGGCCTGCGCAAGGTGCAGGACGGCGTCACGACGGTCGAGGAAGTAGTCCGCGAAACGGTGAAATAACGATGCCTACACTGCCTGAGCTCCTCAAGACGACGGTCGAGATGAAAGGGTCGGATCTGCACCTGGCCGCGGGCTCGGCGCCGCAGGTGCGGGTCCATGGCCGGCTCCAGCGCCTCGCGCTGCCCGAGATCGGGCCGGCCGAGAGCAAGCAGCTGGTCTACAGCGTTCTCACCGACCTGCAGAAGAAGCGCTTCGAAGAGTCGATGGAGCTCGACTTCTCGTTCGGCATCAACGGGCTCGCCCGCTTCCGCTGCAACGTGTTCAGCCAGCGCGGCGCCGTCGGCGCCGTCTACCGGCTGATTCCGGAGACCATCCGCACCTTCGGCGAGCTCGGGCTGCCGCCGGTTCTGGCGAATCTCGCGGATCGGCCGCGTGGCCTGGTGCTGGTCACCGGTCCGACCGGCAGCGGCAAGTCGACGACCCTGGCCGCGATGATCGACAAGATCAATTGCGAGCGCCACGAGCACATCCTCACGATCGAGGATCCGATCGAGTACATCCATACCAACAAGAAGTGCCTGGTGAATCAGCGCGAGGTGCACAGCGACACCTACAGCTTCGCCGCCGCCCTGCGCGCCGCGCTCCGCGAGGATCC
>WHSN01000051.1 GCA_009380045.1 Luteitalea sp.
GCTGTTCTGCGCGCTGGCGCTCTTGGCCCGGGTTTCCGGTGCCGAGGTCACCAAGGTGGAGATCGCCAGCCGGACGCCGGTCGGCGGCGGTTATGAGAAGGTCGCCGGGACAGTCCACTTCGCGATCGATCCGAAGGACGCGCGCAACGGCGCCATTGCCGACATCGACAAGGCGGCGGTCAACGCTCAGGGGAAGGTCGAGTTCTCCTCGGACTTCTACATCCTGCGGCCGCTCGAGGCGGCGCGCTCGAACGGTGTCGCGCTCCTGGAGGTCTCGAACCGCGGTCGGAAAGGGCTGCTGAGCGGGTTCAGTCGTGGACCGGTGACGCTCGATCCGAAGACCGAGGCCGACCTCGGCGACGGCTTTCTCACCCGTCAGGGCTATACGCTGGCGTGGGTAGGCTGGCAGTTCGACGTCCGGCCCGAAGGCGGCCTGATGTCCATGAAGGCGCCGGTCGCAGCCAACTCGAGCCTCGTTGTCCGAGCCGAATTCACGCCGAACGATCGCGGCCCGAACATGACGGTGGCCGATCTGGCAGGGTATCCGCCGGCCGATCTCGCCGGACCAGACACCGCGCTCACCGTTCGCGACGATCCGTTCGACAAGGCAGAGACGATCGATCGCTCAGGATATGACGTGAAGGGGAACGTGATCAGCGTGGGTGCGGGGTTCGAACCGGGGCGTATCTACGAGATCGCCTATAAGACCGCGAACCCTGCCATTGCCGGCGTCGGCTTGGCGGCGTTCCGCGACTTCGCGGCATGGCTGAAACGGGGAGAGCAGGGACGTCCGAACCCGAAGTATGCCTACGCGTGGGGATCCTCTCAGAGCGGCCGCTTTCTGCGCACATTCCTCTACTATGGATTCAACACCGACGAGAAGGGCAGCCAGGTGCTCGATGGTGTGATGGCGCACATCGCCGGCGCGGCGCGCCTCAGCATCAACGAGCGGAGCGCGACGCCGAACGCGCTGTCGATGTTCAGCGCCACCGGGTTCCCCTACGCGGATACGGCGACCCGCGATCCGATCAGCGGGCGGATCGAGGGACTGCTCGACAACGACCGCGCGCGGCAGCGCCAGCCGAAGATCTTCTACACCAACACGGCGGTGGAGTACTGGGGCGGCGGGCGTTCTGCAGCGCTCGTCCACACGACGCCTGACGGCAGGTCTGACCTGCCGCTCCCCGACAACGCGCGGGTGTATTTCCTGACCGGCGCGCAGCACTCGCCCGCGCGCTTTCCGGGCCGCGTGACGCAGGGGCGGCAGCCCGACAATCCGCTCGAGTACTGGTGGACCTTGCGGGCGCTGCTGATGGCGATGGACCGCTGGGTTCGAGAGGGCGTGCCTCCGCCCGCGAGTCAGCATCCGAAGCTGGCCGACGGCACGCTCGCCGCTGTGGCCCAGATCGCGTTCCCACGTATCCCCGGCGTCGCCTCGCCAACGATCGTTCCGGCCGCGCGGCAGGCCGGTCGTCCGATTCCGTTCCTGGTGCCCCAGGTGGATGCCGACGGCAACGAGCTTGCCGGCGTGCGCACGCCCGAGCTCACCGTGCCGGTCGCCACCTACACGGGCTGGAACTTCCGCAGCGCGTCGATCGGCGGCACGAACATGCTGGTGTCGCTGATGGGATCGGCGATTCCGTTCGCACCGACCAGGAGCGCGAAAGCGGCGGGCGATCCGCGCCGCTCGATCGAGGAGCGATATTCCTCGCAGGAGCGGTACACAGCGGCGGTCCAGGCCGCGGCAGACAAGCTGGTGGCAGGCGGGTACTTGCTGAAAGACGACGTCACGCAGGTGCTCGAGCGCGCGACGGAACAATGGAAGGTCGCGCATGGCGCAGCTGCCACCACGGCGAGTCGATAGGCACTCGTCATTCGCTTGGTGGCAGAAGTCGCAAGACGTGGTCACACGGGCGCGGCCGACCCTGCACGACAGACCCAGCCATGGCGCCTCGGTGAACGACTGAGCCAGCCAGCGAATGCCGTTGTGTGACCCTGCTCGACTTCAGGCAGCGATGGACCCGGTGACGCCGACCGGGCGCGTCCGCTTCTTCAAACAGCTCGTGACGGCAATCGGCGTGTGCAGCCTCCTCCTGGCCGTGCCCGGTCGAATCTTCGGTCAAGCATCAGCTGAAGGGCCGCGAGTGTCGTTCGCCGGCCCGCCGGCGCCCGTTCCTCCGGCTGTCGTGTCGGAACGCGACGAACAGGGCCGCGTCACAGTACGGGCGGTGCGGCTGACCGAGTCTCTGGTGGTGGACGGCCGCCTCGACGAGGATGTCTATCGCAAGACGTCGTCGTTCGGGAACTTCATCCAGCAGGAACCAGATGAAGGACAGCCGGCAACGGAGACAACCGAGGTCTGGATCTTCTTCGACGATCGCCACGTCTACGTCAGCGCGCGCCTGCACGTCTCGCAACCCCATCGCCTGACGGCGAACGAGCTCCGCCGCGACAGCGTGAACATCTTCCGCAACGACTACTTCGGCGTCACCCTCGACACCCTGTTCGACCACCGGAGCGGCATCTTCGTGATGACGAACGCGATCGGCGGACAACGCGATGCGCTGGTGACCGACGAGGCGCGGTCCCTGAACTTCGACTACAACGCCATCTGGGACGTGAAGAGCCAGCGGTTCGACCAGGGTTGGATGACGGAAATGGCGATCCCGTTCAAGTCGCTTCGTTACCCGCAGCGGCGGGAGCAGGTCTGGAACGTGGTGCTGTCGAGGACGGACTGGTGGAAGAACGAGTCCTCCTATCTCACGCCGATTCCGCGCACCGACGGGATGCAGGGATCGTTCAGGGTGTCGGCCGGCGCGACGCTGGTCGGTATCGAGGCGCCGCCGCCCGCCCTCAATCTCGAACTGAAGCCATACGTCACGGCAGATTCGAGCACGACTCCAGCATCCACCGGATCTCGCACGGCTGTCGGGCGTGACTTCGGATTCGATGTCAAATACGGGTTGAAGAAGACGTTGACCGCCGATTTCACCTACAACACCGACTTCGCCCAGGCGGAGGTCGATGACCAGCAGATCAACCTGACCAGGTTCGGCCTGTTCTATCCTGAGAAACGCGAATTCTTCCTCGAGGGCCAGGGGCTGTTCTCGTTCGGCGGCGCTTCGTCGAACGGCACCGGCGAAGCCCCGATCATCTTCTTCAGCCGTCGGATCGGTCTGGACGGCGGTCAGGCAGTGCCGATCCAGGCTGGCGGCCGACTGCTGGGTAAGGCGGGGGCTTACAACATCGGCATCCTCAGCATCCTGACCGACGCGCTGCCGTCCGCACGCGTGACCGAGACCCGATCGTCCGTGATCCGGATCAAACGCGACATCTTGAGGCGCAGCAGCGTCGGCGTCGTCGCGACCGAGCGCGCACCGTCCGGTGCGGCGAACGGCGCCAACTACGTGGTTGGCGCCGATGTCAGCCTGGCGCTGTTTCGGAATGTCGAGGCGGTGAGCTACTACGCCCGCAGCCGTACACCCGGCAGGTCGGGTGACGAGGAGAGTTACCGCGGACGATTTTTCTTCAACGGCGACAAGTACGGACTGGACCTTGACCATTTGAAGATCGGAAGCGCCTTCAACCCCGAGATGGGCTTCCTCGTCAGGGACAACATCCGCCGGACATATCTCATGGCCCGCTACAGCCCGCGGCCGACGCTTCGCGGCGTCCGAAGACTGACATGGGACGGTCGCATTGACAACATCGCCGCCGCGGCCAACGGCGAGCTTCAGACGCGAACAGGAACGGGCACCTTCCGGGCCGAGTTCAAGAGCGGCGACATCCTCACGGCCACGCTCGAGCGGACCGACGATCGGCCTGAGCGGGCGTTCGATCTGCCTGGCGGCCTCGTTGTCCAACCCGGCACGCACGTCTATGGTCAGGGGACGCTCACGTATCAGCTCGGAAACCAGCGGAAGGTGACCGGGACGGTTTCGGCAGTGACTGGCAGCTTTTACGGCGGCGAGCAGACGACGGTCAGTTACAACGGCCGGGTCGAGCTGACAACGCAACTGGCAGTGGAACCGCGACTGTCGATCAGCAGCCTGAGCTTCGAGGAACGCGGCGTCACGACCCGGCTTCTCGCACTGCGCACGACGTACTCGATGACCGCGCGGATGTTCGTTGCCGCGTTCCTCCAATACAATTCGGCGGCGGGAGTCGTCGGCCTCAACACCCGCTTTCGGTGGGAGTACGGACCGGGCAGCGATCTCTTTCTCGTGTACAGCGAGGGGCGAGACACCACGGTCAGTGGGTTCCGAGGCCAGTCGAGCCGCCAGCTGGTCGCCAAGTTCACCCGACTGTTCAGATTCTGACCTCGGCCCTGCAATCGCCGACGGGTTCCCGTGTTCCGCTCACGAGGCGCCGCCGGGGTATTCGATCCCCAGGCCGATGGCCAGTTCCTTTTCCTTGACCGTCTCGAGGTCGCCGAGCGTCTTGAGTTTCGCGGCGGCCTCCTGGATCATCCGATCGAACAGCGTCTGCATCTCGGCGGACAGCTGGCCCTCCGCTTCGATGTGAACGAGTTGCAAGCCGTTGAGCAGGTTGTTGACGATGTCCTGGACGGTCGTCATCGTGGCTTTGAACACCCGCAGCCTCTGGAGCTGGATCTCGTCGTTGAGCAGCTTGAGCGCGCCCTCGGCCCGCTTGCGCTCGGTGATATCGCGCACGACCGCGGTGAACTGCGTCGCGCCGCCGGTCTGCCACACGGACACGGACAGCTCGATCGGAAACTGAGCGCCGTCCTTCCGGACACCAGTGACCTCGATCGTCCGGCCGAACGCCGCGCCGACCTGGTCCGTGCCAATCGACATCAGCGCGGCGAGGCAGGCGTCTTGATCAGACCTCGCGACGAACTGCGTCAGCGACTGGCCGATGGCCTCGTTTTCGACGTAGCCGAAGATCGTCGCCGCGCTCCTGCTCCAGAACGCGACTACGCCTTCCTGATCGGTCGAGATGATGGCGTCCCGCGCCGATTCGGTCACCGAGGAGAAGCGCTCGTACGAGGCCTCCAGCCGGGCCGCCCGGTTCTGCGCTTCCTGGTGCCAGTGGCGGAGGTGCGTGCTCATCTCGTTGAACGCCACGGCCATCGTCGTCGATTCCGCGCTGCCGCGAGTCGGAACCTGCCGGGTCCAGTTCCCGTTCGCGATGTCGCCCGCCGCTGCGGCGATGTCGCGGAAGGGGCGCGTCACGCTTCTGCTGAAGAGCGTGCCCGCGGCGCAGGCGAGCAGGAAGATGACGCCGCCGGCGCGCAGGAAGCGTCGCCGCAGCCCGCTCAAGAACAGCTCGGTCGGCTCCCAGTCCTGCAGCAGGAGCATCCGGTCGGTGCCGATGGACGGCCGATCCGGAGAGAGCGGAAAGGCGCCGCTCAGATAGCGGCGGCCGCCTATCGACTGCATGTCGAGGGCCTGGCTCGCTTGGGGCTGAAGCTTCCCGGCAGCCAGCAGACCGGCGAGCTCCGCGCGACCGGTGCCGGTCATGCTCGTGCCGCTCAACTGGTCGGCCGCGATCAGGTTCACCTCGCAGTGCGTGACCTGCGCCAGCTCCTGGGCGATCGCATCGTCGAGCGCGTAGCCGACGGTGAGCGTGCCCAGCACTTCGTTCGCGAACAGCGCCGGCTCAGAGACGACGAGCACCAGCGTACGGCCGATCGAGAGAATGTCGTTCTGTGATCGGCCGGCGACAGCGGCTTCGACGGTCGATCGGAGGCCCGCCGGCGGCGTCTCGCCAGGCGGCCAGCCAGGCTTGCTCATCCAGTTGCCATTCCGGTCGGTGAGGATGCAGAACTGCGCCTTCAGCTGCTGCCGGTAGTCGTCGACCATCGCGTCGAGCGTCGCGCCGTCACGCACCAGCCGCGCGTCGCTGATGTGCGCCCGAAAGACCGGGAGGACCGTGATCAGGCGCGTCTGCGCGGCGGCAAACTCGATCTGTCGTTTGATCAGCGCGTTGAACGCAGAGTGCGCGGCATCAAGCCGGTCCAGGCCCTGCACGAGCGATCGGTTGGTGACGACTCGCGACGTCGCGACGAGCGCCGCCCCGAGCGAGAGCCCGACCAGAAGACTCAGGCCAGCGACGACCCGCACCTCCATCCGGCGGTGCCAGGGAATCGCTCTCGCACTGGGGGAGGCTGAGGCCACGGCTTTCCTCAGTGAAGTCTGATCGAATAGGTGAGCGCGAGATCGATCGGCGTCGGCCGATACTCCGGCAGATCTCCGGACTGGCGGAGCAGGTTCACCTGCGCGCTTAGTCCACGCGGCAGCCGCACCTTCGCGCCGGCCGTCAATCGCGTTTCATGAAGCGCAAACCTGGAAGCGGTGTTGTAGTGCAGCTGTTCCACCCGAACGAGGGCTGTGACCGGCCCCATCGCGGCTCGATGAAGCATCCCGTCCACGTACCAGCCATCGGTGGTGGGCCCGTCGAACGGCTGGCCGGTAATCCACTCGCCCCGAACGAACACGCCGGCATGTGTCCAACGGACGTCGACGCCGGTGAACCTGGCTTCCCCTCGTGCGAACGATGCGGGCTGCGTCGGCTGGGTCCGCACGTGACTGACGCCCACGATCCATCCGCGGTGATAGCCCTGGACGCGAAAGACGCGGTCGAACCCGGACCGTCGCTTCACGTCGCCGACATCTGCCGGAGCGCCCAGACTCGCCTCCGCGTACAGCTGAGGGATACCGACGATCACGTCGACACCGTGCTCGAGAAACGTATTCGACAGCGCATAGTAATCGTCGTAGCGGATCAGTGGCGCTCGGAGAAATCCGGAATAGGCGTGATCGCTCCGGCCGGCGATTCCGAATGGCGTGCGGTACCGGCCGGCGCGGACGCCGACCAGGCTCCCGCCGGGCGTGAACAGCCGTTCGCCGTAGGTCTCGATCACCTCCACGCGACCACCGTAGGGATATGCGGCGGCGAAGGCATCGGTCTCTTTCTCGGAGCGCCGTGCCCAGGCGCCCTCGAGATAGAACCGGATGCCGCCCTTCAGATCGCCGAAGGCGCGGAGCTGCGTCGCAACGGCGGCGACCTCGTCTGTTGAGTAGCCGGCGGTGACATCGGCTTCGGCGGTCAGCGACTGGCTGCCCGCCGGACCCGGATGCAGCATCGTCGCGCACAGCAGGATCAGGACGACACGGGTCACGGCCAGCGAATCTCCATCGACTTGTCGCCATCGACGGAAATCGAGCCGGTCAGCGTTTCGCCACCGGGGCGCCACGCATGATAGGTGTAGGTTCCCGGCGGCACCGCCGCCAGCACGAAGCGGCCGGACGAGTCCGATACCGCGGAGAACCCGCTGTCCACCGCCATCACGTACGCAGCCATGTTCGGATGGATGTTGCAGAAGATCCGGCTCAGGCCCGGTTCACCGAAGGTGACGCGCTTCACCGCTCCAACCGGATACATCCCCAGGTCGAAGCGCTTGCCGTCGCGGAAGGAGAACACGTTGTGAAACACACGATCGCGATTGGGAAACTCCACGACGGTGCCGATCGAAACCGCGAGCACATGAGGGCTGAAGGTCAGGTTCCGTTGATCGAGCACGGCCTTGCGCGTTCCCGGCCGCGGCGGCGTACCGGCCTCCAGCCAGACAACCGCGTTCGGCTCGGGCCGCTCGCCGACGCGAGTGGTGCCCGCGAGATCAAGAGCGGCCAGTCCACCCGCTGCCGCCGGGAAAGCGAAGGAGGGGAATCCGTTCCCCCCAGCCAGCAGCAGGACGCTGCCCGCAGCCAACGTCAACAGCCGGGTCCAGGAGCCCTTCATAAACAGCTACGTCGCATGTTGCACCGTCAGGGGCGGCTCAGGTGTGCTTGTTTGCACAGGGGCCTGCCGGCTCGGCTACGATCGGTTCGACCGGCTCACCGCGCGCCCTGACGTGATTGAGCTCCCGCCGCGCTCATCGCGCCTCCCGACGAGCATCTGAGCCAGCCGGACCGCTAGACATCCTCTAAAGCCCTCTAAAGCCTGTGCGCAGTTACTTGGCCGCTTGAGGCGAGGCTTCGTTACCCGCCCCCGTCGAGAGAATCTGGCGGCCTTTCGACGCCGCCGGATTCCGTTGACGAACGTGTGATCCACGACAAGAGCAATCCAAACTGGCGCCGCCCACCGTAGAGCAGTCAACAGGAGGGCCGCGCGTGAAAAGAACTCTTCTCTTTGGACTGCTCTTGGCGCTGCTGATCGGATGGCCAATGCTGCCGGGTCGGGCCTCGAGCCATCGTGAAGCGCCGCTCATCAGCCAGGATCCGATGGCTGACAATACTGACCTCTACGCGTTTCGCAGCCCCGATCGGCCGGAGACGGCGACCATCATCGCCAACTACATCCCGCTCGAATCGCCTGCCGGCGGGCCGAACTTTCCGGCGTTCGACGATACCGTCCTTTACGAGATCCACGTCGACAACGACGGCGATGCCGAAGAGGATCTGACCTACCAGTTCCGGTTTCGGACCGAGACCAACAACCCGGACACCTTCCTCTACAACACGGGTCCGATCAATTCGCTCGACGACCCCAACTGGAATCGGCGGCAAACCTACAGTGTCAGGCTGGTTCGGCACCGGCGGGGAAAGGCCAGCCGCGAGGAGCTTCTCGGCAGGGACCTGGCGACCCCTCCCGACAACATTGGACCGCGCTCGACGCCGAACTACGAGGCACTGGCGGCGGCCGCGGTCCACACCATCGGCGGCGGAGTCAAGGTGTTCGCCGGCCAACGCGACGACCCGTTCTTCGTCGATCTCGGATCGGTCTTCGACCTCGCCGGCTTGCGGCCCTTCAATCCAGCGCACTTGATCCCGTTGCCGGCGGAGAACGGCCGTGACGCCGTCGCCAGGTACAACACGCACTCGATCGCCCTTCAAATCCCGGTCGATCAGCTCGTCAAGGCGAAGAAACCGACCATCGGCATCTACGCGAGCGCCAGCCGACGGTCGATTCGGGTGCTGCGCCACGACGGGGCGAGCGACGATTTCGGCCCCTACGTGCAGGTCTCACGGCTCGGCGCGCCGTTGATCAACGAGGTGGTCATCCCGCTCGGCCAGAAGGACGCCTGGAACCGATCCGAACCGGAGAACGACGCGAGATTCGCCGGGTTGTACACGCGGCCGGAGGTGTCGCGTCTCGAAACGCTGCTGTATGGTGGCGCCCTGGCGCCGATTGACGACACCGACCGCACCGACCTCGTGGCGATTCTCCTGACCGGCGTCCCCGGACTGAATTTCACCGGCCCACGCAAGGCCGACCTCCTCCGCCTGAATACCAGTATTGCGCCGACCTCGTCGCCCAGCCGCCTCGCGGTGCTCGACGGAGACCTCGCCGGGTTTCCCAATGGTCGCCGGCTGGCCGACGACGTCGTCGACATCGAGCTTCGAGCGTTCGCACAGGGCTATGGGCCGATTCTCGAAGAACTGCTCGGGTTGCCGAACAAGAGCCCGAACAACCTGCTTGGCGACGGGGTCGACACCAACGACATGCCGTTCCTGCACGCCTTTCCGTATGTCGGCACCCCGCATCAGGGCTACGACGTTCCTTAGCACCGGGAGGATGTCCTCATGCAGCCGACAACCGGTCGCACGCCATCGACAACTGGTCGCACGCCATGGACGTCGCGAGGAACGTCGGTGCCGCCGATCGCCGATGCGGTGGACATCGCGCCGGCGATCGGCATGCCCGGTGCTCCTCCGACCTCGGCCGAAGGACTTCGCCAGCGGATCGCCGAGATGGAATTGCGTCTGCGCGACCGTCCAGACGACCCTGGCGCGGCGATCCTCCTGGCCGACGCACTGCTGCGCCAGGCGCGCGCCACCAACGATGGGCGGGCCGCGCACGCCGCCGGCGAAGCGCTCGGTGCGGTGCTCAAGGAGAATCCGGGGCAGTACGATGCCCTCCGCCTGCTCGCCGCCGTTCATCTCTCGCGCCACCAGTTTACGGACGCCCGCGATCTGGCCCGCCGCGCTCGCGATCAGCGGCCGGACGATGCGTGGAACTACGGCGTGATCGGCGACGCCCTCCTCGAGCTCGGCGAGTACGATGACGCCTTCGACGCCTTCAAAACGATGGTCTCGCTGCGACCCGGCGCTGATGCATACGCGCGCGTGTCGTACGCGCGCGAGCTTCAGGGCGATTTGACCGGCGCGCTGAAGATCATGCAGATGGCGGCGGATGCGACAACCTCGCACGATCTCGAAGCAAAAGCCTGGTACACAGCGCACATCGGGGAGCTCTACCTGCAGCTCGGCAAGTTGAGCGAAGCGGAACGCGAGTATCGCCGCGCCGCCTTCCTGTTTCCCGACTATCCACATGCGATGGTCGGCATCGGCAAGGTGCGGGCGGCGCGCGCCGACCACGAGGGTGCGCTCCAGATCTTTCTCGCACAATTGAATCGCGCGCCTAGCCTCGACCTTGCGGCGCGTATCGGCGATATTCACTCCGCGCGCGGCAACAGCTGTGAAGCGGAGCGCTACTATCAGCTCGCGGAGGATCTGGCTGGACCGCCCGCCGCGCAGACCGAGGCTGCGCTGGCGCTGTTTCTCGCCGACCGCGACCGCAAGCTCGGGGACTCCATGCGAATCGCACAGACAGTGGCCCGGACGCGACACGACATTTTCACCGAGGATGCCCTTGCATGGACGCTGTACAAGAACGGCCGGCTGGACGAGGCGTTCGCCGTGTCGCAGCGGGCGCTCCGGACCGGCACGCAAGACCAGAAGATCCGCCAACACGCCGCGGCGATTCGTCGCCGTCTGACCTCGTCGTGGTGAAGTGAGAGGGCGGCCGCGTTCGTCTCGAGCCGCGAGCGGAAGACTCCCGCGGCTGGCGCCATGAGCGGCGGATACGAAATCCGTCTGGCGTCGCCCGGGGACACGGGGGTGCTTCCCGGCATCGAAAGGCGCGCTGCCAGCCTGTTCGAAGAGCGCCTGCTGGAGACGGGCCTGACGCGAGAAGCCCTTGACCGGGTGACCTCGGTTGAAAGCTTCGACGCGCACAGCGGGCGGGCCGACTGTGGGTGGCGGTGGCTCGCGACGGCGATCCGGTGGGATTCGCTCTCGCGCGTGAGCTCGGCGGGCTCGCACACCTCGACGAACTCGATGTCGTACCCGAGCACGGCAGGCAGGGGCTTGGCGCGCAGTTGTTGCGCGCGGTCTGTCACTGGGCCGCCGGTCGCGGGTACGCCGCCCTCACGCTGTCGACGTTCCGGGACATCCCGTGGAATGCCCCGTTCTACTCACGCCACGGCTTCCGCATCGCCCATCCTCACGATCTATCCGAAGAGCATGTCTACCTGGTGCGGTCGGAACACGCTCGCGGTCTGCGGACCGACCTGCGCGTGGTGATGGAATACCGATTGGGATGACCCGGCGGCTGGTCTGACACATCCGCCGTTCGAGTGCATGCGGTCGCGCGACCGAACGGTGGCCGTATCGACGCCAGACATCATCCGCGGCAGTTCGGCGTGGAGCCGTCCGTCGGGCCAGCCGTGTCGCACCGGAGACCTGCCTGTCTCGTTTCGCACATCGCTTGCCAGGATGCCCGAATACAGTGGTCTTCGAGCGCGGAAATGTCGCGCAGCCGCATCGACGCGACCGATCGGCCAGTTCACTCGTCGGCACGAAGGACTTGGACTATGAGCACGACCGCCGCTGTCGCCCCCTGGATCAAGAAGATCGCTGACGAAGAGCGGCAGCGGGATGCCGTGCGCATGAGAGATGAGGAGATGGCGGCTCGGAAAGCCGACCTCGTCCGCCGCAATGGCCGGCGGCTGGTCGACGAGCTTGGCGCGGCGGTGAGGCGCGACCTGGAAGCGTTTCGCGACGAGTTTCCAGGCGATCCGGCGCGCGACATGGTCTTGGAAGCCGCGGCTGCAGCCGAGGGAGGGTTCGTGGTTCGGAAGCCGGCGCCTTCGGCGGTGTTGCTCACGGTCACGCCGAACCTAGAGGTGGCGGCCATGGTCTGCCACTACCGGTTCACCCCGACCAACGCCCTCCCCCCCCGCGAGGATCGCATCCACGTGATGTTCACCGACGATGGCAGCGAGAGCCTCCAGATGAAGCACCACGGAACGGGGCAGCTGTTTGCGACAGCTGATGCGCTCTCAGAGTTTCTACTCGTTCCAGTATTGACCGGCCGCCCGCGCTAGAGGCGCGACTTTTCCTCCGTCGTCCTCTCTCGCCACCTCTGCCCCCGAATCGAAGTCAGGGCACGAGCATGTCGAAGGAGTGGCCGCGTGGACTGGAAACCGTGCTCGAGGCCGCGTGCGCTGGCCATGGGAAGGACCCGATGCTGGATTGGATGAAGAGGCGTCGTCTGAGCGGACGCCGGCAGCCTGAGGCAGACAAACCCGGGAGGGTGCAACTGCGCGCGATGTCGGGCAAGTACGCCTTGCTTCATCAGTACCTGCAGAAGAGGTATGCGGACACGGTCGTCCTGACCTTCGGCGAGATCGAAGACCTGCTCGGCTTTCCACTGCCGGCGCAGTCGCGCCTGCACCGGGAGTGGTGGATGGCGACGGATACGGCGGCCGACCAAGATCATTCCGATTCTTGGATGCTCGCCGGTCGGACGGCTACGCCGGATCTGCTGGCACGGACCGTCGTCTTTGAACGGGCGCTCTAAGGCTCGTACGCATGCGCCGGCGATGCTGAACTACACGGCTCTGTTGACACGGCTGATGGGCGACATCGCCGCCCGCGTGCCGCCGTTGTCGTTCATCGACATGGCCGACGTGCTGGTGTTCGCCCGGCTGGGACGAACGTGGGCGTCGGGTCCACTGGCGACGTGTCATTGCCTCACGCTTCCGCCCAGCGAACGCGGCTACTATTTCTGGCGTGATCGTGCCAGTGGCGCCATCACCAGGCGGTCGGCGCCATTTGTGATGAAGTCTCCGGAGGTGACTATTGCTGGCCGACCGGTCAAGTATCTGATCTCGGTCGCGTTGCCCCGGTTTTGCGATCAGTCGCTCGCGCACTCGCGGAAGGCGCGCTTCTACCGCCGTGCCGAGGACCTGTGGATTGCGAAGCTCGACACCGTCGTCCACGAGCTCTACCACATTGCTCCAAACTGGGACGGGATTCGCCGCATCGAGCGCGGCGACGGTACCTTCCTCGCGGAGTATCACGGCGGCAGATTTTTGGAGGAGGTGGCCGAGATGGTGGGCGTCTATCTCGACAGCAAGCCCGATCCGCTCACCTACGGTTTTCTGAGGCACACCTTCGACACGCTCGAGACCGGGTTTGGCGGCATTGTCGGCACCAGCTTCCGGCCCTTTCCCTGCTATCCGCAGCGCTACCGGGAAACGGTTCACGACCTCGAGGATGAGGACCTGCCGGACATCAAGGTGGAGCGCTCTCCCTGCTGCAGGAAGGTGCGCTTCACGGACCGCGATCTGGTGCTGCGCAGATTTCTCAGCGACACGACGCAGTCCGCCAATGGACCGGTCGCGTTCTCGACCGATGACGCCTTCGTGACGTGGGTCTCCGGATCTCCGGCGTTGCAGGAAGCACATCCGCAGCGCGCCGATGCGCCTGCCCGGAGAGCGGAGGACGTCGCCCGGTAGGTGTGCCGTCGCGGATGCGGTGGCGGCGCAGGTGCGAACGACCAGCCGCAGAGCGCGGGCGGTGCTGAGCAGGTAGTGGATTCCAGGTGAAGCGCTGCACCGACGGAAACGGTCATCGTGAGGGTGCCGCGCCGCCGCGCGCGCTTCGCGAGCGATCGACAGATAATGTGTGGAGGTGACACGAAAACCGAGGGACAGCACGTCCATTCTCGTCCGCAGCGCCATCTTCGTCGGCCGGATAGCCGGCACCTGGCGTCGTCGACAACACGCCCGCGACCAGGATGCTTTCGTCACGCTCTGGAAAGAGGCGTGGGTGCAGGGCTGCGAGGCGGCGTGGGCCGGCCGTCCCTTGTCGGCGCCAGCCGGACTGAGTGATCCTCAAGGCGCGGCCTGGACTGCCGGGTGGAGGTGGGCACAGACCCAACCCGATCGCCGTCGGCCGTCCCTCACCGGCTCGAAGCTCGGAGGACGCCGCACCGCGGACACGCCCCGACCGCTCGTTCGCGCGGCCAAAGGCGGCGCCGCCGGTCTCGTGGTCTTCGCCGCCGCGCGGTGGTTGATGGGCGCCCGCCGTTCTGCAGCCGGCGGCTCACAGGCCGATCCGCCGCAGGACTGAGCTCAGCGCGACGGTGCGCCAGCTCCACCGCCGTCGGCGCGGCTCATCACGCGTCGGCCGCGCGCGGCTCGGGAACGCGGCCCGCGTCGTTGACACCCTTTGTACGAGCGATGTAAGGTTGGCACAACCGATGGCCGTCTCAGCCCGTCCAAGCCCGATGACATCTGAAGAGATGGTGGCGCTGACGCGGCGTCACACCTTGTTCGAGTGGTCCGCGCAAGGCGCCGTCGACCCTCTTCCGGTCGCTGGCGCGAAGGGATCCTACTTCTGGACGCCCGACGGCAGGAAATATCTCGACTTCAACAGCCAGTTGATGTGCGTGAACATCGGCCACGGCGACGCGCGGGTCGTGCGCGCGATACAGCGGCAGGCGGAAACCCTGGCCTACGCCAGCCCGCACATGGCCACCGAGCCCCGGGCGCGGCTCGGCGAGAAGCTCGCCCGGATCACGCCAGGCGATATCGACGTCTTCTTCTTCACCAACGGCGGTGCCGAAGCGAACGAGAACGCGATCAAGCTCGCGCGCCTGTTCACCGGCCGCCACAAGATCCTGGCGCGCTACCGCTCCTATCACGGCGCGACGGCGGGCAGCATCTCGCTGACCGGCGACCCGCGGCGATGGCCGAGCGAGCCCGGCATGCCCGGCGTCGTACACCTGCTCGATCCCTACCACGGGATCAGTCGGGGGTGGGACGATGTGCAGGCATCGTTGGCGATGATCGACGAGGTCATTCAGCTGGAGGGTCCGGACACGATTGCCGGCTTCATTCTCGAACCGGTTCCGGGTACCAATGGAGTGCTGGTCCCGCCGGACGGGTATCTTCAGGGTATTCGGGAGCTGTGCACGCGATACGGGATCCTGATGATCGCCGACGAGGTGATGTCCGGATTCGGGCGGACCGGGAAATGGTTTGCGGTGGATCACTGGGACGTGGTTCCCGACCTGCTCTCGATGGCGAAGGGGTTGACCAGCGCCTACGTGCCGCTCGGCGCCGTCGGCATGAGGCGGCATATCGCCGATCACTTTCACGATCGCGTGTTCGCTGGCGGCCTCACGTACAACAGCCATCCGCTGGCGTGCGCCGCCGCCCTCGCCACGCTCGACGTCTACGAGCAGGACGACCTGATCGGGCGTGCGCGAGCCATGGGCGAGATCCTCGCCGTCCGCCTGCGTCACCTGATGGACACGCACCGGTCGGTAGGCGCCGTTCGTTCGTTGGGTCTCTTCGGCATCGTCGAGCTGGTGCGGAATCGCGACACGCGCGAGCCGCTGGCGCCGTTCAACGGGACGTCCCCGGAAATGGCGGCGCTCGGCCGGGAATTTCGCAGTCGCGGGCTCTATACGTTCGTGCGGTGGAATACCTTCTTCACCAACCCACCGCTGTCGATCTCGGAAGCGGAGCTCGACGAAGGGCTGTCGATCGTCGACGAATCGCTGACGGTGGTCGATCGGATGCTGGCGTAAGGGCGCGTCAGAATGTCGGCGGCGTGTTGATCCAGATCAGCACCGCTTCGAGCGTCGAGGGGTTGTGCCAGCGGTGCCCGACCGTGCTTTCGAACCAGAAACTGTCGCCGGCTCGAAGGGTGTGGGATTCGAGCTCATCCAACCAGAGCTCGAGCGTGCCTTCCATCATGTAGATGAACTCCTCGCCTTGATGCGAGTACGAACCGCCGCTGCCCCCGCCCGGCTGGACGCGGAAGATCATGCTTTGCAGCTGCCGGGCGCCGGCCGAGAGCAGCTCCATCGTGACGCCAGACTGCGTCCGGATCACGCGGCGCTCCTTCAGCCGAATCAGCCGGTTCGACTGCTTGCGGGTGTCGTAGAAATTGAGCACCGTCGTGCCATACGTGGCGGTGAGGCGCTGCAGGGTGGCGACCGACGGGTTGGCTTTGGAGAGTTCGATGGCGCTGAGGAATCCGGCGGAGATTTTCGCGCGCTTCGCCGCCTCCACCACGCCGAGTCCCCGTTTTTTCCGCAGGACGCGGAGCTTCCGGCCCAGGTCGGTCGGTCGTGCGCCGTTGGCCGGCTGGCTGACCGCGGGCTTCCCGAGCATCTCACGGATACCGGGAAGGTTCAGCAGTTTGACGTCGCGGAGATACTTGATGCGTTTCAGGACGTCGAGAAGCTCAGGGCTGTAGAGTCGGTATCGGCCGTCACTGCGTGCGGGAGAAACCAGGCCGACGTTCTCCCAGAGGCGGAGCGTCGAAGGGCTCATGCCGAGTACCCTCGCGGTTTGCCCGACCGTGAGGAGGCCGAGCCGCGTAACCCGCGTTCGCCGCCTGTCGCGCGGGATTCGGCCCTTGGGCATGGCCGGGCATTCTACCATTGAGACTCGGAGGCGAACGCCCGGGGGCGCGCGCCGGTCGAGCCGACACCGTTCCGATTCCGATATCCGGGAGCCGAGCATGACTGCATCAAGAGAAGAAGGGCTGTCCGCCGTCGCCACCGGCGTCGTTCCGGTGCCGTTCTGGATCAATGGCGCGCGCGTGGCTTCCCGCGGCGTGCGCCTGGGCGCGGTGATGAATCCGTCGACTGGCGAGATGATCCGGTCGGTGCCGCTCGCCGGCGCCGCCGACGTCGATGTGGCCGTGCAGAGCGCCGCGGCGGCGTTTCCGGCGTGGCGGGACACGACGCCGCTGCGCCGGGCTCGCGTTCTCACGCGCTTCCGGGAGCTGCTCGAGAAGCACCAGAAGGAGCTGGCCGGACTGATCAGCGAGGAACATGGCAAGGTATTCCTCGACGCGATGGGGTCCGTCCAGCGCGGGATCGAGGTCGTCGAGTTCGCCTCGGGCGCGCCCCACCTGCTGAAAGGTGCGTTCTCGGAGTCGGTCGGGCGCGACGTCGATTCCTATTCGCTGCTGCAGCCGATTGGCGTCTGTGTCGGCATCACACCGTTCAACTTTCCGGCGATGGTTCCCCTTTGGATGTTTCCGGTCGCGCTGGCCTGTGGCAACACGTTCGTGTTGAAGCCGTCGGAGAAAGACCCGTCGCCCGCCGTTCGCATGGGCGAGCTCCTGAAGGAGGCCGGCCTGCCCGACGGGGTGTTCAACGTCGTTCACGGCGACAAGGAGGCCGTCGACGCGCTGCTTCATCACCCGCAGGTCGCGGCGGTGTCCTTCGTCGGCTCGACGCCGGTCGCCCGCCACATTTACGCCGTGGCGGCTGCGGAAGGCAAACGCGTCCAGGCGCTCGGAGGCGCCAAGAATCATGCGGTCGTGATGCCGGACGCCGATCTCCCGTTCGCGGCTGACGCCATCATCGGAGCAGCGTACGGCTCGGCTGGTGAACGGTGCATGGCGGTTTCCGCGGTCGTCGCTGTCGCCGACGCCGGCGACGCCCTCGTGCGCGAGTTGGCGGTGCGCGCCAGGGCGCTGACCGTCGGCCCGAGCCTCGCCGAGCAGGTCGACATGGGCCCCCTCGTCACGCGCGAGCATCTGCAGAAGGTCGGGCGGTACGTCGATGCGGGCATTGCAGACGGTGCGGAACTCGTGGTCGACGGGCGTGGGGTGCACGTGCGTGGCCACGAGAATGGCTTCTTCCTCGGACCGACGTTGTTCGACCGCGTCTCGGCGAAAATGTCGATTTATACCGATGAGATTTTCGGCCCGGTGCTCGTCGTGGTGCGCGTCAGCTCACTCGACGAGGCGATCGCGCTGGTCAACGACAACCCCTATGGTAACGGCACGGCGCTGTTCACCGGCTCGGGCGCGGCGGCCCGCATCTTCGAGCACGCGATTCAGGTGGGCATGGTCGGCATCAACGTGCCGATTCCGGTGCCGATGTCGTTCTTTTCCTTCGGCGGATGGAAGCAGTCGCTGTTCGGCGACCTCCACGTTCACGGCGAAGAAGGCGTCAAGTTCTACACGCGCACCAAGGCGGTGACCCGCCGCTGGACCAATGCCGGCGCCGCCGGCGCGTTCCACATGCCCTCGCTCGGCTGACGCGCGGGAGTTGTGGCGCCGATGGCGTATCACCGCCGGCTGGAGCGTGGCTTCATCGTGACGCACTCCAGGCTCGAGCACGCCGAGCAGCTCGAGGCGCTGCAACGCACCTGCCTTCCCACGCTCGCCGACGCCGAGTGCTTCAAAGCGGCGCACTATCGCAAGCACATCGAGCTGTTTCCCGACGGACAGTTCGCCGTGCTCGACGGCGACCGCGTCATCGGTGCGACGACGACCCTGAGGCGGACGTTCGATTTCGAGCACATCGACCACACCTTCGCCGACATCATCCAGGGCGGATGGCTCACCTCTCACGAACCGGCGGGCGACTGGCTCTATGGCGCCGACGTGGGCGTCGAACCGGCCTTCCGCGGGCGCGGAATCGCCACCGCGCTATACGCCGCCCGGCAGGAAGTCGTCTGGCGGCTCGGCCTCAAGGGTCAAATCACGGCCGGGATGATTCCAGGGTACGGCGCAGTCAAGAACACGATGTCGGCGGAGGAATACTATGCGGGCGTCGTTGCCGGCCGGATCAAGGATCCGACGCTGTCCATGCAGCTCGGTGTCGGCTTCGAACCAAGGGGGCTCCTCGCCGGCTATCTCAACGATCCGGCATCCGACAACTACGGTGTGTTGATCGTGCTGGACGGGGGTAAGTCGGTCCCCGGCGCGTCCAGAGATGTCGCTGACGAGCCGATCCGCGACACGCCCCTCCGATGAACCGGTCAACCGCCGGACCGCTCCCGCCGCGCGCAGCGCCGGATCGGGTCTTCGGAGCCTGCAACCGGTGGCGCCCGCTACGTCGGTCCGCGTCGATCGCTCACTCAGCCCTTCGAGGGCGTTTTTCGATTCACCGTAGCAGTTTTCATCAGGAGGGCACGATGGAACACGAAGTTCTTTCCTGAAAAGGCTTCGTGATCCTCGAAAATGACTGGCGGGATTGCGGGCGTCAGCGCTGGGCGCGCTCTTCGAGGTAGGTGTAGCCGTTCAGGCCATCCTCGTAGAACCGGAGCAGCCGCCCCGATTCCTCGAAGTCGAGCCGCCCGCCGCGCACCGCGGCCTCGACGTCCGATCGCAGCTTCTTCAGAAGGACGTCGGCGTCGAACTCGACGTAGTCGAGCACCTGGCGCACGGTATCGCCCTTGATCACCGTGTCGAGGACCACCGCATTGTCGGAGTCGAGGCTGACGTGAACGGCGTGGGTATCACCGAGCAGGTTGTGCAGGTCGCCGAGAATCTCCTGATACGCTCCGACCAGGAACACCCCCAGCACGTAGAGTGAGCCGTCGAAGGCGTGCAGCGGCAGCGTCCGCTTCACATCGCGGCGATCGATGAACTGGTCGATCTTGCCATCCGAGTCGCACGTGATGTCGCCGAGAACCGCGTGACGCGTCGGCCGTTCGATCAGCCGGTGAATCGGCATGATCGGAAACAGCTGCTTGATCGCCCAGCTGTCTGGAATCGACTGGAACAGCGAGAAGTTGCAGAAATAGGTGTCGGACAGCGATTCGTCCAGATTCTGAAGATCCTCGGGCACCTCCTCCATCGCCTGCACCAGCTTCTGCAGCTTCAGGCAGATCGCCCAGTACAGGTTTTCTGCGAGGGATCGCTGATCGAGCGGCAGGTAGCCGCCTGAGAAGAGATTCATCGCCATGTCGAGCGCCTGCTGCGCGTCGTGGTAGCTCTCGAGCGCGTTCCGGGAGTTCAGGCTGCTGTAGGTCTCGATCAGGTCGATGAGCGGCTGCTCCATTTCCGCGTCCGGCGTCTTCGGCATCGATTCGTCCCCGAAACCGGAGACCCCGAGCACGTTGAACACCAGCACGCTGTGCTGCGCCACGATCGCCCGGCCGCTCTCGGAGACGATCGTCGGATGCGCGACCTTCGCCTCGTCGCACACCGTCTGCAGGTGGTAGACGACGTCGTTGGCGTACTCCTGCAGCGTGTAGTTCACGCTCGACTCGAAGTTGGTCTGCGAGCCGTCGTAATCGACGCCCAGGCCGCCGCCGACGTCCATGAACCTCAGACCAGCACCGGCTTTGACCAGCTCGACATAGACCCGCGCCGCTTCGTTCAGCGCCCCCTTGACGATGCGGATATTCGGGATCTGACTGCCGAGGTGGAAATGCAGAAGCTGGAAGCAGTCTTCCATGCCGCGCGTCTTCAGCTCCTCGAGGCCGCGCAGGATCTCGCCGACCGTCAGGCCGAATTTCGACCGATAGCCGCCCGACGACTGCCACCGGCCTCCACCCCGGGCCGCGAGCTTCACGCGCATGCCGATTGTCGGCCTGACGCCGATCTTCTCGGCGTACTCGAGGATCAGATCGAGCTCGGTGTACTTCTCGACGACCGGGATGATGTTCCGCCCGATTTTCTGCGCCAGCATCGCCATCTCGATGAACTCGGGATCCTTGAAGCCGTTGCAGATGATCGGGGTGTCGTTGTCGGCGAGCGCCGCCACCGCGAGCAGCTCCGGCTTCGACCCGGCCTCGAGCCCGAAATGGTACTGGCGGCCGAAGTTCAGGATTTCTTCCACCACCTGGCGCTGCTGATTGACCTTGATCGGGTAGACGCAGACGTAGCGGCCGCTGTATTCATGCTGGGCGATGGCGCGCTGAAACGCCTCGAAGATGTCCTTCAGCCGGTGCTGCAGCACGTCGCTGAACCGGATCAGCGTCGGCAGGCTGATGCCCCGCAGCTGCAGGTCGTCGACCAGCTGTTTCAGGTCGATCGATCGGCTGCTGTCCTTGGTCGGAAAGATCTTCACCTGCCCGTTCTCGCCGATGCCGAAGTACCCCTTGCCCCAGCGCGCGATCTCATAGAGCTCGGTGGCGTCGGCCGCCGTCCACCCTTCGCCCACGTCATGCGCGGAGCGCAGCCGGCTGATAGGATTGTTCATCGAGATCATTCTACAGAGTTCTGCGGCGACTTGACGCGCTTGATTGCGATCCTGGTGTAGTCACGTATGCAGTTTTTCGTGCGAGTCCTGGTGAACGCCGCCGGGTTGTGGGTGGCGACGCGAGTCGTGCCGGGCGTCGATTACACCGGCGGCTGGGTGCCGTTCGTCGCGGTGGCGATCATCTTCGGCGTGATCAACGCCACGCTCCGTCCGCTGATCAAGCTCTTGACCTGCCCGCTGATTCTCCTGACCCTCGGTCTATTCGCGTTGATCGTCAACGGACTGATGCTGTGGCTGACCGGCTCGCTGTCGGCAGCGATGGGACTGGGGCTGCACGTCGCCGGTTTCTGGGCCGCCTTCTGGGGCGGACTCGTCGTCAGCATCGTCAGCACGATGCTGTCGATGCTGGTCACGGGGCGGGACCGGCGCCCGACCGACCATGGCTGACCACGTCTTCGAGCTCCAGCATAAGGAGGGAGCCGTGCCATGTTGCTCGACACGCGCTGGCCGGCAGCCACGTGATCTGAACAGCACGCACGTCATGAAGGCTCACGCTGGTGGGTGGCGATGCCGCGAGGATCTCAGGTCGGCCTGGGATCGGTGAGGACGGGAAGCGCCCGTTCGATTTCGGCGCGATGGCTCGCGAGCCACGGCGGCAGCACCAGCGACTCGCCGAGGTGCGCGGCGTCCTCGTCGGCTGCGAAACCGGGACCGTCGGTGGCGATTTCGAACAGGACGCCGCCCGGCTCCTTGAAGTAGACCGACTTGAACCAGAAGCGATCGATGACGTCGGTCGCGTGACCGCCCGCCGCCTCCACCTGTGACCGCACCGCCAGTTGATACGCCTCGTCGTCGACCCGCCAGGCAAGATGATGCACGGAGCCCACTCCCCAGGCGCCGCGCGGTCCAGCCATGGCGCGCACGTCGACGACGCCCGCCACATCGTCGAAGCCATAGCGAGCCGTTCCGTTCTCGTTCGCGAGCTCGCGAAAGCCGAGCGCCGTGGTGAGAAAGGTGACGGTGACGGCCGGATCGCGCTCCCAGATCTGGGCGCCGTAGAGGCCCCGGACCTGCCGCGCCGCGGGTACGGGGCTGCCGTCCCAGGCGGTGAAGGGACGCGAAACGCCGCGCGCAGGATCGACGAGGGCGAGCTTCAGCCCATGAGGGTCGGCGAGCGGCAGCACCGTGTCGCCGAATCGCTGTTCAACCGGCTGCAGCGCCGTGCCGTGCTTCTCGAGCCGCTCGCCCCAGTACTCGAGGCTTCCCGGCGCCACCTCCAGGCTGACCTCGGTGGCCATGCCGTGGCCCAGCCGCGGCGGCGCCAGGTGCGACCACGGGAAGAAGGTGAGGTCGGTGCCGGGATGCCCCGCCGCGTCGGCGTAGAACAGATGGTACGTGCCCGGGTCGTCCTGGTTGACGCTCCGCTTCACGAGCCGCATGCCGAGGACGCCGGCATAGAAGTCGAGGTTCTCCTGGGCCGGGCCGGCGATGGCGGTGATGTGGTGAAGACCGTTGACGCGCTGCATGTCGACAGTATGTTCGACGCGGGCGCGGTCGTCCCATCGCTACAAAAATGTCGTGGCTCAGTGACGATCCAACGGGAACGTCGGCCTCGGCGAGGCGCTGGTCCCGCCACCCTCCAATATCGTCTGACTGCTCCAGCGACGAAGCTACTCTTTTGTCGCCACGATCCGGGTGTTCCAACATAAGTGTCGATAATCGGGCCCTCCGCCGGGCCCAGGACGGCACGTCGCCAGTTCCTCGTTTCGCGCCGATTCGCTGGGGAATTCGGCCGCTCCTGACCGCACCAATTGTTTTTTCATACCCGAGCACTGAACTTGCACAGCTGGCCGGTGTCCGCTGGACCAGTTTCTTTTTAGCGATCCGAGGTGTGAACGATGAACGCAGCTGATACGGCATGGATGTTAATTGCGACCGCCCTGGTGCTCCTCATGACGCCGGCGCTGGCGTTCTTTTACGGCGGGCTCGTCCGGTCCAAGAACGCCCTGAACACGATGATGATGAGCTTCGTCTCGCTCGGATTCGTCGGTGTGCTCTGGGTGTCGGTGATCTACTCACTGATCTTCGCACCAGGCAACGACTGGATTGGCGATCTGTCGCGGATGTTCCTGCGCGGCGTCGGCCTCGAGGCGCAGGGCACGATCCCGCATCTGCTGTTCATGTCCTACCAGGGAACGTTCTGCATCATCACCGCGGCGTTGATTTCGGGCGCCATCGTCGAGCGCATGCGGTTCTCGGCCTACGTGCTGTTCATCTGCCTGTGGGCGGTCGTGGTCTATGCCCCGGTGGCGCACTGGGTGTGGGGCGGCGGGTTCCTCGCCAAGATGGGAGCGCTCGACTTCGCTGGCGGCACGGTGGTGCACGTGAACGCGGGCGTGGCGGCGCTGGTGGCCGCGCTGGTCGTCGGCCGCCGCCGCGACTTCAAGTTGGCGCCGCTGCTGCCTCATAACGTTCCGTTCACGCTTCTCGGCGCCGGCCTCCTGTGGTTCGGATGGTTTGGCTTCAATGCCGGCAGCGCCCTGGCCGCGAACGGAATCGCCGCGCTGGCCTTCACGACCACGATGCTGGCGCCGGCCGGTACGCTCGTCGTCTGGACGCTTCTCGACGCCGTCCGCCAGAACAAACCGACCGCAGTAGGCGCGGCGACGGCGATTGTTGTCGGGCTGGTCGCCATCACACCTGCCGCCGGGTTCATCGGACCGATGAGCGCGATTGCGCTCGGGGCCATCGCCGCCGTGCCGAGCTATTTCGGGATCCTGTGGCGCGCCAAGACACAGCTCGACGACTCGCTCGACGTGGTCGCCGCCCACGGCGTCGGCGGCACCGTCGGCGCGCTGCTGACCGGGGTCTTTGCTCAGAAGAGTCTGAACGGCGTGGCCGACGGTCTGCTCTTCGGCAATCCCGCTCAGCTAGGAATTCAGGCCGTCGCCGTCGTCTCTGCCATCGTCTACAGCGGCGTGATGAGTTTCGTGCTCCTCAAAGGCGTTGGCCTCATCTTCACGCTCCGTGCGGACGACGCGGAAGAGAGCTCCGGTCTCGACACCTCGCTCCACGGCGAAGAGGCATACGTGCATGCCGGCGGCAGCGTCGCTCTGGCGTCCTCGGTGAAGAGCGACGGCGTCCAGGCCGCACGGGAGCTGGCCTTCCGCACGCAAGGTTGACGTCATCGATCGATTTGTAAACTGCAGGGGTAGTCATCATGGGTTCACGTGTGTCTGAAGCAGTGATCGACGCGGTCCGCGCGAAGGCGTTGGAGCCATCCGAAGTCCGCCCGGCGCAGGCGTCCGGACAGGATCTGTTCGGCAGCCTGGTGTTCAACGACACGGAGCAACAGGCGCGGTTGCCGAAGCCGGTGTACCACGCGTTGCGGCGGACGATCACACACGGGGAGGGGCTGGACGGGTCGGTGGCGGACACGGTGGCGCGGGCGATGAAGGAC
>WHSN01000189.1 GCA_009380045.1 Luteitalea sp.
AACGGCGCTGGTCACCAGCTGGGTGTGGATGCCGCGGGCGGCGAGGAGCGGCAAGAGCGTGTCCAGCTCGCGGTGACGCACCAGCGGTTCGCCGCCGACGATCGAGAGGTGCAACGGCTTGTGCTTGTCGATCAGTCCGAGCACGCCGTCGACGAGCTCCTGACCTTTGAAGTCGCGAACCTGACGAAGCGTCAGCTCACCTCCGAGGTGATCGTCGCCGTAGGCGTAGCATCCGGGGCAGCGAAGCGGGCACTCGCGGGTGATCTCGAGAGATAGCGCCGGCGTGTAACCGGCAAGGATTCGACCCCACGCAGGGATAATCCATTCCATCGTTCAACTATAGCAGCAGAACATCGGTTATCTTTACTGGCGATGATCGAGCGGAGGAAGTCGAAGATCCACGGTTGGGGCGTCTACGCGACCGAGACGATTTCGAAGAACACACGGATCACCTTTTACGCGGGCGAGAAGATCTCGAACCGGGAGAGCCTCAAGCGCGAGCGCCGGTACATCCGTCAGGGGCACATCTGGTGCTTCAAGCTGACCAACCGCACGGTGATCGACGCCGGCGTCGGCGGCAACATCGCGCGCTTCATCAACCACTCGTGCCATGCGAACTGCTACATCGACATCAAGGCCGGCGTGATCTGGGTGCGGGCGGCGAAGACGATCCGAAAAGGAGAGGAGCTGACCTATCACTACAACACCGATGGTGAAGGCTTGATTCGGTGCACGTGCCGCCCGGGTTGTCCGACGCTGCTGTGATGCAGGCGATGCTGTCCGCCGCGCGCCGGGTGGTCTACCTCCACGGATTCGCTTCGTCTGCCAGATCCACCAAGGCCGATTTTTTCGCCGAGCGCCTGCTGGCTCGTGGTGTCGCGTTCCAGTCCCCGGATTTCAACGAGCCGGACTTCGCCATGTTGACGATGACCCGCATGCTCGAACGGCTGGCGCGCGAGATCAAGGCATCCGGTGAGAGACCGGTGACGCTCATGGGGTCGAGCCTCGGCGGCACGCTCGCCATTCTGGCCGCCGCGCGCATGGCGCGCCTGGTCGATCGGGTGGTGCTGATGGCGCCCGCCGTGATGTTCGCCAAGCCGGGCCATCATCTGCTGCCCCCGGAGCGGATCGCGATCTGGCGGCACCAGGGTTCGATGCCGTTCTTCCACCACGCCTACAACGAAGAGCGATCCTTGAGCTATGGGTTCTACGAGGACACCCTGCAATACGACGCGTTCAACGCCGTGTTCCATCAGCCGACGCTGGTCTTCCAGGGCCTGCGGGATACCGCGGTCAATCACCGCACGGTCGAGCAGTTCGCCCGCGACCATCTCGGCGTCACGTTGTCATTGCTCGACGACGATCACCAGCTGATTGCCAGCCTGCCGCGGATGTGGGACGACATCGAAGCGTTCATCGGGCTGGTTCCGTGAATCCCGACATCAGCCAGCGACGGAGCAGACGGCGACGGCGGATGCCCTGGATCGGGAGAATCCATGTTGTCCGCCTGCTCTCTGCTCTCTGTGCGTTCCTCGTTGGCTTGACCTCGAACCCGCGATCCGAAGCACGGCCAGCGGCGCAGGATCCGACGCCATCGGGAACGATTCGCATCGGCGTGCAGCGGAGCCGAGGATACGACGTCGTTGCGCTCCCGATCGAAGCTTACATCGGGCGGGTGCTCGCGGGAGAGGCGCTCCCCGGCAGCGATCCGGCGGCGCTCGAAGCGCTGGCGATTGCGATTCGCACCTATTCCACCGCCAACCGGGAGCGGCATCGCGTCGACGGGTTCGACCTGTGCGACCAGACGCACTGTCAGGTGATGCGGACGGCGACGCTGGCGACCGAGCGCGCGGCGACCGCGACGGCTGGCAGAATTCTCTGGTACGACGGCATCCCCGCGTCGGTCTTCTACAGCGCCTCGTGCGGCGGACGGACGGAAAAGCCGTCGAACGTGTGGCCGGGCGCCGCCGACCCGCCGTACCTGCCGTCCCGGGCGGACGACGGGTGTGGCGG
This sequence comes from Luteitalea sp., assembly GCA_009380045.1. Lineage (GTDB taxonomy): Bacteria > Acidobacteriota > Vicinamibacteria > Vicinamibacterales > CAVVIG01 > WHSN01. The sequence goes on from WHSN01000189.1 coordinate 2,014, forward strand.
CTCTCCCGAGTGGACCGCCGACCTGACGCTTGGCGACCTGAAGCGGGCGTTTGCCGCCGCCGGTTATCGTGGCACCCTCACCGGTCTTCGGGTTGTAGGGCACAACGAGTCGGGCCGCGTCGCGCGGCTCGCTCTGGACGGTCTGACGCCGAGGTTCATCTCCGGTCAGGACCTGCGGATGGCAGTGGGCCCGACGCTTGGCTGGCGGCGCATTCAGAGCACCGCGTTCAAGCTGCGCCGATCGGGGGATGGCTACCGCTTCGAGGGGCACGGTGCGGGGCACGGCGTCGGCATGTGCGTCATCGGATCGAGCAAGCTTGCGGCCGCGGGCGAGAGCGCGCAGGACATTCTGGCCCGCTACTTTCCGGGCGCCGAGATCGGCGAACTTGGTGGGACGCGGCCGACGTCGACGGCGCTGGCGCGACCTGTTCCGGCCGTCGATTCGGTCCTGACCTTGCCCGAGAGCGACGAGGGTGAGCGCGCCGCCATCGTCCCGCTGATTCAGCGCGAGAGCGATGCCGTCGCCCGGGCGCTCGGGCTGAACCCGCCGGCCCGTGTGGTGGCGCGGTTTCACCCCTCGGTCGAAGCCTACGAGCGAGGCTCGGGTCAGCCCTGGTTCACGCTCGGAGCCACAATCAATTCGGAGTTGCACCTGCTGCCGCTCGCCGTGCTGCGCGATCGTGGTGTGCTCGAGAGGACCGTGCGCCACGAGCTGGTGCACCTCATGACCGACGCCGCATTCGCCGGCCGCCCCGCGTGGGTGCGCGAGGGCGCGGCGATTCATTTCGCCCAGGGAGGAACGGGTTCAACGGCCCGTGTCTCGTGTCCATCCGACGCCGAGCTGCTGAGACCGGTCTCCGCCGGAGCGCTCAGCGACGCGTCTACGCGGGCACGCGCCTGCTTCGAGCGTCAGCTCGCAGCGGGCCGAACGTGGCGAGAGGTCCGGTAGCAGCGGACCCCGATCCCTCACTTACGGCTGATCCCACATTCCTTGATCTTGTTGAGCAGCGTCTTGTAGCTCACCCCAAGCTGCTCGGCGGCCCGTCGTCGGTTCCAGTGCACCTGCTGAAGCGTGTCTTCGATAATGGTGCGTTCCGCCTTCACCGCCGCAGCCTTCGCGACATCGGCGAGGCGCGTTCCGCCCGGAGCGGTGACGGCGGCGGCCTCTTCGGGCGCCGGTTCTTCCTCTGGCGCGGCGGGGAAGTCGTCCGGCTCTTCCACGATCGGGCCCGACCGGCCCAGGCTGCCCACGCCGGCGGCCGCGTACGCCGCCACCGAACGCGGCGCCCGCGACATCTCGCGGACGACCAGCAATTCATCCTGCAGGATGACGATCCGCTTGATCATGTTTTCGAGCTCGCGGATGTTTCCCGGCCACTCGTACACCTGGAAGAGCTGCTGCAGCTCCATCGACAACTCCCTGACCGGCCGGTTGTAACGCCGGGCGTAGCGGTCGATGAAGAACCCGCTCAGGTGCACGATTTCGTTGCGCCGTTCGCGAAGCGGTGGCACTGTGACCTCGATCACCTTCAGCCGGTAGTAGAGATCCTCCCGGAACTCACCGTGCAGCATCATCTCCTCGAGATCGCGATTGGTTGCGGCGACCACGCGGACGTCGACGTTCACCGGCCTGTTGCTGCCAAGCTTGGTGAACTGGCCATCCTGGAGGACATGGAGCAGCTTGGCCTGGAGAGCGGCTTTCATCTCGCCGATTTCGTCGAGGAAAATCGTGCCGGTGTCGGCCTGCTCAAACTTGCCGATGCGGGTCGTCGCCGCGCCGGTGAACGCCCCCTTCTCGTGGCCGAAGAGCTCGCTTTCGAGGAGCTCAGCCGGAAGCGCCGCACAGTTCACCTTCACGAACGGGCGGTCCCGCCGCGAGGAGCGCTGGTGGATGGCGCGCGCGACCAGTTCTTTGCCGACTCCACTTTCCCCGCGGATCAGCACCGTGACGTCGCTGTCGGACACCTGCTCAATCACCGACGCGATCATCTGCATTTCGGGACTGTCGCCCCAGAAAAGGAACGCGCGATCCTGGTCGTCGTTCAGCTGGCGACGCAGCTCGGTGATCTCGGAAACCAGCCGTGTCTTCTCGATCGCGCTCTTGATCGCCGAATCGAGCGCGATCTCCCCCAGACCCTCCGGGTCGTCCGGTTTCACGACGTAGTCGGCGGCGCCAAGGCGAACAGCTTCGACGATGGTCGAGGCCTGCTCGCGGCCTGACAGCATGATGACCTGCAAATCGGGCCTGGCTGCCTTCAGAGCGCGGAGTGTCTCGAGGCCGTTCATGCCCGGCATCATCACGTCGAGCAGCACCACGTCGGGCGGATCGCTCTTCACCGAGGCAATCATTTCGTCGCCTCGCGAGTAGGCGCGCGTCTCGTAGCCGCGAAGAGAGAGGAAGGTCCGCAGGTAGCTGGCGAACCCCGAATCGTCGTCGACGATGGAGATGTATGGCTTCTTCAACGATTGATCTCCGGGAGCGGAAGGGAGACAACGAGCGCGCGAACTGTCGCGCTGCCCTCGACAGCCGGTGACCAAAGGCGTCCGCCGTGACGCTCCACGACCCGTCGTGCCAGGGGAAGCGCCAGCCCGAGACCGCCGCGGCGATCGTCGAACGGTGCCGGTGCGGCGTCGTATGCCATCTGTACGTCCTGTTCCGCCGCGACTACGACTAGCGCGTGCGGGCGACCGTCGCCGGTCGTGAAGCGGCGCTCGACGACGACAGTGCTGGAAGCGGGCTGCTCTCGCAGGATTGCCTTGAAAAAAGCAGTGAACGCGGCGCGGAGGCGGACAAGGTCCCCCGTCGTCCGTGCCCCTTCTCCCTCCCCGCGAACTTGCAATTGAACGTCGCGATCCTGGGACTTATGCATGCCATCGGCCACTTCCTGGACCACGGTGAAAAGGTCGAAGGCCTCCAGTTTCACGGCCGCCTGGCCGCCATCCAGCTTCGAAATGTCGCTCATCTCGTTGATGAGCTCAACAATCCGGCCGCACGATTTCGCGGCCTCGTCGATCATCTTCCGCTGCCGTTCGCTGAGCGGTGCATCGGCGTCCCGCTGCAGCATCCGCAGGTATCCGCCGACGACCGATGTCGGCGTGCGGAACTCGTGCACCGCCAGCGAGAGCAACTGCGAATATGTCTGCATGACGGCGGAATGGAGGTCGCGATCCGACACTGTTTGAGCCTAGCACAGGCGCTCGGTGGCAGGCGGCCCAGGGCCTCCCGCGCGGTGGTCATCGGTTCAGCGGTTTCGGCGGCCCGGCGGCGAGATCCCGGGTTCGCCGATATAATGAGGAAGGTAACCGATGCCGGCGGCCCGGCGTCTGATAGGCGAGAGCTTATGCTGATAAAACGTGCGTCCGATCTCCGCAGTTCCGAAATCACCGATAAAAAGGTGTACCTCGGTCGCCGGGAGTTCATCAAGGCTGCCGCGGGCGCCGCAGCGGCGGGCGCCGGCGTGCTCGCCGGGACCGATGTGCTGTCGGCGGCCGGGAAACCGGCCCCGCATGGACAGAAGCTCGAGAACGTGCAGAAGAGCCCGCTCAGCGTCGATCCCGCGAAAGACAAGCTGAATTCGTGGGAGGACATCACCACCTACAACAACTACTACGAGTTCGGCGTCGACAAGGATTCCCCGTCGCTCACCGCGGGACGGCTGAAGACCAGCCCGTGGACCGTGGCGGTCGACGGCGAGTGCGCCAAGAAGGGGAACTATTCCCTCGAGGACATCCTCAAGGGGGAGACCCTTGAAGAGCGCGTCTACCGCCTGCGCTGTGTCGAGCGCTGGTCGATGGTGATCCCGTGGGTCGGGTTTCCGCTCGCGAACCTGATCAAGCGGATGGAGCCGACCTCCAAGGCGCAGTTCATCGAGTTCCAGACCCTGAACGATCCCTCGCAGATGCCTGGTGTGCAGTCCCCGGTGCTGAACTGGCCGTATCGCGAGGGCCTCCGCCTGGACGAGGCCATGCACCCGCTCACGATCCTGGTGGTCGGTCTGTACGGTGAAGTGCTGCCGAAGCAGGATGGCGCGCCGATTCGACTGATCGTCCCCTGGAAGTACGGTTTCAAGAGCGCGAAGTCAATCGTCCGGATCCGCTTCCTCGAGAAACAGCCGCTCAACACCTGGCAGGAATCGGCCCCCTCGGAGTACGGGTTCTATTCGAACGTGAATCCGGAGCGCGATCACCCGCGGTGGAGCCAGGCATCTGAGCGGCGCATCGGAGAGTTCTTCATGCGCCGAACGCTCATGTTCAACGGCTACGGCGACCAGGTCGCGAGCCTCTACTCCGGAATGGACCTGAAGAAACACTACTAGGTGACTGCGAACCAGCTTGTTCGATTCGTTGCCAAGCCGGTTGTGTTCCTTTCAGCGCTTCTCCCGGTGGCGTGGATCGTGTGGGCGTTTCAAGCCGGCGCGCTGAGCGCCAACCCGCTCAGCGATGTGACGAACGAAACCGGTGTCTGGACGCTCCGGTTTCTCTGCCTCACTCTCGCGATCACGCCGCTCCGCCGGCTCACCGGCTGGAACCTGGTCATCCGGTTCCGCCGCATGATCGGGCTGTTCGCATTCTTCTACGGCACGCTCCATTTCCTCATCTATGTGATTGCCGATCGGTTTGCCGGCCTGCTCGATTTTCCCGATGGCATCGTCGCCTGGAGCACGGTGCGCAATCTGCTCGCGGCGATTGGGGAGGACATCTACGAGCGGCCGTATATCACCGTCGGCTTCACGGCGTTCGTCCTGATGCTGCCGCTTGCGCTGACCTCGACGACGGGATGGATCCGCCGCTTGGGGGGCAGGCGCTGGCAGACGCTGCACCGGCTGGTCTACGCGTCCGCGGTCGGAGGCGTGCTGCACTACTGGTGGCTGGTCAAAGCGGACGTGAGCCGTCCGCAGATTTATGCCGTGGTCGTCGCTCTGCTGCTTGGGTTCAGGCTGTACTCGGCACGTGCTCGAGCCGCGGCGCCACGCCCCAGCACGGCCACACGTTCGGGCGCCGTTGCACCGCCCGCACGATCCAGCACCAGGACGAGCGCTTAGAGCGCATTCACCACCCGTGTCGTGTCCTCATCAAGAACCGCGAAGCTCTTGATCGAAAAGGCGTGTCCTTCCTGAGTCACCCCTACCGAAGCACCTCAATCCGCCCCTCGGTGGAGGGCCCGACCTCTCGGCGCGCCGCGATATACTCTTCGAGCACCTGTGCCATGCGCTTGCCGGACTCCGGCCCCACGAGCACTTGTTGCGACGCGAACATGGTGTAGCCGTCGCCCCCGAGGAGCATGAAATCAGGCAGCGCGACGGTGTATTCTCTGTCCAGATCGAGCGGCTGACCCAGTACACGCACGTCGCGGACGCGGCTGCCCGGACTGGCGTTCGCGTCGACGCGCATCGTCAGCCCGGACACCTGGGGGAACTGCCCGGCGGCCGCCGGGAGCCTCGAGACGCCGCTGTTCAGCGCCTGCAACACGACCCGTCCCGACACCACCACCTTGCACACGGAGTTGCTGAAGGGGTGAATCTCGAGCACGTCACGGCGGCTGATCGGTCCCGCCGCTCGCACGCGATCGCCACGAATGCCTCCCGCATTCACGATCGCCACGTCGGCCTGCGCCTCGGCGCGGATTGCGTCCGCCACCAGGTTGCCGAGATTCGTCTCACCGGATCGCAGACGCTGCGCGATGCCGTCCAGCGCGATACGAGTGCGGCCAACGACGGCGTCCAACTCGATCCCGAGCTTCGCCAGGTACGATGCGACGACCGCGGCGGTGCGCGGCTCGTCCTTCAGCGCGGACGTGATCGGAATCAGCTCGTAGAACCGTTCGACCGCTCCGGGCGGGCGACGATTGATGTCGATGCGGGCGACGAACTTCGCATCCGATCCGGACTTGCTGATCAAGGTGCGATTCTGGATCGCCGTGATCGGATAGTGTTCGTGTCCGCCGACGATGACGTCGATCTCCGGGAATCGCTCGGCGAGCCGGCGATCCTCTGAGAAACTGAGGTGCGTGAGCGCGACGATCGCGTCCACCTGCT
>WHSN01000181.1 GCA_009380045.1 Luteitalea sp.
AATGTCGGATTGAAGTGGGGACGACGCCTCATCTGATCGGGTTGCCGCGGTCGAGTGGGACACGGACGTGCGGCGCCACGAACATTGTCACGCCTCCGGTCCACCGACCTGGCAGCGCCGACGATGAGTGCGGGCACATCCCGCGGCGATTATGGCTGAAGCGGAGGGATCGTGAACAGACGATTCGAGCGAAGCTCGCGACGCCGGCGGAAGCGACACGGCCGGCGTAAACGGAAACGGGAGGGACCCTGACCGACGCTGTCGAGGTCTACAGCGTCCAGCCTAGCTCTTCCCACTTGGACCGCCAGAGCTGCGCCCAGCGTACGGCGGCGCCGTGTTCGAGCACGACCTGACGAATCGGCAAATCACGGTACATAATCGTCGCCACGATGGAACCAGCGACGGGAGCCTGCAGCTCGCAGGAGACCTCAGAGCTTCCGTCGGAGAGACGCCATTGCACGGCACCTGTGCTCATGATTGATTCACCTCTCTGGGGGCGAGCAAATAGAGAGCCGTGCGTTTGCACGCGGTTCAAGCCGCTGAATGGATAGTTTCAATTCAGTTCGGCGTGTAACTGCACGCTCCGGCCCCTGTCGCGCGCCGGGCGAACCCGGCCCAATCGAAGCTGAGGCACAACGCCCATTGCGGCCGCGCCCGCCGTGGCGGCCCGACTGAGCTGAGGGAGCCGGACACGGTGAAGACGGAATGGTTCGACGCTGAGGGCGGCGTTGGGCGGGAGGAGGAGAACGCCCCTGCGCGTCATATGATGTGCGGGTTCTCCGCTCGAGGTGGGAGGGTGTGTGATGGGTGTCCGGTCGAGGTTCCGCCGTTCATGGCTGACCGCCATGGTGTTGCTCACCGTTTTTTGCGGCGGCCGGCGTGTGCTGGCCCAGGGCGCACCGCCAGCGCCAGCGCAGACGCTCTTCGATCGCTACACCCAGCCGATTCAGATCTACACGTCGGGCCTCGGATCGTTCACCAAGACGATCTCGACCAAGAATGCCGAGGCGCAGGCCTTCTTCAACCAGGGATTTCAGATGATGTACGCGTTCGCCAAGCCGGAGGCGGTGCGCTCGTTCCGAGAGTCGTGGAAACGCGATCCGGACTGCGCGATCTGCTACTGGGGCGAGGCCTGGGGCTGGGGATCGTATCTGAACGCCCCGATGACCGCTGAAGAGGCGCCGCACGCGTATGCCGCCATCCAGAATGCGCTGGCGCGCAGGACGCGGGCGACGCCGAAAGAGCGGGCGCTCATCGAAGCGATGGCGGTTCGCTACGTCGAGAAGTTCGAGGCGGAGAAGCGGGTCGAACAGGACCGGGCCTACGCCGCGGCGATGAAGCGGCTGGCCGAGTCCTTCCCTGACGATCTCGAGATCGCGACGCTGTACGCCGACGCGTTGTTCCTGCTCGAGCCGCGCCGCGGGACGCGCGACGTCAACAGCCCGGCCGTGCAGCAGCTCCACCGGGTGCTCGAACAGATTCTCGCGAAAGACATGCGCCATCCGGGGGCGTGCCACCTGTACGTGCACGCGACCGAGTCGACGGTGGTGCCCGAGCGGGCGGAGACGTGCGCCGAGTTCCTGGGCCGGTCGATCCCCGGCGCCAGCCACATCAACCACATGCCGTCGCATACCTGGAACGAAGTCGGGCGGTGGGGCGACTCGGTGCGCGCCAACATCGAGGCCTGGCACTCGGACTTGAAGGCGGCGATCGGCGAAGGGTTCGCGATCTATCCCGAGCACAACCTGCACATGCTGCTCTTCGCCGCTTCCTACGACGGCCAGGGCGCGGTGGCGACGCAGGCCGGGAGAGACTACGCCAAGCTGTCGGGGGACACCTTCTACCAGGTGCTCACGCTGCTGCGCTTCGGGCGCTTCGACGAAGTGCTCCTGGTGACGAACCGGCCGAAGAACGAGATCACCGCCGCGCTGTGGGACTTCGCCCAGGGCTACGCGCACCTGCGGCAGGGCGCGGCCGACTTCGCAGGCCTGTATCTCGCGCGGGTGAAGAAGACGGCGGAGACGTCGACAGCCGCCTTCCGCATGCACCCGGCGAAGACGCTGCTTGGCACGGCCGCAGCGATTCTCGAAGGAGAGATTCAGCGCCAGGCCGGTGACCTGTCGGGCGCCATCGCCGCCTTCGAACGGGCCGTGGCCCTCGAGGATGCGCTCATGTACGACGAGCCGGAGCCGTTGCCGTTCGCGGCCCGGCACTGGCTGGGCGCCGCGCTCCTCGATGCGGCGCGGCACGAGGATGCGGAGCGCGTGTATCGCGAGGAGCTGGAGGACCATCCGCACAACGGCTGGTCGCTCCTTGGGTTGCAGAAAGCGCTGGCCGGGCGTGGCGTCACGTCGCCAGAAGTGGACGCCGACCTCGAGGCAAGCTGGTCCCGCTCCGACACCTGGATCCGGACCTCGCGATTCTAGACGCTCGCGCCTTTCTCGTTCCGTGTGGCGCCACGGGAGAGGCTTGTCGGCCGCTTCCCGCACCGTAAACGAGCCGTCTGCCGGAAGGCGCGCACAGTAGACTGGTAATGTGAGCCTCGACACTGGCACACAACTCGGTCCATACGAGATTCAGACGCTGGTTGGCGTCGGTGGCATGGGCGAGGTGTATCGCGGGCGGGACACGCGGCTCAATCGCAGCGTGGCGATCAAGGTGGTGTCGGCGCAGCTCGCTTCGCAGGAGCACTTTCGCGAGCGATTCGACCGTGAGGCGCTGACCATCTCGCAGTTGAATCACCCGAACGTCTGCACGCTGTTCGACGTCGGCCATCACGAGGGGTTCGACTACCTGGTGATGGAGTTCGTCGAGGGTGAGACGCTGGCCGAACGGCTCACTCGCGGCCCGCTGCCGCCGACCGAGAGCCTCGACGTTGCGCTGCAGATGGCGCACGGCCTCGCCAACGCCCACGTCCACGGGATCGTCCACCGCGACGTGAAGCCGGCGAACGTGATGCTCACCGCCAGCGGCGTGGTGAAGATCCTCGATTTCGGCGTCGCGAAATGGGATCGGCCAGACACCGTGACCCAGACGGGCCTGGCGGTCGGGACCCTCGCCTACATGGCGCCCGAGCAGCTGCTGGCCGACGGGGCCATCACGCCGGCGACCGACGTCTGGGCGCTCGGCGCCGTTCTCCACGAGATGCTCTCGGGCGCGCGGCCGTTCCGCGGCCGCGACGCCGTTTCGCTGTTCCGCAGCATCCTTCACGACCCGCCGCCGCCGCTCGATCTCGACCAGCCTGTACCGGCCGGCTTGAGGCACATCATCAAGCGGGCGGTCGCCAAGGATCCCGACGAACGGTACACGACCGCTGCGGAGCTCGCCGAGGAGCTCGCTGTCTGCCGCGCCCAGCTGTCATCGACGCTGCAATTCCCGCGGATGAAACGCCGGCGGATGAGCCACGCCTGGGTGGCCATCGGGGCGCTGGCCGCAGTCGCGGTTTCTGTCGTCGGCGTGCGCACGGTGATGGACGCGCGACGCGTGACGTGGGCTCGTGAGTTCGCGCTCCCCGAGATCCAGCGGCTGGTCGACGAGGACCGCTACGCCGACGGGTTCGCGCTGGCGCGGCAGGCCGAAGACTATCTCGGCGACGATCCCGGGCTGGCGAGGGCCTGGCCGATCGTCTCGGTGTCCGCGTCGCTCGTCTCCGAACCGGAGGGCGCCACGGTGGAATACAAGCCATACGCCGACGTCGATGGCGCCTGGCAGGTTCTCGGTCAGACGCCCCTTCAGGAAGTCCGCCTGCCTCGCGGCGCGCTGAGGTTCAGGATCCAGAAGGAGGGGTACGAACCGGTCCACCTCGCCCACGCGCTCACCGCGACGTTCGAGCCGCCACTGATCCGCCTGCGGGCCGGATCGGCGGATCAAGATACCGTCGACGTCCCTGGTGAAACGCTGCCGGTGAACTTGAGCGGCTTCAACAGCGAGGATCTCGTCGACCTGCCTGCGTTCACCATCGACCGGACCGAGGTCACCAACCGCGCCTTCAAGGCGTTCGCAGAGGCAGGCGGATATCAGGATCCGAGGTACTGGAGGCACGGCGGCCGGCCAAGCAGTTCGCCCGCGTTCGTCGATACCACGGGCCGGCCGGGTCCGGCCACCTGGGAGCTCGGAGACTTCCCGACGGGACGCGGCGATGAGCCGGTTGGCGGCGTCAGCTGGTACGAAGCGGCGGCCTACTGCGGCTTTCGCGGCGGACAGTTGCCCACCGTCTATCACTGGGCGCGTGCAGCGCTGGCGCCGCGTGAGATTGCCGCGCCGCTCGGCCCGGCGATCGTTCCCCTCAGCAACTTCGCGGGACGTGGACCGGCGCCGGTCGGCAAGTTCGGCGGCATGGGGCCCTACGGCACCTTTGACATGGCCGGCAACCTGCGCGAATGGACCTGGAACAGCTCGTCCTCCGGCCGGCGGCTGGTTCTGGGCGGCTCCTGGGACGATCCGGATTACATGTTCAGCGTGCCGTTTTCGCTGCCCCCGGACGACCGCTCGCCGGCGAACGGATTCCGCTGCATCCGCGTCAGCGGCGACGCGGCGGTTGCCGCGTCGCTCCTCGAGCCGGTCGACGTGTCGTCGTCCGACTATCGTGACGCGCGACCGGTGTCGAACGAGATCTTCAATGTCTTCGCCAAGCAGTTCGCCTATGTCCCGGCGAAGCCTGGCGCCGCCGGCGCAACCGTGGACGCGCGCGATCAGACGCCGAGCGGCGCTCCCCGCGAGCGGGTCACCCTGTCGGTTGGCTACAACGACGAGCGGATGACCGTGTACGTGTTCCTGCCGTCGGAAGGCAAACCGCCGTATCAGGCGCTGATCTACTTCCCGGCGCTGAACGCCTTCCAGAATCGGGCGTCGAGCGCGGCGTTCTATCCTGCCGACTACGTCGCCCGGAGCGGCCGCGCGCTGGTCCTGCCGGTGTTCAAGGGCTCGTTCGAGCGGTGGGATCCGGCGCTGAACCTCACCGGAGAGGAGTACCTGCGGGCGGCGCGCCTGCGCCTGGTGCAGTGGCGGCAGGATCTCGGCCGGACCATCGACTACCTCGAGGTGCGCGGCGACATCGATGCAGACAGAATCGGCTACTACGGCCGCAGCTTCGGCGCCTCAATGCCGCTGCCGCTGTTGTCGCTCGAGCCGCGGTTGAAGCTCGCGGTGTTCTACAGCGGCGGCTTCACCTACCGTGCACTGCCGGCCGAGACCAACGCGGTGAACTACGTGTCGCGGGTGAAGATTCCGGTGCTGATGCTGAACGGCCGGCACGACTACGTGCTGCCGTACGAGACCTCGCAGCGTCCGCTGTTCGAGCTGTTCGGCACGCCAGCCGCCGACAAGCGGCACGTGATCTTCGAGGCCGGCCACGACCCGTTGCCGAGAAGCCAGGTGGTTCGCGAAATTCTGACCTGGCTCGATCGGTATTTCGGGGCCGTGTGAGTTGAACCGGCATCCGGAGGCTGGTCAACGAACGCGGCTCGCGCGAAACAGATCATCAGCGGAAGAAAGGATGATGCGGCGGAGCCGATCCGGGTAGGTCGCCGGCACGTCCGCCAGAAATGAGCGGACCATGCCCGCCGCCGATTCCGAGCGGTGCCCGCTCAGCGTGCTGTCGATCCAGCGCTTGGGGAAGAAGATGTCTCCAGTCCGCTGAATCTCCTCCAGGAGCGCCAGGCTTGGCGTCACAAACCTCGCCGATTCGGCCGCTCGGAGCGGATGGTGAAGAGAGCGCAGGCCATCGAGCACCCAGGCCTCCCGCCGCCGGTTCGCCCCGTTGGCCAGCGACGCGAAGAAGCGATCGCGCTCGGTCGGGTCCGCCGAGAGCGCCGGGAGCACGAACTGGAGACGCGCCTTCCGGTCCGGATTCAGCGTGCGCTCGACCTGCTGGCGGAGCATCGCCTCCCATCCTTCCACCTCCCGCACGGCAAGCGCTTGCGCCAGGGCGATGTCATCGGTTTCGGCGAGGGTGAGTCCCGGAACCGTCTCGTCCCGGCGCCACACCCGCGCCAGCCACTCCAGCGTGGACGCGGTCTGCGCCACGTTGCGCAAGCTGGCAAAGTAGGCGCCCTTGAGGCTCCTGCTCGAGGCATCCGCCAGCCCCTGTCTGAGCACGCGCTCAATCTCGGCGACCTTTGCGCTTCGCTCCGCCTCGGGCGTGAAGCGCCAGTAGGCCTGCTCCAGGTACGACAGAATCCGCTGAACGTTCAGCTCGTCGCCTTCGCGCGGCAGCGCCCGAAGCGCCAGATCGACGACGCGCTCCGGCGCGAGCTGTCCGTTGAGCATCGCGTCCCACAACGTCACCCACGCGCTCCCTCGGGTCAATGCGCCGTCCCGGCCATCGACATCCGGCAGGCGGTCGCCGAGCCACGCCAGGCTGGCGGGGTCGAGGTGAAACTCGCCGTAGCCCAGGCCGGCGCCGTTTGGCAGGACAAACAGCGGCGCCGACAGGCCGCGCGCGGCGATGACCTCGACCCGGGTGCCGGCTAGTCGGACCGGCAACGTCTGCACGCGGTCGGCGTAGCCGAGAGCGACGTGCAGCTCCTCGGTCCATGTCAGACCCCGCCGCCGGTCTGGATCGCTCACGCCGAACCCCAGGCTCACGATCCGGCCATCCTGAACCTCGAGCTCGGTTGTGACGATCGGCCGGCCGGCCTCTTCGACCCAGGCCCGGCTCCACGCCGCCAGATCCTCGGGCGTGTGAGCGTCGAGCAAGGCAATCAGATCGGGCCACGAGGCGTTGCCGAACCGGTACCGCCGCAGGTAGTCGCGCACGCCGCTGCGGAACCGATCGGCGCCGGTCAGCATCTCGAGCTGGCGCATCACGATCGGCGCTTTCTGGTAGATGATCGCGCCGTACAGCGTACCGGCCTGGTTGAGATTGTCGAGCGGCTGCCGGATCGCGTTCGTCCCTGCGGTCCTGTCCACGTCGTAGGCGGCCGGGTAGTAGGCGTGCAGGAACCGGAGATCGTGGTTGATTCCGGGGAACGACGGGTTGACGATCCGGGCTGCCATGAAGTTCGCGAACACCTCCTTCATCCACACGTCGGTGAACCACCGCATGGTGACGAGGTCGCCGAACCACATGTGCGCCGTTTCGTGCGAGATCGTGCTGGCGCGCTCCAGCTCCTGATTCTGGGTTGCCGATTCCTCGAGCATCAGGCCCGATGCGTTGTAGAACACCGCGCCAGGATGCTCCATGCCCCCGAACTGAAACGCCGGCACGAGCACGAAATCGAACTTGCCGAATGGATAGGGGATCCCGGTATAGCGCTCGAGCCATTCGAGCGCGGTGGCGTGCAGATCGAAAATCGCGTCACGGTTGCGCCGCACTTTCGCAACGTCGGTCTCGCGATGCAGCATCCGGAACCTGCGTCCGTTCCGCTCGGCCTCTTCGACCGAGAACCGGCCCGCGGCAAATGCAAACAGGTAGGTGGGGATCGGCTCGGTTGGCGCGAACCCGACCTTGACGCGCTCGCCTTCGGCCTCGCGCCGCGTTTCGCGCGTCACTTCGGCGCCGTTCGCGACCGTGACCCAGTCGCCGGGCGCGTCGAGCGCGAGCGTCCAGCGTGCCTTCAGGTCGGGTTGATCGAAGCAGGGAAACGCTTCGTGCGCGCGCGCCGGCACGAAGATGGTGTAGAGGAAATCCTCGCTGCGGTTCAGCGGCGGGTCGCCGGCGTCGAAGTCGATGGCGATGGTGTTCAGCCCGGCGCGGAGCGCGGACGAGGGCAGCACCACATGGCCGTCCGCAACCCGTGCCTCGATCGGGACGTCGCCGGCCGTGACGCTTCTGATCGCATCCGGACGGCCCGGGGCGAAATCGAGCGCCAGCGGCATGGACGGATTCTGTAGACGGAAGGTGATCGTGACGCGGCCGGTGACCCGCTCGCGCCGATCGCCGGGAAGTCTGAACGACAGGTCGTAGCGCAGGTCCGAGAGCCTGGCGGCCCGCTCCTCGGCCAGCGCTGTCGAAATGCCCGCTGCCGGCGGAGGCTGTGCGCCTCCGCGGTTGGTGGGCGTCACCAGAAGGGCCATGGTAAGGATCGCGAATGCCCGCATGGCGTCATGATACCGGCGGGGCGGTCCCAGGCTCGTATCCGACGCACCGAATCACCGGCAGCGGCGGATACTTGGGGAACCGGGCGTCGGACGCCGAGCGGCCGCACAGCCAGAAGGTCGCATCGCGAGACGAGCGGACGCGCCTACCGTGCCGGCAGATCGAGCATAAGCCGACGCTCGGGTTGGTCGTTGGTCGTTGGTCGTCGGTCATGGGTCGTTGGTTCGGTCGTTGGTCGTTGGTCGTTGGTTCGGTCGTTGGTCGTTGGTTCGGTCGTTGGTCGTTGGTTCGGTCGTTGGTCGTTGGTTCGATCGTTGGTCGTTGGTTCGGTCGTTGGTCGTTGGTTCAGTCGTTGGCGTTGGTTCGTCCCTGATCCGTGCCGGCCGATC
>WHSN01000068.1 GCA_009380045.1 Luteitalea sp.
ATGGCCCGCAGCAGCTTGGCCTGGGCCGACAGCGAGAGGTCGGACACTTCGTCGAGAAACAACGTGCCGCCGTCGGCATGTTCGAACTTCCCACGCCGGCCGCGCACGCCCGTAGCCGTTCGATCCTCGATGCCGAAGAGCTCCGCCTCCAGCAGTGTTTCCACCAATGCCGCGCAGTTGATCGCCACGAAAGGGCCGCTGCGGCGCCGGCTCAACTCGTGAATCTGCCTCGCCACGAGCTCCTTCCCGACTCCGCTCTCTCCTTCCAGGAGCACCGTGAAATCGGTGGCGGCAACCCGTTCGATGCGGCTCCGCAGTTCCGCCATCACCGCGCTGGATCCGATGAGCGGCGCTGCCCCATCGCGACGAGGCTTCACCGGCCCGCCGCTGAGGCGCGCGACCTGCAGCCGTGCCCGGTCGATCTCGAGCACCAGCGCACCAATATGTGCGGCCGTCTTGAGCATCTGAAAATCCCATTCGCCAACGCGGCAGCCCGGATCGAATGACGCGTCGAGGCTGCCCGGTGTCGCCCGATGCGATCCAGCCACCTCGAAGGCCACCGACTCCACAGCGTCGGTCGATTCGGCGACGCGCGGCGTCCAGCGCGACGATCCGTCGCGGAGCCGCACCGTCCGGACGTTGACCGCGCGCCGCACCTGCTCCTCGAAAACCCCGCGCATCAGCGCCAAGTCGGGGCTCTCGCCGAGCGCGCGCGCCAGGGCGCCGGCGAGATCGGTCAAGCCACGCCGGCGATCGCGCTGACGCGGGATGGAAACGAGAGGCTGCGTTACGACATCCGTGGTAGTCATCGCTGCTCCTGAAGGTGGCGGAGTCGCATGGGACCCAAACCGAATGCCACGGCGCCGCGACTCCGGGCTCGCACGCTTCGTCAGCATTTTCGCGATTGAGGCTGTCTGGATTTCGAGGACGGGGTATGGCGTGCCCGGCTACGAACAGCTGGCGGGAACCAGATACTCACGCAATGCTCGAGGCGACGCTGCGACAGGAGCTTCGAAACAGACGGCGCCGCGATAGGACACGCGGCTCGCCTGCACAGAGACCACCGTGCATCGCACGACCCGGCCGCGTGCGCAGTGGCGTCGATCCCGCGTTTCGAGTTGAAGGGTGACCACGGTGCCAGGCAGCAAGCGACACGCGGTTTCGATCGCCGCGCCGCCGGCAGAAATATCGAGCAGTGACGCATCGAACCCTGGCCGAACCCTGACGCACACGACGCCGTGCTCCGCCACCGTGACCGCACGAGGCGTCCGCCGCCGCTCCAGGCAGAGACTCACCTGGCTCACAGGGTGATCCATGCCTGCTGCCGAGCATCGAACTTGAGGATGCGCGTCTTACCGGTCTGCCCGAACAGCCGGATGGCATACTGCGCCGCGCCGCGACCCCGGATATAGATGCTGCCCGTGGACGAAGTGCCGGAACTGGTGAACGTGGCGATGTTCCCGGGCCCGAGATGGATCGGGTCGTCGCCAGGCCGTGTGGCGTCCGGGAGCACCGGCGGGAGTCCCGGCAAGATTCCGAAGTCGACGCGCGGAAACTGATCGGACAGCCGCTCGAGCGGGGTCATCGCCGCATCGATGCCGTTCTCGATGTCACTGGTGTGCACACCATTGCGGTTGCCGTCCACGTAGACGGCAAAGGCGAAGGTCGATCCGGTGGCCGTGAACCGGATCGCGGTATCGCGCGTTCGGCTTACCGCATCCATCCGCGCCTGCTGGAGCCGGCTGGCAATATACCGCGTGGCGCCGGCGGTGCGCATGTCGTCGAGCGACTGGATGACCTGCGGAACCGCAACGCCGGTGAGTGTGGCGGCAAGCCCCAGGACGAAGATCAGCTCGATCACGGAGAACGCCGCCATGGCACCTACTGCTGGCCCGCGGGCGTGGCCTTGCTGGCGACGGTCACCTGCGACCGGAGTTTGAGGAAGCTCTTCTCGCCGATCCCCTGGACGTTCATCAGCTCCTCGATCTTCTTGAACGGTCCGTTCTTCTGCCGATACTCTACGATCCGGGCCGAGACGATGGCGCCGATGCCCGGCAGTTCCTGCAGATCGGTGACAGTCGCCGTGTTCAGATTGACGACCATGACCGGCTTGGCCGCCGGCGTGTCGATCTTGGCTGCGTCAGTCTTGGCTGCGTCGGTCTTGATCGGATCGGTCTTTCCCGGTCCAGCCTGGGCCAATGGGTGCGCGGCTGCGAGCGCTGTGAGGACGAACGCTATGACGAGGAACACTGTGACGGCGAACACTGAGAGCAACGTGCGAATCATCTGCAATCCTCCTGATGGAACCGAAAGTGAGACGACCCTGGAAACGGCGCGTGCTCATTCGTGTGGGAGGTCGGGCCCCGCGATGAGTGATGAGACCGGTCCAGGGTCGCGTCGTTTCATCGCAAGAGGCGGACCCGACTCGCGTGAAATCGGCCGTGGTCGCAACCTGCTCCCCGATCGCGAGATACCGTCGGCCACGCCCGCCAGGCGATCGGACGCCCGAACCAGCCGTGGCCGTTCGACACCTGGGGTTGCCAGGTCGCGGTGTTCGAAACGGTGACGATCAGCGTTTTTCTAGAAGTGTGAAGTGGCGGTTGGCGCGATGTATACTGCGCGTCAACTTCCCGTTACCGCCTTCGGAGGCCATATGGACGCACCCACTTCCGGGCCCGCTGCCGCGCAGCCAACCCAACAGACACCCCAAGCCGTGCAGAACCCGCTGACGCTGATCATGTCGATCAAGTCGCCTGCCGATTACACACAGCTCGCGGCGCTGCTGCAGAAAATCCAGTCCGCTCCGCCAGACCGCAACCCGATCTGGCTGGCGCTGACCAAGTTGAACACCGTGCATTTCGCGCGTTTCGTGTTCCTCGAGAGCAACACCAAGCTCGCAGTGATCACCACCTACGACGGCAGCTTCGACGCCTACATCAACGAGTTCGTTGACGAGATCGGGGAGGTGTTCAACGCCCTGCTGGCGCACATGAGCGATGCGCCCCCGCTGCCGGTCCAGCAGAACCGCCAGGCCTTCCTCGACTACGTGAGAAAGAACGACCTGCGGGCGATCGAGCCGTTTTTCAGCGCGTATCCCAAGGCGACGGTGCTCGACATCCTCGCCGCCGTCGAAAGCTGACGTCAGCAGCCGGCGGGAGACGCTGATGGCCGAGGTTCCGCTGCACGATGTCCAGGGCTTTGTCATGCGCACGTACGCCATGCCTGCTCTGCGCGTGTTCGTGCTCGAGGTGATGAGCCCGGAACCGGCCGCCCGGTTCCTCTCGTCAATCGTGAGTGGTGATCCGTCCACTCCCCAGCTGACGAGCGCCACCCCGTGGAGCGTGAAGCCGGACTATTGCGTGAACATCGGGTTCACCCATGCGGGGCTGACGGCTATGCGGCTTCCGGCATCCTCGCTCGACTCGTTCCCGGAGGAGTTCGTCCAGGGGGCCGTGCGACGGGCCGAGATCGTCGGGGACACCAACGGCAGCGCACCGGCACACTGGAAGGGACGGCTGGCGGACGACGACACCGTGCATGCGTTGCTCTTCGTGTTCGCCCAAAGCCGCGAGATCCTCGAGAACGTCAGCGCTGCGCTCCGTGCGGGCTTCGATGCCGGGTCAGCGTTCAGGGAGGTGTCGGTCCAGGACGCGGAGGCCCTGCCCGGGAACGTCGCGCACTTTGGCTACCGCGACGGCTTCGCTCAGCCGACGATCGAAGGCGGACTCCCGGCGGCGACGCCGGACGTGTTGCCGAAAGCGCCGGCGGGCGAGTTCCTGCTTGGGTACCCCAGCCAGTACAGCGGGTTCACGTATCCGGTTCCTGAGCCGGCGGATCAACTCGGACACAACGGCAGCTTCGTCGCGTTCCGTATTCTCGAGCAGGACTGCGATGGATTCGAGGCGTTCCTGAAATCGGCTTCGGAGCAGACGGGACTCGACCCTGAGCTCGTGGCGGCGAAAATCTGCGGACGGTGGCGCAACGGCGTGCCGCTGGCGTTGGCGCCAGACACCCCGGACGTGGATCTGCCACTGGACAAGTACAACAGCTTCGATTACGTGCCGACACCAGAAGTGCCGGATGCGCACGACGACCGCCGCGGCTACCGGTGTCCGATCGGCGCCCATATCCGCCGGATGAACCCGCGCCATTCGATGGTCGCCGGCAACAGCGGCCTCAAACGGCGCATCGTCAGACGTGGGTTGCCGTATGGGCCTCCCTACGACCCCGCTCACCCAGGAGACGGCATCGAGCGCGGGCTGCTTGGCCTCTTCATCGGCGTGAGCCTGAAGGATCAGTTCGAGTTCCTGATGTCCGATTGGGCGAACAAGGGAGTGTTCGCGCCCGGACTACGCGATACGCGTGACCCTGTGCTGGGCGACAATTCGTCGCCGGACGCGAAATTCCTGCTGCCGGTCGAAGGCCAGAAACCGATCGAGTTGGTGGGTCTGTCGCGATTCGTCTCTTGTCGCGGCGCGGCGTACTGCTTCCTGCCGAGTGTTGGCGGCATCAAGTACCTGTCTCAGATTCATTCCTGAACGTGACCCGTGTTTTCTCGCGTTCGTGTCTCTCGGGTTCCTGAGCACCAAGCTATCTGACGCGGCAGAAGCTCCTCGCGTTCTGCCACGGGCAATTGACCCCAACGTACGGTGAACCTCCCGCTCCCGAACTTCCCGTTCCTGAACGCGCAATCAGAACCGCCGCCTGTACCGCCGGCCGCCGGTGAGGAGCCCCGCGGACGCGGTCGTCACACGTCCGCAGGGCCGCACTACCGGTGATTCCCTCTGGACGAACCGATCGCGCGACTGGCAAGCACGCCCAGCACGATGGCCACTGCTGACAACATGCCCGCCACGACCAGGACGATCGGCCAGAGGGTACCTGCTCCGGTCGAGAGCAGCGCAGCGATCATTCCCAGATAACTCCCGGCCCAGAGATGGGCCGCCGGCCTGATGGGTGATCGCCCGGATCGCCAAACGACGAGCATCGAGGTGGCTGCGAGCATGAGCATCATCACGGCCACGCCGCGGCCGGAGTCGAGCCACCAGCCGCTCACTCGATGCACCCCCAGCGACAGCAACAATCCAGTGACGAATGGAATGACTCGAGGGACCACCGGCGCTTTCACCTCAGAACCAGTACGGGTAGGGGTACGGATAGTAGGGACCGCGGAGGCCCGACGCGAAGCAGGCCACAGCTGCGATGTTGCACCCGTCGCACCGCCAGCTCGACCACCACTGCCACCAGCTGCTCGAACTGCATCCGCGCTTCTCGTAACAGTAGTCGTGCGAATCGCAACACGGACGGAAGACAGATCGGTCCAGCCAGTGCAGGTTGTCGCAGCCTGGCTGGTTGGCAGAGAGTGTCGGCATGACGAGTCCGACAAGCCTGCCGGCCCATCCGGGGTTCGCGCGCGCCACGCGGTGTTCGTCGTTCATCTTGGTGTGGAACTGGTAGAACGCGTACGCCTGAATATTGGTCCACGCCACGTCTGGCGTGAATCGCCACCCGCCCACCTGCTGCAGCCGGGAAGCGTCGACGTCTCCCTCCGTGAGACCGCGGAAGCGCCAGACGAAGAGCTGTTCATCCGCGTACCACTCCGTCGAGCCGATCACTACATCGTCCTTGGTGAAGGTCGTGATCACCGCATCGCCGTTCCAGGTCGCTCCGGTGACCAGGTTCTTACGCGGCCCCCGCTTCTTCACCGCTTTGGCGGCGAAACCGCCGTTCCACTCGGTGCGTATTTCGACAATCGCGCGTTTCAAATCCCGCTTGGCCTTTCCTGCCGGCCTGATGACACCCTCCTGCCATTCGAGGCGATTGGTAGACGACTCGGTGCCGTCCTTCCACAGACTGTAAGCCTGTTCGTTGCCCCAATCGAGAGGGGTGCGGAGCCCGGAACGTCCGTTTGCACGCAAAACGTTTCCCTGTGTCGGCTGATAGACGACGACGCTGTCGGTCGCGCCGACGCGATCGACATTCAGCCGCGCAATCTCGTTCCCCTGCAGGTCGGTGAGACGCGTCGAAAAATCGCCGTCAGGCCCCCGTTCGCTGACGACCACAGCGTCGCTGAACGCGGTGCGCGTGCGAAGCGCCTGGCCTTCGAGCCAGTAGTAGGTGGCGCCGCGATCGTCGCGGTCGGGCGGCTCGGGCCGGCGGCCAGCGGGAAGAGTTTCCACGGGTACGGCGCCGGAAGGCAGAGGCTTTTGCGCCGAGAGGCGCCAGCCACTGGCGGCAAGCGCCGACGCACCAGCCAACAGGATGACAAGCACGGATCTCCGCAGTCGTTTCATTCTGGCCCTCGCCTACGAAAGGCGCGCGCGCCGACCCGCGTGCGAGTTCGTTCGAGGTGAGGGCAAATGGAGGGCCGCCGGGGTGGGATCGGCGCGTCCGTGTAATTGTTTGAGGACGAGCGGGATGTGAGAGCGGAAGAAGCCGGGACCTGAGCGCGGCCCGGCTCGCGTGCGCGAAACGACGCCGCGTGTTACCGGCCGGAGACCGAGGCGCTCTCCGCACGGCACCACGCGATCGTCGTCTCGAGGCCGGCCTCGAGCGGCACAATCGTCGTGTAGCCAAGCAGCGTCTTCGCGCGGGAGATATCGGCCTGCGAGTCCTTCACGTCGCCCACCCGCGCCTCGGCGTAGATCGGCTCGATGTTCGTTCCGACGATGGTGTTCATCGTCTTGAGCAGGTCGTTCAACGAAATGCGCCCGCCGGTGGCGACGTTGATCACCTCGCCGGCCGCCGCCGGCGCCTCGCACGCGCGCAGCACGCCGTCGACGACGTTGGCGACGAAGGTGAAGTCGCGGGTCTGTTCGCCGTCGCCGTAGATGGTCGGCCGCCGTCCCTCGAGGATGGCCGTCGAGAACAGCGAGATCACGCCCGAGTACGGCGAACCGGGATCCTGCCGCGGACCAAAGACGTTGAAGTACCTGGTGGTCACCGTTTCGAACCCGTAGAGCCGCGTGAACATCTGGCAGTATTGCTCCGCCACCAGCTTCTGCAACGCGTAGGGAGACAGCGGATTGGTCGGCATCTCCTCGTGCTTGGGCAGCGTCGGCGTGTTTCCATAGGCCGACGACGAGCCGGCGTAGACGAGGCGCTTGACACCTGCGTCCCGCGCCGCCACCAGGATGTTCAATGACGCGTCGACGTTCGCCCGGTTCGAGGCGAGCGGGTCGTTCACCGAGCGCGGCACCGACGGGATCGCCGCCTGGTGCAGCACGTAATCAACCCCCTGCACCGCGCGTTCACAGACCGGCAGGTCCGCGAGGTCCCCTTCGATGAACTCGACGCCGAGCACGTGATCCAGATTGCGCCGCTTCCCCGTGATGAGGCTGTCGACCACGCGGACCTGATGCCCGCGACGAACGAGCTCCTCGGTCAGATGAGAACCGATGAAACCGGCGCCGCCGGTGACGAGGTAGGAAGCCATGGTGTCGAGACATGTTAGCAAACGGAAAGCCGAACAGGGGGGCGCCGGTCCGTGCAACCGCGGGGCGATGTGTGAAGCCTAACTCGCCGGAAAACCGGCGCGAGGCAGACCCGGGACAATCTTCAGGGCGTTGGCGTAATAAAGCTTGCGAAGCACCGCGTCGGGCAACCCCATGCCATACAGCTTCCAGAACGCGTGATAGTCCCGGTAGTAGTCGAAGTATTCGTCGTTGGTCTCGAACACGCGCCAGTAGTACGGATACTCGTCCGGCTGATAGCTGTCCTTGCCGAACAACAGCCGGTCCTGGTACTTGACGAAGAATTCGTGCGCGAACCGCGGCTGCCGGCCGAGGTCGTAGAGGATGGCCCCCACTTCGGCGTAGACGTTCGGGTTCTTGTCGAAGATCGCGCCGAGCCGTCCCAGGTCCTGCGCATGCCATCCCAGGTGCGCGAGCACCCATGTCGTTTTCGGGTGCCTCGCGATCATGCGATCGCGCTCGCCCATGAGGGTCTCGAAGTCTGGAAAGCGGGACCGGTCCTGGTACCGGCGGTCCGGGTACAACGCCTGCTCGAGCCAGCGCTCGTTGTGATAGTCGAGCGGCTGAAAAAACTCCGCCGGGTCCGCGACGTGGATGAACACCGGGATGTTCAATCGTGCGGCGGTCTGCCAGACCGGATCGAGCTCCGCGTCGTCGAGCGTCAGCCGTGAGCCGTCGGCCTTTCGGATCGTGAGGCCGAAGCTCTTCATGATCTCGCCGACCCCGAGCGCGCCCGCCTTGATGTCGGTCTCCAGCTGCTGAGCGATCTTCTGCCCTGACCCCGGTCCGACGTCCCGCAGATTCAGCTGCGTGAACATCGCCATCCGGTCCTTGTGTTTACTGGTCCTGATCGCCGCCAACGCCTGCTCGAGGCGCTCACCCGAGGCGCCGCTGGCGTTGATCATCACCTGCAGATTGAGCGGGTCCATCGTTTCAACCAGCCGATCCAGGGCGGCTGGCGAACTGACGTTCGGCGGATGACCGTGGAAATCGACGACGGGAAACCTGGCGCGCGGCACCTGATGCTCGGGAACGACAAGCGTCGAACGGGGCTTGTACTCCCTGATGGTCGGTGGGGGCAGCTGCGGCTCACGTCCTTCAGCCGGTCGCGGCCGGATCTGTCCCGGTCCGAGCTGCCCGCCTCCGGCGCTCGGGTTCTGCCTCGCTTCGGCGAGCCCGCGCCAGAGCCCGGCCATCGGCACGCCGGACTCGCCCGGCTGCGCCCAGATGTAAATGAGGGTCACCGTGAGCGCCGTGGCGCAGAGAAGCGCGGTTCGTTTCATAAGTGTCGCAGCCGGCCGTAAGCCGAATTCTGTCTCCCCCCGGTCGCCCTGACGGCTGCGGCGGGCGACGACCATTCCTCTTGCCCCGCCATTGCTGGCGGGGTCCAGCGACCTACCCGGTGGCCCTACAGACGGGCCGTCTGCGCCACCGCCCGGCGTGTTGAGCGCCCGGCGGCAGCCGCCACCCTATTTGGTCTTGCTCCGTGCGGGGTTTTGCCTGCCACCCGTGTTACCACGGGCGCGGTGCGCTCTTACCGCACCTTTTCACCCTTACCCGCCTTCGCCCTCCTGGCTTCGGCGCAGCAAGCTCCCTGGGGTGCCTGCCGCGCCGTAGCACGCGGAGCGTGCGACGGCGGGCGGTATATTTTCTGTGCCACTTTCCTTCAAGTTGCCCTGACCGGGCGTTACCCGGCGCACTGCCCTGCGGAGTTCGGACTTTCCTCTCATCTCCGCGCAGCAAACCCCTGCGAGCTTGCTGCGCCGTAGCGCCGGAGGCGCGAAGGTGAGCGGTCGTCTGGCTTGCTGCGACCATTCATTCTAGCGCGTCTCCGACCAGAGGACGCTCCGCTACCCATCGGCTTCCTGGGAGATGTGATACTGCTCGAGCTTTTTGTACAAATTGCTGCGTGGGGTGTCGATCACCTCGGCGGTCTTCGAGATGTTCCAGCCGTTCTCACGGAGCTTGGCGACGAGATACGCTCGCTCCGAGACATCCTTGAACTCGCGCAGCGTCCCGGCCTTTCTGTCGCCGGCCTCGACGCCCGGTTTCGAGGTCGCGAACCCGCCGCCGGCCGAGGGGTGGCGCACCGCGCCCGGGAGGTCTGCCGCATCGATCGTGTCGCCGTCAGACATGATGATCATCCGCTCCACGGTGTTCCGCAGCTCGCGAATATTGCCCTTCCAGCGGTATCGCTGGAGCGCGTCGAGGGCGGCCTGCGTGACCCGCTTCGGCCGTGTGTTGTTCTCACGGCTGAAGTAGTCGATGTAGTGCCGCACGAGCAGCGGAACGTCCTCCGGCCGGTCGCGCAGCGGCGGCACGTGAATCGGGATCACCGCCAGGCGGAAATACAGATCCTCGCGGAACGTGCCCTTCTCGATCTCCTCTTCCAGGTTCTTGTTGGTCGCGGCAATCACGCGGACGTCGACCTTGATCGTCCGCGACGACCCGAGCCGCTCGACTTCGCCCTCCTGCAGCACGCGCAGCACCTTGGCCTGTGTCTTGGCGCTCATGTCCCCGACTTCGTCGAGGAAGATCGTGCCGCGGTCGGCCTGCTCGAACTTGCCGACCTGCTTCTCGGTTGCGCCGGTGAAGGACCCTTTCTCATGGCCGAAGAGCTCCGATTCGATCAGCTCCTCCGGGATCGCGGCGCAGTTCACCTGTACGAAACGCTCGCGGCTGCGGAGGCTGTTCCGGTGGATCGTCCGCGCGACCAGCTCCTTGCCGACACCGCTCTCGCCTTGAATGAGCACCGTCGCGTGGGTCGGCGCCGCCCTGCCGACCGACGCCATCACCTGCTTCAACCCCGAACTGTCCCCGACCATTTGATGGCGGACTTCGACCGCCTTCTTGAGCGTGCGGTTCTCGTCCCGCAACTGGCGCTGATCGAGGGCATTCCTCAGGCTGACCAGCACGCGATCGCTGGCGAAGGGCTTCTCGATGAAATCGAACGCCCCTTTCTTGGTGGCCTCGACGGCGGTGCTGATCGTGCCGTGTCCGGACACCACGACCACCGGCAGCGCGTCGTTCATGGCTCGCAGCCGATCGAGCACCTCCAGGCCGTCCATCCCCGGCATCTTCACGTCCAGGAGCACCAGATCCGGCGCGTCGCGTTCGGCGAGCGCGAGCCCCTCCTGCCCGGTGGCGGCGCCGACGAACTCGTAGCCCTCGTATTCGAGCGTCATTTTCAACGAGTCGCGGATCGCCGACTCATCGTCGATGACGAGGATGCGGGATTTCGGCATGGTCAACGCGATCCGGAAGGGACCGCGCAATGGTCGCCGGCCGCGGTCATCGCTCCTCGACGCGGACGGTTTTCAGCTGACGCTGATCGATCTGTGGCGCGTAGAGATAGAGGGTAACGATGTCGCCAGGCTGAACCGCACGGGCGAAGCGGTGATAGTCGACGACCGACCCGATCCGTTTCCGGTTGATCTCGAGGAGCACCGTGCCGCGCTGCACCTCCGCGTCCGACGACGAGCTCATTGCCTCGACTCGCGTGATCAGCACGCCGCGCGTGTCTTTCGGGAGGTCATAGCGGTTGAACGCCGCGGCGTCCAGATCGCGGACGCTGAGGCCGAGCAGCCCCTGTTCGTCGTTCCGCTCGCGCGCAGCCGGCGTGCGGTTGGCTGGCGCCGGCCCTCCGGCGTCGCGCTGGGGGCGCTCGGCCAGCTTCACCGTCAGCGTCACCGGACGTCCGTCGCGCAGCACCCCCACCGGCGAGGCGTCGCCCGGGTTCTTCGACGAGATCTCCTTGATCAGCTCATCGTCGCTGCCGACAGGTGCGCCGTCGAACGACACGATCACGTCATAGGTGCGCAGCCCGGCGCGGTCGGCCGGTGAATCGGCGGTGACATCCTGGACCAACGCTCCCTGGTTGACCGGCAGGCCGAGCGAGCGTTGCAGGTCGGCATCGATGTCGCGGAGGCCGACGCCGATGTAGCCGCGCGAGACGCGTCCGCTGGCGCGGAGCTGCGGGATGATTGCCGACGCGCCGTTGATCGGCACCGCAAAGCCGATGTTGCTGGCGCGGGAGCTGATCGCGGCGTTGATGCCGATCACCTCGCCGCGCGCGTTGATCAACGGTCCGCCGCTGTTGCCGAAGTTGATCGCCGCATCGGTCTGAATGTAGTTGTCGAGGCTGGGATCGAAGAGCTTGCGGCCGAGAAAACTGACCACGCCGACGGTCACCGAATGCTCGTATCCAAGCGGATTGCCGATTGCGCACACCCATTCACCCATCCGCAGGGTCGCCGAGTCGCCGAGTGGGGCGACGGGAAGGCGCTCCTGGCCGTCGACCTTGATCAGGGCGATGTCGGTGTCGGGATCGGTTCCCACCACCCGCGCGCGCATCGTCCGGCCATCCGACAGCTTCACCACGATGCGCTCGGCGCCGTCGATCACGTGATGGTTGGTGATGATGCTGCCGTCGGCGTCGATGATGAAACCGCTGCCGGCGCCGCGCCTGGGCGCGTCGCTGCGCGGCCCGTTGAAGTCCTGGCGCTCGAACGGCTCCGGCACCTCCGGCAGTCCCTGCCGGCGCCGGCGCCGATCGGCGGCGCTGCGGGTGGTGGCGTCGATGTTCACCACCGCCGGGTTGATCCGTTCGACGATGTCGGCAAAATTCACCAGCGGACTGGCGGCGGAGGCCTCCGATGCCGGCCGCGTCGATGCGGCCGTTTCGATGCGGGCCGGAGCGCCGGCGGCAACCGTCGGCTGCTTGAACCCGCCTGCGACGATCGCGCCGACGAGGAACGCGACCACTGCGACCAGGACGACGGTGACGATGGTGAACCGGCGCGAGATCATGATGCTTTGATTATAAGTTGCAGAAACGCCTGCTCATCCAGCGTTTCGACGCCGAGCGCCCTGGCCTTCTCGAGCTTGCTCCCGGCGTCGGCGCCGGCCACGAGGTAGCTGGTCTTCTTGCTCACCGATCCCGCGACCTTGGCGCCGAGCCGCTCGAGCGCCTCGGTTGCCTGCTCCCGTGACATGTCCGACAGCGTGCCGGTGAGCACGAACACCTTGCCCGCGAGCGGGCCGGGTTGGCTCGTCGGTGGCGGCGCCTGGCTCACCATGTTCAGGCCCTCGCCCTGGAGGCGGGCCACGAGCTCCCGATTTCTCGACTCGTCGGCGAAGGCGCGGACCGAGGCGGCAACGACGGGACCGATCTCGGGAACGGTGTGGAGCATCTCGGCCGACGCCCGGAGCACCCCCTCCATCGTCCGGAAATGGCGGGCGAGGGTCGCCGCGGCCTTCTCACCGACGTGGCGGATCCCGACGCCGTAGATGAGGCGTGAGAGATCGTTGGTCTTGCTTCGCTCGATCTGCTCGATGACGTTTCGCCCGACTTTCCCCAGCTTTCGCGGCCGCGACCGATCCGACTTCGGCTCGCGCGGTGTGACGACCAGGTTCTCCAGCTGGGTGGCGTCGAGCTTGTAGAGGTCGGCGAAGTCGCGGACCAGCCCCTGCGCGATCAGCTGCTCGATCAGCGACTCACCCAGCCCTTCGATGTTCATCGCCGATCGGGAAGCGAAGTGCTCGAGGCTGCGCTGAATGCGGGCGGGACAGGAGGTGTTCTCGCAGCGCCACACGACCTCCTCCTCGTCCCGCCGGAGCGGGCTGCTGCAGACCGGGCAGGCCGCTGGCATCTGCCACGCCACAGCGCCTTCAGGGTGAGGCAGAATCGGCTTCACGACTTTGGGGATGACGTCTCCCCCTTTTTCGATCAGCACCCGGTCACCCTCGCGGAGATCCTTTCGCGCCACGTCCTCGGCGTTGTGCAGCGTCGCCATCGAAATCGTGGAACCGGCGAGGAAGATCGGATCGAGCACGGCATAGGGCGTGACCGCACCAGTGCGGCCGACGTTCACCGCGATTCGCCGCAGGGTCGTCGTCCCCTGCCTGGCAGGAAATTTGAAAGCGGTGGCCCAGCGCGGGAACTTCGCCGTGCTGCCGAGGCGCTCTCGAACCGCGAGGTCGTCGACCTTGACCACGACGCCATCGGTATCGAAGTCGAGCCCCAGCCGCTTGCCGGCCCAGGTCTGGCAGTAGGCGATCACCTCGTCGATGCCGGCGCATGGCTGCCAGTGCCGCTCGACCGGCAACCCCCACGCCCGCATGGTGGTCAGGGTTGCCGAATGCAGGCGCGCGCCGGGTGGCTCGGCGGATTCGCCGCCAGACGCCAGGCTGACCAACTGGTAGGTGAACGCCGACAGCCCACGCTTCGACACCAGAACCGGGCTGAGATTTCGCATCGTGCCGGCGGCCGCATTCCGCGGGTTTGCGAACGGCGGCTCGCCTGCCACCTCGCGCTGCTGGTTCATGCGCGCGAACGCGGCGCGCGGCAGATACACTTCCCCGCGAACTTCGACGCGGCCCTGGACGTGCCCCCGCAGACGGAGCGGGATCGCGCGGATCGTTCTCACGTTCGCCGTCACCTCTTCACCCCGGAAGCCGTCTCCCCGGGTCGCGCCGCGGGCGAGCCGGCCGTCTTCATAGGTGAGGGCGATGCTCAGGCCGTCGATCTTCAGCTCCGCCACGTAGCCCACTGCCGCCGAACCCACCCCCGCACCTTTGCGCACGCGATCGTCGAACGCGCGCAGCTCGTCTTCGCCATAGGCGTTATCGAGGCTGAGCATCGGCATCAGGTGCTCCACGGTGGCGAATCCTTCGATCGGGCTCCCGGCGACGCGCTGCGTCGGAGAGTCAGCCGCGATCAGATCTGGATTGTCGGCTTCGAGCTGTTCGAGCTCGTGCAGGAGCCGATCGAATTCGTCGTCGGAGATCTCCGGGTCGTTCTGAATGTAGTAGCGTTCCTCGTGGTGTCGAATCGCGTCACGCAGGTCGCGGACGCGGGCGGCGGCGTCGTCTGCGCCCCGACTCACCGGTCTCGCGACAGCACGTAGTCGGGCAGCGCGAGTAGCGCATCCCGTTCGGAGCTCGGTGGGAAGGTGTAGAGCGGCTTCTTGGCGCGTTCGGCGAAATCGCCGGCGCACCGGTACGCGTAGTCGATCGATCGCTGTTCCTTCAGCAGCTGCAGCAGCTCGTCCCACTGTTCGTCGGAGGCGGCGCGTGACGCGATGATCTCGCGGACGATCCGTCCGGCGGCGCCCCGATCGTGCTGTAGCAGATGGATCAGCGGCAAGGTCATCTTGCCCTCGCGCAGGTCGGCGCCGATCGGCTTGCCGAGCGCCTTCAGGTCGCCGGTGAAATCCAGCAGGTCGTCGACCAGCTGGAACGCGATGCCGAGATTGAACCCGTACTCCTGGAGCGCCTGCTCCTGTTCCCGGGTGACGTTCCCGAGCATGCCGCCGATTTGGGCGCAGCCGCCGAACAGGTATGCCGTCTTGCGCCGGATGATGTCGAAATGCTCCTCTTCCGCGAGATCGGCGTCCCCGTTCTTGGTGAGCTGATAGAGCTCCCCCTCGATCATGCGCAGCGTGACGTCGCAGAGCACGCGTACGATGTCGAGGTGATCGTGCGACAGCGCCAGCGCCATCGACTTGATGTACAGGTAGTCCCCGAGGAGCACGGTAATGTCGTTGCCCCATCGCGAGTGCACCGCCATCCGGCCGCGGCGAAGCTCCGACTCGTCGATGATGTCGTCGTGAACCAGGGTGGCGGTGTGGATGAATTCAACCACCGCCGCGTACAGCACCGCGCGGTCGCCGCCATATCCGCCCAGACGGGCCGCCATCAGCAGCACCGCGGGACGCACGCGCTTGCCGCCGCTGGTCTGAATGTACCTGCCGATGGTCGGAATCAGCTCGACCTGCGACTCGACGTGGCGCGCAAACTCGCGATCGACCAGCTCGAGGTCCGCACGGATCGGCTCAAAGATCTGCGAGAGGGCCGGCGAGGTTTTCTCCACAGTGGCTCAGGTGGGACTTTATCACGGGCGGAACAAGCTATGAAAGTTCGCGCAGGTGCGCGCACCGAGGTCGGGCGCGCTGATGCGATGCAGATCGGCCAACGCCGCGACCACCCGCGTCACGTACGCCGGCTCGTTGCGCTTCCCGCGATACGGGACCGGCGCCAGAAACGGGCTGTCGGTTTCGCTGAGCAGCCGGTCGATCGGCACCAGACGAGCGGTCTCGCGCAGCTCGCCCGCCTTGGGAAACGTGATGATGCCGGCAAAAGAGACATGGAGCCCCAGGCCGACGCCGGCCCGCGCCAGGGCGGGTGTGCCGGTGAAGCAGTGCAGCACGCCGCGGAGTGCGCCGCCCTCACCCTCCTGGCCGAGAATCGCCAGCGTATCCTCCTCGGCCTCTCGGGTGTGGATCACGACTGGCAGGTCGAGCTCGATCGCGAGCCGCAGCTGGGCGCGAAACACCTGCTGCTGCACATCGCGCGGCGAGTAGTCGTAGTGATAGTCGAGCCCGATCTCTCCGACCGCTCGCGCTGAAGGCGTTTCCGCTATCTGTGCCCGTACAGCCTGCGCGGCGCGCTCCGGGTCGGCGCGGTAGCCGCCCGCGGCATGGGGATGAACGCCGACGGCGATGCGCACCTCGGGCCAGAGCCCGGCGACGCTGGCGGCCTGAGCCGCCTCCTGTGCATTCCCGGCCTCGAGAATCACCAGCGCCCGTTCGAGTCCCGCGGCTCTGGCCCGCTCGATCACTGCAGGCAGGTCAGCCGCGAACGCGGCGTCGGCGAGGTGGCAGTGTGAATCGATCATCGACAGTCAGTGAACAGCGAGGAACGCGCCGGCAGAAGGAGACTCCTGTTCGCCCCGGAATCGTGGAGCTTCGGGAAGCGGCCGGACGCCGATCTGATGGTGACGCGGCGGCACGACGCACTAACGAGCAGGCACCAGACCCGACGGCAACCGCGGCGTTTCCAGCAGTCCCGCGAAGATTTCCCATCGCCGGTCTGGCGCGGCGGAGGTGCCGCCCCGTGACTCGACGAACTGTCGTACGAGATCCTTTCCGAGGTTGTAGTTGATCACGTAGCTTCGGTAGTCGTCCATGAACCGCGTGCGCTGCTCGGCGCGGGGCGGCGACATCAGGGCAAACCGGGTGAGCCACGCGGCGGCGGCGGCCCGGTCGATGTCGCCGTTCAAGTAGCGGCGTGCCGCTTCGTTGCCGGCATACGACAGGCGCTCGACGATGGCCTGCACCCGGTAGTATTCGCCGGCCGCGGTCGGGTCGAGGCCAGCGGCCGGGAACAACACCTCCCGCTCGAAAATCACGCGGCCGTCACCCGGAAACGCGACGTCGATCCCGTAGTTGGCGGAGCCTTCGGCGACGAGCGACTGCGGCGAGAACAGCGGATACACGCTCATCTCCACCCAGCCGCGGTCGCGGACCAGATTCCGCTCGAGCAGCACGTTGTAGACGTGATGGCCGGGGTAGCCTTCGTGGCACGCGAGATCGACGGCGCGATCGATGTAGATGGGGAGATCGGTATTCACCTGAATCAGGCTGCGATAGTTCCCCTGATACCAGTTGTAGCCGCTCCACGACTTATTGGTCACGTACTCGACCGTGAAGCTCTCGCCGGCCGGGAGCGCCACGTGCTCCAGCGTCCGACGCCGACACTCGCCGATCGCGGTGTCGAA
Source organism: Luteitalea sp. (assembly GCA_009380045.1). Taxonomy (GTDB): domain Bacteria; phylum Acidobacteriota; class Vicinamibacteria; order Vicinamibacterales; family CAVVIG01; genus WHSN01. The sequence goes on from WHSN01000068.1 coordinate 17,032, forward strand.
CACCCGCCCGAGACGCTCTTTCGGGATCACGAACGCGGCGCGAAATGCCTCGACGCGGTCGATGAGCGGCCCCGTGCCCGGGAGCGCGCGGTCGAGGTCGTCGATCATCGCCTGGAAGTACGATTCGGGATGCGTCGGCGCCACCGCGTCGTAGAGCGCCAGCGATTCTTCGTCGAAGCGCATCTTGGCGCCCGAGAGCATCCTGACGCGGGCCCTGAGCGCCTCGAGCTGCCGCCGCAGATACGCATGCCGGAGGGAGTCGATGTCGTCGCCGGAGGGCGCAACCCCGAGAAGTCCGGCCAAAGCCGACGCCTCGGCTTCGATCTGGACGAGAGACCGCTTTTCAGCCGTCGCCTCCGCCTTCCACTCGGGCGGGCCGTAGTACGCGTCGACATAGGCGGGATCGTGCTCGCCCACAGCCAGCACCAGCTTCACGTATCGCTCTGCGATCGGGTTCATGGCTGAAGACGCGTTCTGCTGACTGGACATCACCGCGCCGCCGACGAGGGCGGCGGCGACGGCCACGACTGGAACAATCGACCGCATGGTTGACTCCGCGGCAGTGGTTCGAGATGAGTCGCGATTACCGGACCCTGGTGCCAGGCACGGGCGCTACGTCAAAGCTCAACAGCAACGCCTTGCCTCCCTCGGGACTGGCGGCCAGCACCATGCCGTTCGACTCGACCCCCATCAGCTTGGCCGGCTTCAGGTTCGTCACGACCACGATGGTTCGGCCCACGAGCGCCGCAGGTTCGTATGACTCGGCGATCCCGGCCACGATCGTCCGCTGGTCGGCGCCGGTGTCGACCTGAAGCTTGAGCAGCTTGCTCGATTTCGGCACCGGTTCCGCCGACAGCACACGTGCCACCCGGAGCTCCACCTTCATGAAGTCGTCGATCGAAATACGATCGGCTGCCGCGGTCGTTGCAGCCACTGTGCCGGTGGTGGCGCTTCCCGCCGCGCCGGCTGACGCGGCGGCGCTGGAAACAGAAGTGCTCGCGCCCTGGGATCCAGGTGCGGGTGAAACGTCGTTCGTGTCGGCAGCCATTGCTCGAAGTTCCTCCACAGTGTGCTCGATGCGCGGGAAGAGCGCCGCGAGTTCGCCGAGCGTCGTGCCCGGCTCGAGTGTGCCCGGTCGGAGAGACGTCCAGGACGCCGCTTCCGGTTCAACGCCAAGCATGCGAAGCGTCCGCTCGCCGGTGGCTGGCATGAACGGTCGGATCAGCTCGGCGATCACGCGAAGCGCGTCCGCGGCCGCGTAGAGCGCGGCGTCGAGCTCGGCGCGCCGGTCCGGGGACTTGGCCAGCTGCCATGGCTCGCGGGTCACGATGTAGCGGTTCGTGGCGCCGATCACCTCCCAGATGTCACGCAGCGCCGTGCTCGACTGGAACGATGCGACCGCTGCCTTCACCTTGACGACCAGTGCGCCGACGGCGGAGCTCAGCTCCCGCTCCGGCGGGCGCGCGAGCAGCTCGCGATCGGCGGACGGCACGACGCCATCGCAGTACCGGTGCGCCATCGTCGTGGTGCGGCTCACCAGGTTGCCGAGATCGTTGGCGAGGTCCGAGTTGTAGCGCGTGAGGATCGCTTCATCGCCGAAGCTCGCGTCCTGGCCGAACACCATCTCGCGGAACACGAAGTAGCGAACCGCGTCGAGACCGAAGCGGTCGACGTACTCGTGCGGGCGCACCACGTTGCCCTTCGACTTCGACATCTTCGCACCTTCCATGAGCCACCACCCATGGCTCACGATCTGGCGCGGCAAGGGCAGGCCGGCCGCCAGCAGGAACGCCGGCCAGTAAATCGCGTGCTGACGGACGATCTCCTTGCCGATGAGGTGCACGTCCGCCGGCCAATAGCGGGCGAACCTGGCCGCGGCGGCTGGTTGGCTCACTCCGTATCCGGCCGCGGTCATGTAGTTGGTGAGCGCATCGAACCACACGTACATGACGTGCGCCGGGTCGTCGGGCACCGGAATGCCCCAGGTGAACGACGTGCGGCTGATGCTGAGGTCCTCGAGCCCTCCCTCGAGAAACGTGAGCACCTCGTTGCGGCGTCCGGCAGGCGTCACGAAATCGGGATGCGCACGGTAGTGGTCGAGTAGCGGCTGCTCGAACCGGGACAGCCGGAAGAAATAGCTTTCCTCGGCGATCCGTTCCACGGGATTTCCGCAGATCCCGCACCGGCCGGCGACGAGCTGCGTTTCCGGCACGAAGATCTCGTCGACCGTGCAGTACCAGCCCTCGTACTTGTCCTTGTAGATGAACCCGCGATCCCGCACCTGCCGCCACAGCTCCTGCGCAGCGGCGTGGTGGCGCGGCTCGGTGGTCCGGATGAAATCGTCGTTGCTGATGTTGAGAGCGGGCAGGAGGTCGTGGAACTTCCGGGCGATGTGGTCGGCGAACGCTTCGGGGCTCAGGCCGGCTTTCTGGGCGGCGCGCTCGACTTTCTGACCGTGCTCGTCGGTGCCGGTGAGGAAGAAGACGTCGTCTCCCAGGAGACGGTGTGCGCGAGCCACGGCGTCCGCCACCATGGTCGTATAGGCGTGCCCCAGATGCGGCTCGGCGTTGATGTAGTAGATCGGCGTCGTGATGTAGAAGCGGCTCACAGCGGCCATCCCGCGGCGGCCTGCCCGGTGCTGTAGGCGTGCGCCGCCATCGCCTGCACCTCCTTCACCGCGAGATGGTGGGCGGTGGCAAGCGCGGCGCAGTCCTCGAACTCGGGCACCGCGTTGATCACCCGCCCGTCGCGCCACGCGCGCTTGATTCGCACCGGCCCGAGGGGCGTTTCCACCGTGACGATCTCGCGCTTCAGGCATTCACGGTCGACTTCCGAATAGCGCAGCCCGATGGTGGTGGTCTCCCGGAAGACGACGTCCAGCACGGTGGCGCGGCGCTCAGGAGCGACGACGACGGTGAGCAGCGTGCCCGGGCGATTTTTTTTCATCTGAATCGGCACATAGAACACTTCCAACGCGCCGGCGGCGTAGAGCCGCTCCATGGCGGTGCCGAACAGCTGCGGATTCATGTCGTCGATCTCACACTCGACCACCGTGACCCGGTCGCCGTGCGGCTGGTCCGCGGCCCGCCCGATGAGAATGCGCAGCACGTTCGGGG
>WHSN01000222.1 GCA_009380045.1 Luteitalea sp.
CGACCGAAGTGCAGCACCAGCTCCTCGGCGGACTTTCGATGACCGCTGGCTACTATCGCAACTGGTCGGGCAACTTCCGCGTCACCGACAACCTCGCCGTGGGACCGTCGGACTTCGACGAGTACTGCATCACGGCGCCCGCCGATCCCAGGCTCCCTGGTGGCGGCGGCTATCCGGTGTGCGGGCTCTACGATCTCAGCCCGGCCCGGTTCGGACAGGTGCAGAACCTGGTGATCCAGGCGGATACGTTCGGCGAGCAGAAGCGCGTCTCCGATTTCGTCGGGGTGACCATGAACTCACGTTTTGCGTCGGGCGCACGAATCGGCGGCGGCGTGGATACGGGTCGAACGGTGACCGACAACTGCTTCGTCGTGGACTCGCCGCAGCAGTTGCAGTTCTGCCGTCAGACGATGCCGTTTGCCGCCCAGACCCAGGTCAAAATCTTCGGCAGCTATCCGCTGCCGTATGACTTCTCGGTGAGCGGCGTCTTCCAGAACATCGGCGGGCCGAACATCGTGGCGACCTACAACGTGCCGAACAGCGCGATCGCGGGATCGCTCGGGCGCAACCTGTCGGCCTGCGGGACGCGAGCGGTCTGCACCGCCACTGCGGCGGTGCCTCTCATCGAGCCGGGTCTGTTGTGGGAAGAGCGCAAGACGCAGGTTGACCTGCGGCTCACCAGGCTCTTCAATCTGGGCTCACGGGCACGGCTGCAGGCGAACGTGGACATCTACAATCTCCTGAACACCAACGCCATTCAAGGCGTCAATGGTGTCTACGGTGCACAGTGGCTGCAGCCGAGCGGAAGCGCGTCCAGCAGCCCCGGGGCCATCGTCGACGGTCGTCTCGTCGAGCTGAGCGGAACGCTTCGGTTCTAGAGCCGCTTGCATTTGCGCGGATCACGAAGCCGCGAAGGATCACGAAGACCTTTTGGGAAAGGAACTTCGTGCTCCATCGTGCCATCGTGATGAAAACTGCTACGCTGAATCGAAAAACGCCATAGGGCGTCAGAGGACAGTGCAGGGTCGTTGCCGGAAAGGAAGGTCGAAATGAGCCGTCGATGTCTCCTCGGAGTGCTGGTGACAATCGCACTTGTGGCAATAGCGTGGATCCCAACCGCCGGCCAGGCGGCGGCGCAGGGGCCAGCGGCCACGCAGACGTATACTCCGCCACTTACACCGGATGGACAGCCCGACCTGCAAGGTGTATGGGGGTATGCCACGATCACGCCGCTCGAGCGGCCCCCTGAACTGGCGGAGAAGCCGGTACTGACCGCCCAAGAGGCGGCCGATCTGGAGAGGCGCACGGCCGAAATTCAGGACCGCGATCGCCGGGATCACGCATCGACCAGCGAGCGCGGGTCTGATGGACGGACCGATCTGGACCGCGCCTACAACCAGTTCTGGTGGGACTTCGGCACGAAGACCGTCGGGACGAGGCAGACCTCGCTTGTGGTCGATCCGCCGAACGGAAGGATCCCGCCGCTGACACCAGAGGGGCAGAAGCGAGTGCGGGCCAACCGGGGGCTCACGACGAACTCCGCTCGCGAGGAGGGCGGCGCCGGCCGCAGCTTCGACTCGATTGCCGACCGGCCGCTCGGTGAGCGTTGCCTGCAGTGGCGGACCGCCGGCCCTCCGATGGTGCCCGGTCCGTACAACAACAACGTGCAGCTGCTCCAGTCACGCGACTACGTGGTGATCCTGAACGAAATGATTCACGAACATCGCATGGTTCCCCTGGACGGACGTCCCCACCTGGATCCAGAGGTCCGTCAGTGGATGGGCGATTCCCGCGGACATTGGGAGGGCAGCACGCTGGTGGTTGACACGACGAACTTCAGCGCCAAGACCGCGTTTCAAGGTGCCAGCGAAAAACTGCACCTGATCGAGCGCTTCACGCGGGTCGCTCCCGACGTGCTGATGTACGAATTCACGGTCGACGATCCAACCACCTTCACGCAGACGTGGAAGGCGGCGATCCCGATGACGTTGAGCCAGGAGCCGATTTACGAGTACGCGTGTCATGAGGGGAACTACAGCATGGCGACGATCCTGGCTGGCGCACGGGCCCAGGAGAAGGCGCTGGCCGAAGCCGCCAAGGACTGAAGGAGTTCAGGTGCCGGCGCCTGGACCGGCACCTCGTGCACTGCGGCTGCATCTGCTACGAGCGGCGGCAGATCAACTTGAGTCAGGCGTTTACGGGCAGGAGGTCTGGGCACGCAGGTGAGCGAGCAGATCTGGCTCGTCACCTTCATGGACTACGATCTACTTCGACGATGGAGACGTGCCGGTTCGGGCCGATCGAGAACTCATGCGGCCCGAAAGTGCTGCCCAGGCTCCGGCCCCCGAATCATCCGTCACCCATGTGACCGGAATAGACCGTTTTTGTCACCTTTCGCTTTTGCGGGGGACCCCAAAGGACGCCAGGGGACGACCGCGTTGCAATCCGTTGCAATGACGCCGCGACCGGTTCTCGCGGACGGGAAGCGGTAGGCTGGTAGCATTCGCGCGACCCTCGCTGATGAGTGTCGGTCGCGCGCAAGAGGGACTGCGATGACGGACTACGAAGACACGCGATTCCTCTACGTCACACTCATGCTCGATACGAACGCGATCAACGCCCGGGGGGCTGACGCCGATCTCAACCAAATTGAGCGGTGGGCAGCCGACGGGGTCGTCCTCGTCCACATGTCGGCGCCATCCTCAGCCGAGGCTCGCGCTGGAGATAATGCGGCCGCGTCATCCAGCACCCGCCTGTCGAGCAGCAGGCCGACCGCGATCCCGAGGACGAAGAGCCCATTGTGATACCGCTCGGCCTCTTGGCTACCGTCGCCACAGGCGGCGCCTGACGCGGCGGTGAATTCTTCCGCGATCTCGACGCTCCACTCCGGGTCGATCCCACGCGCGGCAATGGCGTTGCGGGCCAGGGGCAACAGATCGCGGATGCGGTCGAACAGGTCCCGGCGTTGTGCCTTCCGTGGCATCGAGCCTCCTCCTCCGGTGAATCTACAACAGGAACCCGGCGCGGTTCGATCTTTCCCGCTTGGGAATACTTATCCCGATCGGGAACAAACGCATCGCGATCGAACGCCGACATGCTGCGGGCGATGGCCGACGAGAACCGCGGCGAGTTCCAGCACAACGCGTGGGTCAGCGTCGAGACCATCGCCGCCGTGATCGGCGCCTTCGAGCGCGGCGAGATCGAACTGGAGCAACCACCGACGACCGAAAAGGGTCACACGGAACGCAGGTTTATGGTTTACCGGGCGGTTAACCATACAGTCTCGCGACGGTCGCTCGGTTCCCGGCGATGCGTCGGTTTGGTGTGGCGGCGGGATCCCGTTGCAATTCCAGAGGCGAAAGCCCCGGCTGAGGACAAAGACGCCGCCCGCGATGTTGGCGGTAAGTCTTGCTTCACTGAGAGGTGAAAGTGGTCGGGGCGACTGGATTCGAACCAGCGACCCTCCGCTCCCAAAGCGGATGCGCTACCAGACTGCGCTACGCCCCGACACGGCGACTGTTGAACTGCCGATCTCAGACCCTCGAACCGCCGTGTATCACGAAGACTTCGCAAAGAACCACGAAGGTCTCGATCCATGAGCCTGCGTGGCCTCAGTTAAGCCTCGTGCTTCGTGAGGCTACAGCCGGTTTCAGTTGCGCGTATCACGAAGGCGCGAAGGACCACGAGGATCACGAAGCCCTCTTACGAAAAAGAACTTCGTGTTCCAGGCGTCAGGCTCGCATCATTGTTTTTTCGCGAGCGCTCGATAGTACTCCTCGATGGCCTGCCGGAATCCGGCCGGCACTTCGTCTGATCCCGACAACGAGAGCCGCTGATCGCCGCCGCCGTCGGCCTTCTTCCGCAGGTTGAATTCGAACTTCTTCAGACGGTCGATCGCCGCTGCCTGGAGCGCCTGCAGGTTCGCGCCGTCGACGAACGCCTGATCGCTGTCGAGACTCCGCAGATCGCGCATCACCTGATCGAGGTCGCGTACGTCGACGCCGGCCTGCTGCAACTGCCGCCGCAGCGCCTGGGCGTCTCCCTGCCACTCTCGCAGCTCCCGCCTGAACTGCCGAACGTCGTCTCCATTCCAAGCGCCGGTCCGATTGCCCCAGTTGCGTCCGTCGCCGCCCCAGGCGCCGCCGTTCACGTTCGCCCCGCCGGCGTTCGCATTGCCGCCCTGCTGCCCCTGCTGGCCGCCTTCTGAACCCTGCTCTCCCTGCGAGCCCTGCTGCCCCTGGGAGCCTTGCTGGCCCTGCTGACCCTGTTGGCCTTGCTGCCCCTGTTCGCCCTGCTGACCCTGTTCGCCCTGCTGACCGCGCTGCCCGTCTTTCTGCTGTGCCGCGCGGTCGCGCATCCGCTGATCCAGCGACTCCATCCCGCGCACGAGATCGCGCGTCTGGTCAACCGCCTTGCCGAGCGCATCCTGCTTGTCGGCCGACCCGAACGCCGAGGCGGCGTCGCCGATCTTGTCCCTCAGCGCTTCGAGGTTCGACTGGATGTCGGCTTCCATCGCCCGGGCGTATTCGCTCCCTTGACCCTGGAGCGTGTTCTTCGTGTAGCGGATCTTCTCGCGGACCCGCTTGTCGGTGATGCTGCCAGCGGCCTCGTCGAGCTTCCGGGCTGCCTCGCGTCGATCGCCGCGCGCTTCGTTCGCCAGCTTCTCGAGCTGATCCTGAAGCCCGGCCACTTTGGCGTCCATCGCGTCCTTGCGCTGCGCCAGCGACTGGGCCTTGCTCTGACGCCCGGGGCCCTGTTGCTGCTCCAGGCTGCCGACCTCGGAGGCCACCTGCTTCTGCTCGTTCGCGAGCTCCTCGGCCTGACGCATCGCTTCCTGCACGTCGCGCTCGCCACGTCCGCCCTGGTTGCGTTCGAGCCGCTGCTGCGCCTGCCGGATCTTGTCGAGAGCGGCCTGCGCCTGTGCTCCCGCGTCCTTCGATCCGTTGGCAGCCGCCTGCCGCATGGCGTTCGCGGCATCCTGCAGCTGCCGCGCCGCGTCGTTCAAGTTCGCCCGCTGCTGTTCGCGCGTGAGCTGCTCGAGCCGGCGGGCCGCCTCTTCGACCTCCTGGGCAATCTGCCGCTGGGCGTCGCCGCCGCCACTGCCGCCACCCTGGTTCGTCGCCGCCATCCGGCGCTGGCGCTCGGCCTCCTGCTGTTGACGACGTGCGAGCTCCTTCAGCTTCTCGAGCAGTTCGTCGACCTGCTTGTCGCCGCCCTGCTGCTCGGCCCGCTGCTGCATCTCGTACTGGTTCGCCAGCTTGTCGAGCTCGAGCTCGAACAGATCGGCCAGGTCTTCCGACATCTGGCTCTGGCCGCCGCCGCCACCACCGCCCTGCTGCGAGGCCACCTGCATCTCGTACTGCTGCTCCGCGTCCTGCAGGAGCTTCAGCGCGCGTTGTTCCGGGGTGAGCGCTTCCTTGGCTTTCTGGCCCTTGAGCTGCCCTTCGGCGCTCTTCATCTCGGCGGCGGCCTTGGGCAGCGCCTCGGCGATCACCTTGAACGCCGGATCCACGGCGTCGAGGCGGCTGTTCATCTTGCCGCTCAGCTCTTCGACCTGCTCCCGCAGCTTCGCCTGCGCCAGGGTGAGAAAGACCGTGGTCTCGCGAAACTTGTCGGCGGTCATCTTCGGGCGGTCGCGAACGGTGTTGAAGGTCGCCGCCACGATCTCGCGCTGCTGCTGTGAGAGTTGACCGACCTGATTCCCGCCCCCGCCCCCGCCCCCACCCATCGACTGCGCCGGCTTGAAGTCCTTGCGGAACGGCCGGATCTGCACGAAGTAGATGTCGCTGGTCGTCGTCTTCGCGCCCTGCACACCGTCGTTGTCGGCCGCCTTGGCGTAGTACGACACGAAATCGCCTGGGTTCAGGCCAAGCTCCTCGAGGTAGAGCGTGTGGCTGGCGGTGACTTCCGGCAGCGCCTTCGAGCCGCCAAAGAGGCTGATCGTCTTCTCGGCCCCGCCGTTCACCGAGTAGAACATCTGCACCTGCTTGACGCCGAAATCGTCGTCGGCGCGCACCTCGGCGAACACTTCTTCGACCGGGCTGGCCGACGTATCGCGACCCGGCTTGTTGAA
>WHSN01000037.1 GCA_009380045.1 Luteitalea sp.
CGTGTGCCGGTGCTCCCCGGACCGGTCGAACGGACTCTCAGCGACCGGCCTGTGTACTTGAGGAATCTGGGGACGAACCTGAGCGCGCAGGCGACTCCGACGGCGGTCGAGGTGATCCTTCGCGGCAGCCGTCAGGGGCTCAGTCGCGTCGATCGCGATGCCGTGACCGCCAATGTCGATCTCGCAGGACTGGGCGCTGGCGACTACGTCCTCGGCGTCAAGGTGGACGCGTCGCCGGACGTTGGCGTCGCGCGCATCAATCCGGCCGCCGTGCGGGTGCGCATCAGCGCTCTGAATTCGAAGTAGGTGGCCAGGATGCCGGAGCGCGGCGGCCCCTCGGCAGGGTGCGACCCGCCGGTCCACCGACGACACTGTTCGATCGCCGATGTCTCGCCGACGTTCGCCGAGGCGGAGTGCCGCGAACGGGGACGAACGAGAAGATCCGGAAGACTCGCGCGAGGAGCAAACGCAGCCGGCGCCGACAGTGGAGCGGGAATGCCCCGCCGTCAGGTTCGCTGGCTCTTTTCGCGCTCAGGACACTGATTGCCAAGAACCAACGGGCTGTTTGGAACCGATGGCGTGCGCGGCACGGCCGGCAAGTATCCGCTCGACCGCGCCACAGTGCGACGCCTCGGGGCCGCGCTCGTGCGCGTGCTGCCGCATCGCCGGGCATCGCCGCGGCTTCTCGTCGGGCGCGACACGCGTGAGTCGGGTGCCTGGATCGAGGCCGAGCTCGCTCATGGTGCTTCCGGCGAAGGCGCGGCGGTCACGAGCGTCGGCGTGGTCCCGACGCCGGCAGTCGCCTACCTGACGAGGAGCGCCGGATATGACGCCGGCGTCGTGATCTCAGCGTCGCACAACCCGTTCGAGGACAACGGCATCAAGGTGTTCTCGGGACGCGGTGAGAAATTCACCGAGCGCGTCGAACAGGAGGTCGAGGCGATTGTCGCCGACGACACCTGGCAGGCTCGCGAAGGGACAGCCGCGGACGTGCCGCATAGCGATTTGGTGAAGGCCTACCTCGATCACCTGCGTTCCGTGCTGCCCGACCATTCACCATTCAACGGGCTGAGGCTCGCGATTGACTGCGCAAACGGGGCGACCACGCCCGTGGCTGCGGAGCTGTTCCGGAGCGTGGGCGTGGACGTGATTGTGATTGGCAACGAGCCGGATGGCCGGAACATCAACCTGAACTGCGGATCGACCCACCCTGAGAAGCTTGCCGAGGTCGTGGTGACGACCGGCGCGGACATCGGCGTGGCCTTCGACGGAGACGGCGATCGAGCAATCTTCGTCGACGGGACCGGGCGTATCGTGAACGGCGATGCCGTGCTGCTCATGTGCGGCCGTCAACTCCAGCGCGAGGGGCGGCTGAACGGCAACGCGATCGTCGCGACCGTGATGAGCAACATCGGCCTCGAGATCGCGCTGCGCGAGCTCGGCATCGGGCTGGTGCGGTGTGCCGTTGGCGACAAGTACGTGATGGAGGAGATGCTCGCCCGCCGGCTGTCGCTCGGCGGCGAGCAGTCGGGGCACATCATCTTCTCGGACTACCTGTTCACGGGAGACGGCCTGTGCACGGCGCTGAACGTGCTGCGCACGGTGGGGATGACCGGCCGGACACTGGGCAACCTTGCCTCTGAACTGGTCTGCTATCCGCAAGTGCTGCTGAATGTCCGCGTGCGCGAGCGAATCGACCTCTCGACCGTGCCGGCCGTCGCCGCCGCGATAGCGCGTGTTGAAGCCCGTGTCGCCGGCCGGGGGCGGCTGCTCGTGCGGTACTCGGGCACCGAACCGCTGCTGCGTGTGATGCTCGAAGGCGAGGACGAGCAGGAGATCCGCGCCTGGGCCCAGGAGATCGTCGAGGTCGTGAACGAGCAGATAGGAGAGGCTGCAACGTAGCGTTCCATGGTTCGCCTGAGCGTGAACGTGAACAAGGTGGCCACGCTTCGCAATTCGCGCGGCGGGCGTGAGCCCCGCGTGCTCGATGCGGTCGAGGTGTGCGTCGGCGCGGGCGTCGCAGGGATCACGGTGCATCCGAGGGCCGACCGTCGTCACATCACCCCCGATGATGTCGAGGAGATCGGGCGGACGCTCGCGCCGCTTCGCCCGAGGCTCGAGTACAACATCGAGGGAGACCCTCGTCCCGACCTTCTCGAGCTCGTCCGCAAGGTGAGACCGGAACAGTGCACGCTGGTGCCGGTGGCGCCGGGGGAGGTGACGAGTCAGGCGGGCTGGAGGCCCGGGACGGAAACCGAGCTTCTGCCGGGGGTGATCGCGGATCTGAAAGCGTGCGGCATCAGAGTGTCGCTCTTCGTCGACCCAGACGAGCACGCGGTGGATCTCGCCGCCTCCGTGGGCGCGGACCGCGTCGAGTTCTACACGGAGCCATTCGCCCGTGCCTTCGAGGCGGGAGCCCAGGCTGCCCGGCGGTCCCTTGCCGCCTACGCGCATGCCGCGGAGCGGGCGCACGCGCGGGGTCTCGGTGTGAACGCCGGGCACGACCTCGATCTGGAGAATCTGGTGCTCTTCCGGCAGGTGCCGTATCTGGACGAGGTGTCGATTGGCCACGCCATCATGTCCCGGGCATTGTTCGTCGGACTCACCACCGTGATTCGCGAATACCTGGCCGTCTTGACACCCGGCCCAGCCGCCGCACTCCATCGATGAACAGTGACCATCATCACGAAGGCTCGAACGCCCACGGGGCGACGTCAGCTGGCATGCCGGACCAGCGAAGCGGGCCGCGTATGCACGAGAGGAAGCTTGGCGTTATGATCGAAATTCGGCCATGAAATCAGAGTCGATTGCTTTCGGCATCGCCGGCGTTGTCTTCGGTCTCATCGCTGGGTGGATCATCGGCAGCCAGCAGACCGCTATTCGACAGCCGTCCACGCCATCGGCGCAAGCCGCGCCTGCATCCGCCTCGGGTTCGACGCCGACCGCGGCGCTTCTCGACGAGAACAAGGTCAAGGCCTTTCTCTCAGTGGCCGATCGCGAACCGTCGAACCCGAAGCCACGCGCCGCGCTCGCGAATCTGTATTTCGACGCCGAGCGGTACGACGATGCGATCAAGTGGTACGGCGAGGCGCTGAAGCTGGCGCCTGATGACATCAACGTGAGCACCGATCTCGGCATCAGCTTTTTCTATCTGAATCAGCCGGACAGGGCGCTCGACCAGTTCACCCACTCGCTCAAGCTGGATCCCAAGCACACCAAGACACTTCTGAACCTCGGGATTGTCCGGGCGTACGGCAAGCAGGATCTCGCCGGCGCGGAGCAGGCATGGGGCCAGGTGGTGCAGATCGCGCCCGACAGCCCTGAAGGGCAGCAGGCCAAGCGCGCGCTCGACGCGCTGAAGTCGGCGCATCCGCCAGCCGGGAGTGCGGCGAGACCAGGTGCCTGATGGTCCGCCTCGTTCTCTATGCAGTGCTGCTCATCCTGTTCGTTCGTGCGGCGTTGCGTCTGTGGCACGGGCTGGCTGAGGGCGTCTCTGGCTCTCCGCGAGGCGACGCCTCGACGCCCGCCGTGCAGATGGCCCGCGATCCGGTCTGCGGCACCTTCGTCGTGCCCGAGCGATCGTTGACGCTGTCGGTCGGCGGACAGCAGTTGCACTTCTGCTCGGCGGCCTGCCGCGAGACATATCGCGCTCGGCGATCATGAGCACCGAATCCTCCCTCCGCGCCGGCATCGTCGAAGTCGGCCGACGAATGTACGCACGCGGTTATACCGCATCGAATGACGGGAACATCAGCGTCCGCCTCGGGCACGACCGCCTGCTGATGACGCCGAGGAGCGTCTGCAAGGGGTTCATGTCGCCGGACGTGATGTGCGTGACCGACCTTCAGGGAACCAGGCTGCAGGGGGACCGCGAGCCCTCGTCCGAGATGCTGATGCACCTCGAGGTCTACCGCCAGAGGCCAGACGTCCAGGCCGTTGTCCACGCACATCCGCCAACCGCAACCGGATTCGCGGTCGCAGGCATTCCTCTCGATCGCGCGGTGCTCGCCGAAGTGCTGACGACGCTCGGCAGCATTCCGATTGCGGCGTACGCCACGCCGTCGACCGAGGAGCTGCCGGCCGCGGTTGGAAAATACATCAAGGCGCACGACGGGATGCTGCTTGCGAACCACGGTGCGCTGACCGTCGGCTCGGATCTGTTCGGCGCCTACTACAAGATGGAGACGATCGAGCACTTTGCGAGGATCAGCCTCGTGGCGCGGCTCCTGGGCGGCGAGAATCTCCTCGCGCGTGAAGAAGTGACGCGCCTGCAGCAGCTTCGGGGCGCCTACGGCATCACGGCGCCGGCGCCGATCTGCCCCGATCCCCCGGCGCCCGGTGAGCTGCCGAGCGGCGGTCAGGATCCTGCCACGTGCCAGGTTGTGCAGGCGCCAGCCGGCGACGGCCTGCGGCTGGTGCCGGACGGATCCGTGCCGCGGCCCCCGTCCGCTCGCCCGCGCACCGATGACGACGCGGAAATTCGGTTAACATACCGCGAGCTCTCGGCGCTGATCGAAGACGCCATCAGACACCTACGTTAGCGATGGCGGGAAGTTGGCAACCCGCAAGTTGGCAAACTGCGATCCTGCCATGCTGCAATGCAAGGAGACAGAGTAATGGGTGAGGCGCTTGGGATGATCGAAACGAAGGGCCTGGTCGCGATGATCGAGGCCGCCGACGCCATGGTGAAGGCGGCGAAGGTGACGCTGGTCGGCTGGGAGAAGATCGGCGCCGGCTACGTGACCGCCATCGTGCGCGGCGACGTCGCGGCGGTCAAGGCCGCGACCGACGCAGGCGCAGCCGCGGCGCGGCGCGTCGGCGAACTGGTCTCCGTCCACGTCATCCCCCGTCCTCATGCCAACCTCGAGGACGCGTTGCCGATCGGCAAAGCGACGAATGCGAAGTAGGTGCTGTTAGCCAAGATCGTCGGGACCGTCGTCGCCACACGAAAAGATCCGCGCCTGGTGAGCAGCAAGCTGCTGATCGCGCGGCCGATGGATCCGCGCGGCAAGGCCGAGGGCAGCTACCTGGTGGCGATCGATACCGTTGATGCCGGCGTCGGCGAGACGGTCTTGATCGTCAGCGGCAGTTCCGCCCGCATGGCGTCCGGCCTGAAAGAGTGTCCGGTGGACGCCGCGGTGATAGGCATCGTCGATAACGTCGAAGTGGAAGACTGATGCAGCTCGCTCGCGTGATCGGCACCGTGGTCGCGACCCGCAAGGACGAGAACCTCCACGGCACGACCCTGCTGTTGCTCCAGCCGCTCTCTGCCGACCGGGCGCCCGCCGGACGGCCATTGGTGGCGGTCGATGCCGTCGGCGCCGGAGCGGGCGAGGAAGTGTTCTTCGTCCGCGGAAGGGAAGCCAGCTTCCCGTTTCATCCCGGCGAGCCGCCCGTCGACGCCGGCGTCGTCGGCATCGTCGATCAGTGGGACTCCGCATGAACGGCAGGATGGCAGGAAGGCAGGGTGCCCGGAGGCCCGGATCCCCGGATGGCCGGGTCGCCGGATGGCCGGGTCGCCGGATGGAAGGATTGCCCTCGTGATCATCGCGAAAGTCGTCGGGACGGTGGTGTCGACGCAGAAACATCGCACGTTCGAGGGGGCGAAGCTGCTGCTGGTCCAGCCGGTGAACATCGACGACACGCCTCGCGGAGTAACGCTGCTCGCCGTGGACGGGGTCGGCGCCGGCGTCGACGAACGGGTCCTGATCGTGCTGGAAGGGCGCGCGGCCGGCGAGGCGATCGGCAGGAAAGGCGCACCGGTGGACGCCGCGATCATCGGGATCGTGGACGAGGTGGACGTGCATGAACATCTCTGACGAGGAGCTTCGTGCAATGGTGAGGACGGCAATCGCGCGAGCTCGCCAGGCGCCACCGCCCGACGGTTCGGCGCCGCTGTCTCAGTCACACGCCAGCCATGCGCGGCTTGGTCTCGCTACGGGCGGCGATGGCGATGGCCAGTGTCTGATCGAACCGTCTGTTCGGTGCAATCACTGTGGCTATTGCCAGTCGTTTGGACACTAGTATTCTCGTCACCCGGAAGCTCCCTTCGTCTGTCCTGGCCAAGCTCGAGTCGGTCGGTCTCATCGATTTGTACCTCGGCGAGACGCCGATGTCGCACGACGAGCTGCGGTCCCGCATCGTGGGAAAGGCCGCGGTCGTCAGCATGCTGACGGAACAGATCGATCCCGCGGTGATCGATGCGGGTCAGGATCTGAAGATCGTCGCCAACGTGGCGGTGGGCTACAACAACATCGACGTCGGGCATGCACGGTCACGTGGCGTGATCGTCACCCACACCCCCGACGTGCTCACTGAATCGGTGGCGGATTTCACGTGGGGGCTCATCCTCGCGGCTACTCGGCGGCTGTCGGAAGGTGAGCGCGTCGTCCGCGCGGGCGCATGGAAGGGGTGGGCCTTCGACTTCATGCTTGGCGCCGAGCTTCGCGGGAAGCAGCTCGGGTTGGTCGGACTGGGAAGGATTGGACGGGCGGTCGCGACGCGCGCGCCGGCGTTCGGCGTGCGCGTGGCGTTTGCCGCGAGAGGCGCGGCCGGGCTCGAGTCCGCCGAGCCGATGTCACTCGATCGACTCCTGAATACCTCCGATGTCGTGTCCCTGCACGTGCCGCTCACGCCGGAGACCCGGCACTTGATCGGCAAGCCGGCGTTCGCGCGGATGAAGCGGTCGGCATATCTCATCAACACGTCGCGAGGTCCGGTCATCGACGAAGGCGCGCTCGCCTGGGCGCTGCAGCAGCGGCTCATCGCCGGCGCGGCGCTCGACGTCTACGAAAACGAGCCGGCGGTTCACCCCGATCTGCTGTCGCTCGAAAACGTGCTGCTGGTGCCGCACCTTGGCAGCGGCACGACCGAAACGCGCACCGCCATGGCCGATCTGGCAGTCGCCAACGTCGTGGCGGTGCTCAGCGGTCGGCCCGCGCTCACGCCGGTGCCGTGATACAGCGCGCGAAGAACGTCGAGGCGGTGATGCGCGCGCTGGCGCGCGCGATTGACGGGCTCGAGCTGCCGGCGGTCGAAAAGATCTCCGAAAGCCAGGAACAGGATCCATTTCAGGTTCTCATCGCGACGCTGCTGTCGGCCCGGACACAGGACGCCACCACCCTTGCCGCCTCGACCCGCCTGTTCCGCGTCGCGCGCACGCCTCGCGCGATGGCGAAGCTGACGGTCCGCCGGATTCAAGGGCTGATCTACCCGGTCAGCTTCTACCGGCACAAGGCTCGGCACGTCAAAGCCACCTGCGGAATTCTGGTCGAGCGCTTTCGCGGCCGCGTGCCGACGACGATGGAAGAGCTGCTGGTGCTGCCGGGCGTCGGACGGAAGACCGCCAACCTTGTCCTGATCGTGGCGTTCAAGAGTCAGCGGAACATCTGCGTGGATACGCATGTCCATCGCATCTCGAACCGCCTCGGTTGGGTGCGCACACGCACGCCGGACGAAACCGAACTGTCGCTCTATCAGACCACGGCCGAGCGCTGGTGGCCTTTCATCAACCTGTATCTGGTCACATGGGGTCAGCGTGTCTGTCGCCCGGTGTACCCGCGGTGTCTGGAGTGCGTGCTCAGTCCCCTGTGCCCGCGCCTCGGCGTGACGCAGGTGGGCCGGGCGCCCAACCCGGGTGACCGCTGAACGAGAAAATGGAATGGCGGGAGACCTCAGGTTGCCCCGTGCAGCTGGGGCTAGCGCGCGATGAACTCCCCGGGGAACTCCGCCTCGATCGGCTCACCGAGTTGCTGCTTGATCATCGCGGCGTTGGCGACCGACTTTGCCGAGTAGTGGTTGTTCGCGTAAAGGTACGCTTTCTTCACGAGCCGGCGGGCAGAGTCGGCGGTCTCTGAGAACTTCTTCAGCTCCGCCGCGGAGTACAGGTAGTTGTAGCGATCCTCCGACGTGGCGGGGCGCCACCACTCGGCAGCGTTCCGGCCGTGCAGCCGCATGTAGTAGAACCCCTGCACGTTCGGCAGGTAGTTCTGCCTGATGGAAAAGCGGAATTTCGGTTCGTCGATCTGCACCCACGCCGCCTGGAATGCGTTCAGCAGTGTGAGCGTCTGTGCGAAGGCGTCGCTCCAGCTGCGGTGTCGCAGCTCCACCGCGACCCGGTGGCCGTGCAGCGAGCGCAGCAGGTGCGCGAGGTAGTCGCGTTCGGGCTCGCCGGACTTGAAGCTCGCCGGGAATTGCGCCAGGAGCGCCCCGATCTTCCCGCGATCGGCAAGGGGATCGATTCCGCGAATGAACGCCTCGAGGTCCGCCGCGTTCGGGCGAGCCAGCTCACCGAGCGCTTGCTCAGTCGCCTCGACAGAACCGACCGAGCGCCGGAGCGTTTCCTTGAACATCCCGGGATGGGTAAATTTCTGATAGAGCTTGACGGAGAATTCGAAGCCCTCCGGCGTGCGATCGGCCCATCTCCGTGTCACCTCTGGCCTGGGCTGCCCGTAGAAGGTCGAGTTCACTTCGACGGTGTTGAAGTGCTCCGCGTAGAAGGTGAGCTCGTCGAAACCTTTCGGTCGCTGCCGTGGCGCTGGATAGAAGATGCCGTTCCAGGTGCCCTTCCCACGCGGGTAGTTCCAGCCCGAGGTTCCGATTCGAAGATTGCTCACAGCCTCGTAGGATAATGGAAGAGAGACCGCCGATCGATGCTGACCGTGAACGAGATTTTTCATTCGATTCAGGGCGAGTCCACCCGCGCTGGAGAGCCGTGTGTCTTCGTCCGGCTGACGGCGTGCGACCTGCGCTGCTCGTGGTGCGACACCCCCTACGCGTTCCACCAGGGTGAGAAACGCTCGCTGGACCAGGTCGTGGCCGCGGTCGAGCAGTACCGCTGCCGCACGGTCGAGATCACCGGCGGGGAGCCGCTGCTCCAGGAGGATGTGTATCCGCTGATGGAGCGGCTGTTGACCGCCGGACACACGGTGATGCTCGAGACCGGCGGTCATCGGCCGATCGACCGCGTGCCGCCCTCGGTCGTGAAGATCGTCGATGTGAAATGTCCGGGCAGCGGCGAGTCAGACCGGAACTGCTGGAGCAATTTCGAAGCATTGGCGCCGCACGACGAGGTGAAGTTCGTGCTGAAGGACCGCGAGGACTACGAGTACGCCTGCGATGTGATTGCGCGATACGAGCTTCCGTCCAGGTGCGCCGCTGTTCTGTTGTCGCCTGTACACGGTGTTCTCGATGCGCGCACGTTGACCGAGTGGATCCTCGCCGATCGCCTGCCGGCCCGGTTGCAGCTCCAGCTCCACAAGTTCATCTGGACGCCTGACACGCGCGGCGTGTGATGATTGCCGTCGTCCTCCTGAGCGGCGGTCTCGATTCCTACACCGCTGCCGCGAGCGCCAAAGCCGACGGCTTCGAGCTGGCGGCGCTGACCATCCGGTACGGCCAGCGGCATTCCGCCGAGCTCGCATCAGCGCAGCGCGTCGCCGCCGCCCTCGGCGTGGAACGGCGCCTCGAGCTCGGGATCGACCTCCGGGGGATTGGCGGCTCCGCCCTCACCTCGGATGCGCCGGTGCCGCGCGACCGCCGCCTGTCGGTCGACGAAATTCCTTCAACCTACGTGCCGGCGCGCAACACCATCTTCCTCTCGCTCGCGCTCGGGTGGGCCGAGGTGCTCGAGGCCCGTGACATCGTGATTGGCGTGAACGCACTCGACTACTCGGGCTATCCCGACTGTCGTCCCGAGTTCGTCCGCGCCTTCGAACGGCTGGCGTCGCTCGGGACCAGGGCCGGTGTCGAAGGGGCCTGCTTTCGCGTCCACACGCCGCTGATCACGATGTCGAAAGCCGATATCATCCGGCGCGGGCAATCGCTCGGCCTCGACTATGGCCTGACCCACAGCTGCTACGACCCCGGCCCGGGCGGGCAGCCCTGCGGCCACTGCGACAGCTGTCTGCTCAGGGCCAAGGGATTCTCGGAAGCCGGACTGACCGACCCTCTTCTCTCGCGGTAGTGAAGCGCTCAGCGACGTCTTCGTTTGAAACGGCGTTCAGTTCGGCGAGACCGGCATGACCGAGCGGCGGTACTACGACCACCCGTACACTCGCGAGTTCGAAGCATCTGTTCTCCGGACCGAGGCCCGCGGCGATCGGCAGGCAGTATGGCTCGATCGCAGCGGCTTCTATCCGACCTCCGGGGGACAGCCCTCCGATGCCGGCTTGCTCGGGTCGTCAACCCTCGAGCGCGCCGAAGAAGACGAACATGACTATTGCGGCCTCCTGAACAGCCCGACGTAGACCGCCTTGCCGAGCACGTGGCCTTGCACCGCCTTCATGATGTTGGCTCGCGTTTCGAACGCATCGCTGCCCGTGGGGACGTCGAGCTTGGTATCGAGCGCGTAGATCTCGAAGGTGTAGTGGTGAGGTGGTCCCGTGGCGGGGGCGCCCGGGCCGCGATAGACCGGTCCGCTGGCGCTGATCTGCCGGCTGCCGTCTGCCAGGCTTTCCCCTTTCGGCACGTTTTCCGGAAGGCCGGTGGCACTGGCCGGAATGTTCCACACCAACCAATGAACCTGCGTGTCCGTGGTCTTGTTCCGCGCCACGTCAGGGTCGTGCATGTGCAGCAGGAAGCTCTGAGTGCCGGGCGGCGTATTGGTCCACCTCAACTCGGGCGACACCTGCTCGCCGGCTTGCGTGTACCGTACGGGGATCGGATCGCCATCGGGGAACGCCGGCGTCGTGAGCGTCATCGCCGGTGTTGACGAAGGCTGCGCGGGAGCCTGGGCGAGCGGCGCGGTCACGAACGTCAGAATGCCTGCGAACACGAACAGAACTGCACGGGGAATCGTCATCGGCGGGTCTCCCGTTTCCGAGGATATCAGAGCTCGATCGCTGCCAGGCTAATTTCTCGAAAACTGCGCCAGCGCAATGACGATGAAGTCCGACGTCCTGTCGATCACTTCGGGCTGCACCGCGTAGTTGTTCGCGATAATCGAAAAGGCGAGCATCTCTCCATCTGCGGTGGTCACGTAACCGGCCAGCGCCCTGGCGTTCGAGAACGAGCCGGTCTTGGCCCGCGCATTGGCGAAGGCCCGCGTGCCGGCCATGCGTTGCGCCAGAGTGCCGTCCACGCCGGCGATCGGCAGCGTGTGCTCGAACCTCTGGCGCAGGCGGTCGTTGTCATGAACCCGGGCCAGGATCGTGACCAGGGCATCAGCCGTCAGAAGGTTGTAACGGGAGAGGCCCGAGCCATCGGCCATCTGGACGTCGCCGGGTGGCACCCCCCACGCGCGAAGCGTGGCCTGAACCGCGGCTCGGCCCGCGTCGGCCGAACCGACGCCGCTGGCGTGTGCGCCGAGCGCCTTCAGGAGCGATTCTGCGAACAGATTCTGGCTCATCTTCATCATCGGCTCAGCGAGCATCCACAACGGCGCCGATCGGTGGGAGATCAGCAGCACGCCGTCGTGGCGGATCGGGGCGATCGTCAAGTCGTCGATGTCGATCGCGGGCCCGCGAACGTCGATGCCGTGCGCGACCAGCCCGTCGCGGATCGCCGCCGTCAGATACATCGTCGGGTTGTCCACCGAGACGTTCCGCACCAGCGGACCCGCGTTCAGCCCGATTGTTCCGCGGGCTTCCGCGGCTGCACCACGAGGCGCCGGCTTGATGCTGATCGCCGCCGGCGCGTCCGCAGGAACGGTGACGATCAGGTTTCGCAGCGTCACCGACGCGGTGGCTGGCGACAACGACACCCGGGCCGGAGATCCGGCCGCCGGGCCCGGTGTGATCACCACCTGCGCTGTATTCTCGTTGAACTGCAGCGCCCCGACGCTCGTGGCGTAGCTGGCCGCGAGGTCGTCCCACGCCCATCCGGCGCCAAGCCCGAGGTCGTCGAATGTTTCGTCGTCGCCGATGATGCGTCCGCCGACCGCCCGCACGCCGGCCTGCTTCAGCCGTTCGGCCCATGTCCCAAAGGTGCGCGTCGCCGCGCCATCCCAATCGTCGATGCTCGGATCGCCCGACCCGACAATCACGAGATCGCCGTCGAGAAATCCGGTGGCGATGACGCCGTGGGCGACGAGCTGGGTCTCGTACTCGAAGTCCCACCCCAACTGCTCGGCCGCGGCCGCGAGCGTCACGACTTTCATCGTCGACGCCGGCATCAGCAGCTTCCCGGAGTTCAGCGCGAACAGCGTGTCGTGGCGGTCGAGCGATCGGACGGCGATTCCCCAGGTGGCGTACTCGAGCTGCGGGTCGGCCAGCGCGGCGCGGATGGTCTGCTGGAGGTGATCGGTTGGTGACAGGCGCGGCGGGGCGCCCACCGCCACCAGTTTCGGTCCACAGGCAGAGAGGCATGCCGCGCACAGAAGCGCGGCACCCGCCCGCATCATTTTGAGAGCTCGTCGAGCGTCTTGAGCGCCTCATCGAACTTCTCGGCTTCGATCTTGGCGGCGCCGGGATCGTCCGATCTCGCGGCGAACACGTCGCTCCCGATCCGCCCGAACGTCACGCGCTCCTCCCTCTTGCCGTCGTCGAACTTCGCCACGACCGTCATCGCCGGCGAATCGAGACCGGTCTTGGCGGTGGTTGGCACGAACGAGGTCGCCCGCATGTCCGCCAGCCCGGCCAGCAGCATGTCCACCTTTCCCGAGTCGGGGTCGCCCGGGTTCGGGCTCACTCGCCGCCACGTCGCCGGCGCGTCGCCTTCGCCCTTCACGCGTTCGAACACCACTGCCTGACCATTGCGGGTGATCTCGACGTGGGTGGCGTTGAAGGCGCGGAACTCGAACATGTCTTTCCGCCGGTAGTCGTCAACCGATTTTGTCAGTTCGGTGGCGATGGCCGTGTCGACGGTATAGACATCCGGCCGCGATGCATCGCGGGCGTACACGGTGGTGTCGTCGGCTTTGGCGCCGAGTTGCAGAGTTGCCCGGGCGCTGTCGAGGTGCACGTTGACCGTGACAGCGGGACGGTCGAGACCGTACTTCCTGAGATCGGCCGGCGACGCGGCGGTGCCGACAACGGACTTCATCTGAGCGGTTTCGACCTGGCCGACCAGGGCTTCCATGACGGAGAAGTCCGCCCGGGCCGAGAGCGGCTTGGTGATGGTCCAGTCCGTGCCCGCCTTCGCGAACTCGAGCGTCCGGCCATCGGCTACGACGTCCACACCGTCGACTTTCGAGCGGTCGAACTTCACGATCGACTTGTCGCGCAGGTCGAAGGTGCCCTTGTTGAGCGCGGCTTCGTCGTACTGGCCGACGAGCAATACCCGCTTCTCATCGTTGCGCTTCACATAGAGGTCGCCGCCGGTCGTTGTCTTGCCACCGACGATCAGGCGTCCGCTGGCTGTGCCGCCGTCGCCCTTGAAATCGACCTCGATACGGGGTGCGTCGAGCCCGTAGTCCTTCAGATCGGTCGGGTTCTCGTCGATGACGCGCACGATCCGCATCTGACCGAGGACGTTGGCGATGGCCGTGGCATCGGTCTCTGATGCTGGAGCTTCGACCGGCGCGACGATCCGCCAGACGCCGGCCTCCTTCCTCAGAGTGGTCACGTCACCCGCTTCCGCCTTGACCTTGAGCTCGTCAATCTGATCGGCCTCGAGACCAGTGAACATCTTCTCCTCGGTCGAAGCGGTGTCGTCGGACTGCTTCGACACGACGAAGTAGATGTACGCTCCCAGACCGATCAGAACGACGGCCATCGCGACGGTCGAACGAAGTCCTCGCATGGCTATCGCCTCCGCCACCAGCCGTAGACGCCGGTGCCGAAAATCAGCACCGGCACGATGAGCAGCGACATCCAGGTGATGTTGCTCTGCTGCGTGGCCGTGAGCGTGATGCGGCGATCGTCAGCCTCCTTCGGTCGAATCGCTATCAGGTTTTCCTGCTGCGACAACCAGCCGAGCGCGTTCATGAAGAGGTCGCGGTTCCCCTGAATCCCGAGCACGCCGTTCGAAGGAAAGTCGGAATCACCGAACACCACCACGCGGGTCTCTGGCTTCGGCGCGTCGGGGCTGGCCTCGGCGGCCGGCGCCTCCGTGGACGCGGCCGACACGGCGGCGGCCAGCGGGACCGGTCCTGCCTTGTCCTGGCTTTCGTCGAGGGAGACTTCCCCCGACGTGAGAAGGCCCTTGATGTCGGTCTCGGCCCAACTCTGCGGGCTCGACTGGACGAAGGTCTGGGCGGTGTGGCCGTTGACGCCGCCGCTGACCGGATCGACGCTCCGGGCCATCGGATAGGCGGTAATGACGTTGAACCGGTCCACGATTGGATGCGCCGGGTAGCTTGCCGCCACCGGCACGGACGCATCGGTCCCGAGCAGCCGACCCATGCCGCTCGCGTCAACGACGATGTTGGCTCCGAAATCGATGCCCCAATCGTGCGCCAACGCCTTCAAGTTCGGCAGGTCCGGCGCGTCCGGCTGGCTCACCGGGTCGAGCATCAGCAGCAGCTTGCCGGACTTGTCGAGATACGCCTTGAGCGCCTCGATCTCTTGAGGAAAGAAGTCGTTCTTCGGGCCGGCGACCACTACGATCGTCGCGTCAGCGGGCACGGAGCCGGTCTGCGCCAGCACGACCGTTTCCACCGCATAGTTCTCGCCGCCGAGGCCGCCGGCAATGGCGTTGTAGCCATCGCGCTCGGCGGAGGCCGTGTCCTTCTCGCCGTGACCGGAGGTGAAGTACACCTTCCGCTGCTGACCCGAGACGATCTTGATCACGCCGTTCGTGATGTCCTGCTCGGTGCTCGACGTGATGCGTTCTGTCCGGCCCTGGTACTTGAAGACGATGGTCCCGAGCTGCTGCACGCCGTTCTGCTGGGCGGCGAGCGGTTTCTTCTCGGGGTCGATGTAGTCGGTCTTCACCTGGCTGGAGGCGTAGGCGTAGCCCTGCAGACGGTCCCGATGCATCTGGAACTGCGTCTCGCGGTCGAACGCCAGGATCTCGAGCGGCGCCTCGAGCTTCGCGAGGACGTTGCGGCTCTGATCCGACAGGCTGAACTGCTGCGCCGCCGTCAGGTCCCATCGTTTGTTCTGCTGCTTGCCGATGTAGTTGATGGCGACGAGGATGCCCGCGACGATGAGCACGCTGGTGACCGCGAGGGTGCCATAGCGCGCCTGGCGCCTGGAGAAGAGGGCCGCGATTTCGCGCCATTGGCTGAGGATGTACAGGAGCATGCAGACGAGCCCGCCCCATGCGAGGTAGTACGCGTACTGTTCGCGCGCCGGCATGCCGAAACGGATCGCGACGGCCCCGAACACCAGCGCCGTGCCCAGCCAGCCGACCAGACTGAAGATTCGGTTCGCCATTTATCCCCGCCACCGTTCGCTGTCGACCGACTTCGCGGTCAGGAACAGCCCGAACGTGATGAAGCTCAAGTAATAAACGAGATGCGACGTGTCGATCACACCTTTGGTGAAGTCGTCCAGGTGCTCGATGATCGACAGGTACGCGGTGGTATCGCTGATCCACCCGCTCGAGAAGCTGCCGATCCAGTTGATCACCCACAGCATCAGGAACGTGGAGAAGGTGATCGCCGCCGCGACGATCTGGTTCTTGGTGAGGCTCGAGATGAAGAGACCAAGCGAGACGAAGCAGCCTCCCATCAGCAGCAAGCCGAGGTAGGAGGTGACGATCGGCTTCCACTCCGGGTTGCCGTAGACGAACAGGACGCCGATGTGCGGCAACGTCACCGCGAGCATCGCGGCGTACAGCCCCATTGCGCCGAGGAACTTGCCCATGATGATCTGGAAGTCGGTGAGCGGCGACGTGAGCAGCAGCTCGATGGTGCCCGATCGCTTTTCCTCCGAGTAGGTGCGCATCGTGATCATCGGCAGCAGGAAGAGCATCACCACGGTGAGGTTCTGCACCACCGGCCGCAGCATGTCCTGGTTGATGTTCATCGGCGGCTGGCCGCCGGCCTGTCCCATCTGACCCATCTGCATGCTCGCCCGCACGAAGTACTGCAGCATGACGATATAGAAATAGCCGTAGACGATGGCGAACAGACCGAGAACGATGTAGGCGATGGGCGACGAGAAGTAGGACTTCAGCTCCTTGTGGGCGATGGCGAGGATGTTAGTCATGGACAGGCTCCTCTAGTGCCGCAGTCGGTGCGTCTTCGGGTGCCGCGGTCGGCGATTCCTCGGTCGTGAGCGACAAGAAAATATCCTCCAGGCTCATCCGCATCGGACGCATCTCGAGGAGGCCCCAGCCGCTCGAGACCACGGCCCGCGCCAGATCGCGGCGGACGTCGCGCCCGGTTTCGCTGTCGACCTCGAACGCGACGACGCCGTCGCGACGGTCGGACTCGGCCACGCGAGTCACGCCGGGCACGACCGACAGGGCGGCCGACGGGTCGGCGCCGGCCGCGTCGACCTGAAGGTACATCGTTTCGGAGCCTCGCAGCCGCGCGGTGAGGTTGTCCGGCGTATCGACCGCCACCACACGCCCCTTGTTGATGATCACGACCCGCTGACAGGTTTGCGAGACCTCGGGCAGGATGTGCGTGCTCAGGATGATCGTGTGGTCGCCGGCGAGCTCCTTGACGAGCTCGCGCGTCTCGATGATCTGCTTCGGGTCGAGGCCGGCGGTCGGCTCGTCGAGAATGAGGACGTCCGGATTATGGATGAGTGCCTGCGCGAGGCCGACCCGCTGCTTGTAGCCTTTCGACAGCTTCGAGCACATGCGTCCCGCCATGTCGGTGACCCGCACCCGCTCCATGACGGTCGTGATGCGCTGCTTGCGCTCGCTCGAGGCGACACCCTTGATCTTGGCGACGAAGGTGAGATATTCGGTGACCGTCATGTCCGGGTACAGCGGCGGTGTTTCCGGAAGATAGCCGGTGCGCCGCTTGGCCTCGATGGGCTGATCGAACACGTCGAACCCGGCCACGATCGCCTTGCCTTCGGTCGCCGGCATATACCCGGTGAGGATCCGCATCGTCGTCGTCTTGCCGGCGCCGTTCGGGCCGAGGAAGCCAAGGATTTCGCCGCGCTCGACGCGGAAGCTGACGTCCTCGACGGCCGTAAAGCGCCCGTACCGTTTCGTGAGGTGTTGAACCTCGATCACGAGGGACTCCTGAATGATGTGTACAGAAAGGCGCAAATGAACATGGCGCCAACAGAAAATCCTAACCGAACCATGAAAAAATGTGTAGCACGCGCATGGCAGGCCAATCGACCTGCCTTGGAGGATTCATGTCTGTAGACGTTGGAACGGCGGCCCCGGACTTTACCCTGATGAACCAGGACCGCGAACCGGTGACCTTGAGCGCGCAGAAGGGGCGACCGGTCGTGCTGGCCTTCTTCCCGGCGGCCTTCAGCTCTGTCTGCGCCAAGGAGTTGTGCACCTTCCGCGACAGCCTGGCGCAATTGAATCGCGCGCAAGCCCAGGTGTACGGCATCAGCGTAGATACGTTCTTCGCGCTGAAAGCATTTCAGGACGCCGAGAAGATCACCTTCCCGCTGCTCAGCGATTTCAACAAGCAGACGATTCGCGATTATGGCGTGTTCAACGAGGACATGATCGGGCTGAAGGGCATAGCGAAGCGCGCGGTATTCGTCATCGACGCCGAGGGGGTCGTGCGCCATCGTGAAGTGCTGGAGGATGCTCGCCACGAACCTGATTACGGCAGAGTCCTTTCGGCTGTTGCATCCTTGACCTGACCCTGCCCTGAAATTACCGCCCACAGATGATACGCAGCGAGGTCGCAGGGAATGGCGCGCCAGATGAGTGGCGCGGAATGTCGGCCTCGTTGCGAGCTGTAGTACAATATTGAACATATGCTCACATCTTCAGATATTCAAGGTGTAAGGGCCGGGCTGCTCAGTGACAGCTCCGTAGCGGCGCTCGCCGAAACCTTCAAGGTCCTTGGCGACACGACGCGGGTGCGTATCCTCGACGCGGTTTCCCGGACAGAGCTTTGTGTCGGCGACATCGCCGAGCTGCTCGAATTGACCGAGTCGGCGGTGTCGCACCAGCTCCGGCTTCTTCGCGGCGCCCGCCTCGTCCGTCCCCGCCGCGCCGGCCAGCAGATCTTCTACACCCTCGACGACAACCACATCGTGCGTCTGTTTGCCCAGGGGCTGGAGCACGTTCAAGAACGCGGGCGGCCGTCATGACGATGGCCGCCTCCTGCAGCGTGTGCGAGCTCCATGCGGAGTCGACCTTCAGGATCGAAGGCATGGATTGCCGGGAAGAGGTTGCGATGATCGAGCGGCGGTTCAAGAACCTGCCCGGTCTCGAGCACTTCTCTGCCGATGTGCTGGGTCAGCGGCTTCACGTGAAGTACGACGCCGCGAGGCTCTCGACATCGTCGATTTCCGCCGCGGTCGCCGATGCTGGGATGCGCGCCTGGCTCGAGCACGAGGAACCAATCGCCACAGGTAGTGACACCTCACGCCTGCGTACGGTGTTGCTCTCGATTTCGGGAGTGACGCTGGCTGGAGGCCTCGCCGCTGCGATGGCTCATGCCTCGCCGACCCTCCAGGCAGTGTTTCTTGCGGCGTCGATCGCCGCGGGTGTTCCGCTCACCGCGCGGAAGGCCTGGCACGCGGTGCGGCTCCGGTCGCTCGACGTCAACGTGCTGATGCTCGTGGCGGCCGCCGGAGCAATAGCCCTCGGCCAGTGGTCCGAAGCGGCGTCGGTCGTCTTTCTCTTCGCCGTGGCTCAGGCGCTGGAGACCCGGACCCTCGAGCGCGCCCGGACGGCGGTCCGTGCCTTGATGGGCCTGACCCCGACGGAGGCGCTGGTCGTGGACGGCGCCACGGAGCGCCGTGTGGCGGTCGACGCCATCGCTCCGGGCATGGTGGTGGTCGTGAAACCGGGTGAGAAGGTTCCGTTGGACGGTCAAGTCGTCTCGGGCGCCAGCGCCGTCAACCAGGCTCCCGTCACCGGCGAGTCGCTGCCGATCGACAAGATGCCGGGTGACGAGCTCTTCGCTGGAAGCATCAACGGCCGCGGCGCGCTGGAGATGCGCGTGACCCGGGTTCGTCGCGACACCACCCTTGCCCGGATCATCCATCTGGTCGAGGAGGCGCAGGCCCAGCGAGCCCCGTCGCAGACGGTTGTCGAGCGGTTTGCCAGGATTTACACGCCGGCCGTGATCGCCCTCGCTGTCGCCATCGCGGTGGTCCCGCCGCTGGTCTTTGGCGCCGCCTGGTCCGATTGGATATACCGTTCGCTGGTCTTGCTGGTGGTGTCGTGCCCGTGCGCGCTCGTCATCTCGACGCCGGTTTCGATTGTCGCGGCTCTCGCCGGCGCTGCGCGCAAGGGTGTGTTGATCAAGGGGGGCGCGCATCTCGAACGGGCCAGCGAGATCCGCTGCGTGGCGTTCGACAAGACCGGGACGCTGACTCGTGGAACGCCCGAGGTGGTGGAGGTCGTGGCGCTCGGCCCCGAGTCGCTGTCCACCGTCATCGCTCTCGCGGCCGCAATCGAACGGCGGTCCGAACACCCGGTTGCCGAGGCGGTGGTTCGACATGCGAAGGAGTCGCGCGCGACGGTGCTCGCCGCGACCGAGGTGCTGGCCTTGACCGGGCTCGGCGCGGAGGGGCGTGTCGGCGGGTCGCGCGTCGTGCTCGGCAACCACCGGCTCTTCGAGGAGCGCCGCCTGTGCTCGCCCGACGTCCACGCGCGGCTCGACGACATCAGCGCTCGTGGCCGCACGCCCGTTCTGGTCGCGCGTGACGGTCGGGCCATCGGCATCATCGCGGTCGCGGATCGGCCGCGAGAAGCGAGCGGTGACGTCATCGAGCTGCTGCGACGCCAGGGTATCGTGTCGCTGGTGATGTTGACCGGGGACAGTCACGCCACGGCGAAGGCGGTGGCGGCGGAGCTGGGCGTCGACGAGTTCAGGGCCGAGCTGATGCCGGAGGACAAGGTCGCGGCGGTGCACGATCTGCGGCGGCGGTTCGGTGCCGTGGCGATGGTCGGGGACGGCGTCAACGACGCGCCGGCATTGGCGTCTGCCGACCTCGGCATCGTGATGGGCGCCGCCGGAAGCGACGCCGCCCTCGAGACCGCCGACATTGCGCTGATGGCCGACGAGCTCTTGCGGGTGCCTTACGCGCTGCGACTGAGCCGGGCGACGATGAAGAACATCAAAGTGAACCTGGCGATCTCCCTGGTGTTGAAAGCCGCGTTCGTCGTCGCGGCGGTGGCCGGCGTCGCGACGCTGTGGATGGCTATCGTCGCCGACACCGGTGCATCAGTGATCGTCGTCGCCAACGCCCTCCGGCTGCTTCGGGCCGACTGAGGGCTTCGAGATCCACACCCGCGCGACGCGCAGGCCGTCGAGGGCGACGACGCGCATGCGTCGCCCTTCGATCTCGATCGTGTCTCCGAGCCGCGCCCGGCGCCCGATGCGCCCCATCATGTAGCCGCCCAGCGTGGTGAACGTTTCGTCGTCGATGTGCACGCCGAACTGCTCGTTGACGTCCGGTACCAGGGTCAGGCCGTCGACCTCCGCTGAGCCGTCCTCGTGGACGGAGATGCGTCCCGCCCCGGTCGTATTCCCGATGACGCCGACGATGCGCTCCATCAGCCATTCGAACGTGACGAGACCGGCGGTGCCGCCGTACTCGTCAATCACCACCGCCTCGCGCACGCCGCGCTGCCGCATCGCCGTCAGCAGATCGTCGGCGGTCATGGTCTCAGGGACGGTAAGCGCCTCGTGGGCGATGGCGGCGGCGGCGACATTCCGGTTTCCCGCCGCCAGCGCCTTGACGACGTCCATCGCGTGCAGCATGCCGACGACGTTGTCGAGATCGTCCCGGTAGACGGGCAGGGTCGGGTATCCGGCGCGGCTGATGTGCGCCAGCAGCGCGTCACCGGCCGCGTCAGCCGGAACGGCCGCCAGCTCGGTGCGCGGCACCATCACCTGGCCGGCCGTGAGGTCGGCGAATCCGAGCACCCGGTGGAGCATCTGCTCCTCGCGTTCCTCGAGCACGCCGGCCTCCTGGCTGGCGGTCACCAGCATCTTCAGCTCCTGTTCCGAGTGCACCATGGCGTGACCGCCGGAACCTCGCAACCCGATCATGTTCACGACCGCACGGCCCATCCCGTTCAAGAGGCGGATGAACGGCCAGAATGCCCGCATGAACAGCTCGGTCGGCTTCACCACGACCAGCGCGGTGGCCTCGGAGCGCTCCAGCGCGATGGTCTTCGGCGCCAGCTCGCCGAGCGTAATGTGCAGGGCGGTGACGATCGCGAATGCGACCGCCACCGAAATGCTGTGCGCCGTGGTCTCGGCGATTGTCGCCGGCAAAAAGTCGAGCGCCGGTTGCACCAGGCCGGCGAGCGCCGGCTCGCCGATCCACCCAAGTCCCAGGCTGGCCATGGTGATGCCAAGCTGCGTCGCGGCGATGTAGCTGTCGGGGTCGCTCACCGCCCGCCGCACGGCGCGGGCTCCGCGGTGGCCCTCGGCAATCATCTGGTCGATGCGGGTCTTGCGCACCGTCACGATCGCGAATTCAGCGGCGACGAAGAATCCGTTGGCGAAGACCAGCGCCATGACCGCCGCGAGGCGCCACAGAATCCCTGAGAGCGAGTCCTCCATGGGGTGACTTTAACAGCCCGGCTCGAGAATCGAGCTGCCTTCACGTTGCGGCGAGGCGACGGCGTTTTCCACCTCGCCGTGGCCGTGACCCTCACCACGGCGCGAAGCTGGCGAAGGAGACGAAGTCTTCGATCCTGGCGTACGGAACCGAACCGTGACGCTCGATCCCTTGTCGAGTTGACTGGCGGTCCGGATCGCGATGCCGCCGCGGTCCCGATTCAGCGTCAGCACCGCCGCGATGCTGTCGCCAAAACGATACTGCACCGGAATGTCGAGCACGGCGCGAGGACTGCTGCGGCGATTGAAGTTGTCGGGTAAGAGGGCACCGTGATCGTCCTGTGTCCCGCACGTTCGAGCGCGGTGCGGCAACGGTCGCGTCCCAACGGCGCATCATCGGCGATGACGATCGTCACGGCGGAGACCGCGGTGCTGGCCATGACCGAAAGTATCGGTGTTATAATCCCAAA
This sequence comes from Luteitalea sp., assembly GCA_009380045.1. Taxonomy (GTDB): domain Bacteria; phylum Acidobacteriota; class Vicinamibacteria; order Vicinamibacterales; family CAVVIG01; genus WHSN01. Next base: position 21,976 of record WHSN01000037.1, read on the forward strand.
ACTTATCGCGTTTCCGTCTGCCGAGCCGGATTCTGGCACGTCATCCACCTAATTGCCAAACCGAACGCCGGCATCGAACGCGCAAGGAGCGTATGGCTACCTGCCCCGAGTGCGATGCGGAGATCGAGGTCGATGAGTTCGACGTCGACAAGGGCGACCAACTGAGTTGTCCCGAATGCGGATCCAACCTCGAAGTGACCGGCCTCTCTCCGATCGAGCTCGACCTCGCTTCCGACGACGACGACGAAGACGAAGACGACGATGACGATGACGAGGAAGATGCGGACGAGGAAGAGGACGTCGATGATGACGACGACGAGGAGGAAGAGGACGAGGACCTGGACGAATGATCGAGAAGGAATGCGCCCTGCGGGAGACCCTGTCCTCGCTCGGTTCGGTGATCGTCGCATACAGCGGCGGCGTCGATAGCGCCTACCTCGCCTACATTGCTCACGACACCTTGGGTGCGCAGGCGCTCGCCGTCACCGCCGACAGCCCGAGCTATCCAGAACGGCATCGGCAGATGGCGGTTCACATCGCCGAACAGTTCGGTCTCCGGCACGAGATCATTCACACCAGCGAGCTCGAGCGCCCGGAGTACCGGGCCAATCCCGCGAATCGCTGCTACTACTGCAAGCACGAGCTCTATACCCACCTCACGCGGATCGCTGAAACGCGCCGTTCGGTGGTGGTCGACGGCAACAACGCGGACGATCGCGGCGACTACCGTCCGGGCCGTCAGGCGGCGCGCGAGTTTGGTGTCCGCAGTCCGCTCGACGAGGTCGATCTCACCAAGGAAGAGATCCGCAAGCTGTCACAGCGGGCGGGGCTCCCGACATGGGACGAGCCGGCTTCGGCGTGCCTGTCATCCCGCATCCCTTATCATCACGAAGTGACGGACGAAAAACTGCGGACGATCGAACGTGCCGAACAGGTGCTTCGCTCCCTCGGGTTTCGAGTCTGCCGCGTTCGCCATCACGAGGAGCTCGCTCGCATCGAGCTGGGCCGCGACGACCTCGCGCGTGCGCTCGAGCCGGAGATGGCGTCGGCGATTGTGCGCGAGCTCAAGGGTCTCGGCTACCGCTACGTCACGATCGATCTTCAGGGCTACCGGACTGGGAGCTTGAACGAGGGGCTGCCGCTGCGACCGGCGTGACCCGTTCCTCACAACTCGCGGCCGGCGTCGCGGCGGCGCTGTTCTTCGCCCTGCACCTGCCGTTTCTGCCTCCCTCGCTCGAAGATCTCGATTCCATCAATTTCGCTCTGGGCATTCGTCACTTCGACGTCGCGGCGCATCAGCCGCACCCGCCCGGGTATCCGCTCTATATCGCCGTCGCCAAGGCGGTGCACTTGGCCATTGGTCCCGAAGTGCGCGCCTTGAGCCTGCTCGGCGTTCTCGCGGGGGCGCTGGCGCTGCTCGGCCTTTTCCGATTGTTCGCCGAGCTCGATCGCGGGGGAGAAGACCCGGCGCTCACCGGCCTCGCGGCGGTGGCCGCCGCGGTCTGTCCGCTCTTCTGGATCACCTCCGCCCGTCCTTTGAGCGACCTGCCCGGTCTTGCAGCCGCCATTGGCATTCAAGGCCTGCTGCTGTCGGCGCGGACCCCACGGATGCTCGCACTCGCTGCGCTGGGCGCCGCGTTCGCCGCCGGCATCCGGTCGCAAGTCGTCTGGCTCACGCTCCCGCTGCTGGTGTTCGCGGTCGTCCGCCAGCGGACGTCGCTTGGATGGCGGGGGCAGAGCCGTGTGGCCGTCGCCTACGGCGTCGGCGGCCTCCTGTGGTTCGTTCCGCTGATTGCCGTGTCTGGCGGTCCCGTCCGGTACACGAACGCGCTGCTCAACCAGGGCGTGGAAGACCTGTCCGGCGTCAGAATGCTGGCGACGACGCCGACGGTCAGTCAGCTTGCTCTGGCGTTCGAGACCGGGTTTCTGGCGCCGTGGGGTCCACTCCCAGCGGGTTGGACAATCGTCGCGCTCGCGGCTGCCGGTCTTGTCGTCGCCTATCGGCAATCCCGGCCGGTGGTGACGGTCCTGCTGGTCGCATTCGGGCCCTACCTGGTCTTCGATCGCTTCTTCCAGGAGAACATCACCACGCGGTACGCCCTGCCGCTTGTGATCCCGACCGCCTATCTGTCTGTTCGGGCTCTGTTCGCGCTCGGCCGCACCGCCGGCATCGCGGCGTCCGCCGCGTTGATCGGGTTCTGCATGTATGTGGACGACAAGGCGATCTACCAGTACTCGCAGATGGATGCTCCCGCGTTCCGCATGCTCGCGGACATGGAGCAGTCCGCCCCGAGCGGGCCGCCAGAGACCAGGCCAGTGCTCGCGATGCACAGGAAGGAGTTCTTCGACATGCGTCGCCCGATCAGATGGGCGGGCGATCGCATGCCTCCCATCGCCGCCGCGTTGCCGGCCCCGCCCAAGCACGAGTGGCTCGAACTGGTGAAATACTGGAACGGCGGCGGGCGTGCGCCGGTGTGGTTCATCGCGGATCCGCTGAGGAGCGACCTCGCCCTTGTGAGGTACTCGGGACGGCCAACCCTCTATCGCTGGCCGCTCGAGCTGACGAAGCTCATTGGTGGGGTACGACCGGACGTGATGGACTGGCACAAGATGCAGGTGCCCGACTGGTACTTGGGAGAGGGTTGGGCGCTCACACCGGAAACGGCCGGCACTGCCAAGGAGGATGGGCGCGGCCCGGGCCTCGCGCCGATCACCGGATGGATTCGCAGGTGGGCTCAATCGTCGACGGTCATGATCGGCGGCCGGAATCTTGGGTTTTCGGGCAGACCGGCTCAGGTGCGCGTGTCGGTCGAAGGCGCCATCGTGGACGAGGTAACGGTGGGTCCCGGGTTTTTCCTGCGGATGATCGCTCTGCCGCCGGTGCCAGGGGAGGGCGACTATTTCCCGCTCACTGTATCGGCCGATAACACGGATGTCGCGGTCGAGCAGTTCGATGCCCAGCCGGTCGGCGAAGTGGTCTTCGGGTTCGGGGACGGATGGAATGAGCAGGAATACAACCCGGAGACCGGGGCGCTCTGGCGATGGACCACCGAGCGGGCGCTCCTCCGGGTGCGGTCGGGCGGCCAGGCGGTTGCGCTCACCCTGCGCGGCGAAATCGAGGAGGCCCCGACCTCTCGCGTCACCATCCGGGTCGGCGACCGCGTGGCGGGCGAATTCGGGGTGGGCCGCCAATTCCAGCGGACGACCATCATCCCGGCTGATGTGCTGGGCACAGGTGAGAACGTGGTCGCGATCGAGAGCAGCGCGTGGTACGTACCGGCCGAAACGCGGTGGCGTTCGGCGGATCGCCGAAAGCTGGCGCTGAAGCTGTACGAGTGCCGGGTGACGCCGGTTTCCTAGCCAGGCACAACACCGAGCTTCCGAACGGGTTGTCCAGAAGACGCACCCAGAGGCTCTCGAGCCGCAGTGCCGCTGCCAGGACCAGGTTGACGGGTGGGGAGGGGACCGTAATCTCCCGGACGGCGTCCTCCTCCGCTGCCAACCCGCGCCAGCGCTGGATTCGGCGGCTGATGGCCATCGGTAGAAACAAGATCGCGTTGGTATACGTGATCCGTACTATGCTGAAGCCGGTGTGTTCCACGAGACGTGCGAGCGACCGGCGGCTGTAGCGGCGGACTTCGCGACTGAGCGCAGAGTGATCGCCGCGGAGCGATTCCATGGCGGCCACATTGATGAGGATGTGTCCACCAGGGCGCGTGACGCGGTACATCTCGCCGATCGCGGCGAGCTCGATCGGCTCTTCCAAGGAGTACAGGACATCGAACGAGGTCACGACGTCGAAAGTGTTTCCCGGAAACGGGATCGCCGCAACGGTGGCGCGCGCAACCCGCGTGCGGCCGGCGGCGCGTCCCAACTCCAGACCGACGGCCGCGAGATCGAAGCCGTACGCCCGCCCGAAGGTCGAGAGCAGCTCGAGATTGTTGCCCGTGCCGCAGCCGCAATCGAGCAGACGCGGCCGCGCGACGCCGGCCGTCGCCTGCCTGAGGAGCGGCGTCACGAAGTATCGAAACCCACGGAACCAGAAGTGTTGCGCCTCGGCGCGCGCGGTAGCCCGAAGCAGGCGCTCCACGACGGCATTGTATCTTTTGTCCGGTTGACACCAGCGTGGTACGCTCTCTAAACTGCAATCTCTCCACGAGGAGTGTGACGATGATGCGCGTCAGATTCAACCTGTCGGTTGTTGCGCTCTGTACGGCGCTCGCCGTTGCCGGCTGCGCGAAGAAAGTTCCACCACCGGCCCCGGCGCCGCCGCCGCCGCCACCGACGGCTCCGGCACCACCGCCGCCGCCACCCCCTCCGCCGCCAGCGCCGGCGCCGGCTCCCGCCCCGGCGCCGTTGACCGAGGACGAGATCTTCGCGAGAAAATCACTCGATCAGCTCAATTCGGAGCGGCCGCTTGGCGACGTGTTCTTCGACCTCGATCAGTCGACGATTCGCGACGACGCCCGGTCGCTGCTCCAGCGCAACGTCGATTGGATGAAACGGTGGGCGAGCACCCAGGTGATTGTCGAGGGGCACGCCGATTCGCGCGGCAGCTCGGAATACAACCTGGCTCTCGGCAACCGGCGGGCCACCTCGGTGAAGGACTACCTGGTGAGCCTGGGCATTCCGGCGAACCGCGTGACGGTGATCAGCAAGGGCAAGGAGCAGCCGTTCTGCAACGAGGAGAACGAGTCCTGCTGGCAGCAGAACCGCCGCGGACACTTCATCGTTTCGGCCAAGTAGAGACGGCAGGGGCGGGGAGGAGCGGGACCGGCCCGCCTCCCTGCCCTATGTCCGTCCGATCAGGATTCGCCGCAGATCCTCGACGCTGACTCGATACTTCGCCGCTTTCTTTCCTTCGACCAGCAATACAGGAATCTCCAGCCCGTACCGGCGTTCCAGGTCGGCGTCGGTGGAGATGTCAATCTCCTGGACCTGGAGCGGCACGGTCTCGGCGACCTCGGTCACGGCCGCCTTCATGTCGTCGCATAGATGGCAGCCGGGCCGGGAATACAGCGTGAGGTGCAGCATCAGCGGGAGTCGGCGGCCGGCTCACGGCACTCCTCCGCGATCCGTTCAGCCGCAGCCCGCGGATCGGGAGCGCCGATGATCGACCGGCCGACCACGATATAGCTGGCGCCGGCGGAGAGCGCGCCCGAAGGCGTGGCGGTCCGGCGCTGATCGCCGCTGTCGTCCCCGGCGCTCCGAATGCCCGGGGTGACGAGGGCGAAACGCGGGTCACAGCATGCCCTGAGGAGCGAGATCTCCTGAGGTGAGGCGACGGCACCGTCCAGGGCGGACGCCTGCGCGAGCAAAGCCAGCCGTGCCACGTGCTCGTCCAGGTGACCGGCGACGCCGGTCGTGGCCAGGGTCTGCTGGTCGATGCTGGTGAGCACCGTCACCGCAACGATCAGGGGCGGCTGAATGACACGTTTCACGGCTTCCTCGTCTGCCGCGGCGCGAGCGGCACGCATCATGTCGGCCCCGCCGGCCGCATGAACGGTCACCATCCAGACACCGATCCGGGTCGCCGCCGCGATGGCCCCGGCGACGGTGTGGGGAATGTCATGGAACTTCAAGTCGAGGAACACACGATCGCCTCGGCCGACGAGCTCCTCGACGAATGCCGGCCCGACGCTGGTGAACAGCTGGCTGCCAATCTTGAACCCACCGACACTCCCGCGGAGCTGGTTCGCGAGCGACCGCGCCTGGTCAAGGCTGGCGACGTCGAGGGCGACTAAGAGGCGATCCATTCCTGGTCTCGTGCGCGGGTATCGAGGGTGCCTACCAGATCGGCGATCCGTTCGATGTTGTGGCGCTCCATGTAGTGGGTCAGACCGCTGAGCAGCTTGGGCCAGATCAGCGGGTCGACGAAGTTCGCCGTACCGACCTGGACGGCGTTCGCGCCGGCAATCATGAACTCCAGCACGTCCCTGGCATCGGCGATGCCGCCGATGCCGATGATCGGGATCTTCACCCGCTGGCGGCACTCGTAAACCATCCGCACCGCGATCGGGCGGATCGCCGGCCCGCTGAGGCCGCCGACCACGTTCGAGATCTTCGGCCGGCGCGTTTCGACGTCGATCACCATCGCAAGAAATGTGTTGACGAGGGAGACGGCGTCCGCTCCCGCCTCTTCGGCGGCCCGCGCGAACGAGGACACGTCAGCGACATTGGGTGTGAGCTTCGGGATCAGTGGGAGTCTGGACACCTTCCGGACGGCGCTGACGACATCGTGCGTGCCGACCAGGCTGCAGCCGAACTGAATGCCCCCTTCCTTGATGTTGGGACACGAGATGTTCAGCTCGATGGCGGCCACCCCTTCCGCGTCCGACAGGATGCGGGACACCTCCGCATATTCGTCGAGGGTCGTGCCGCAGACATTGACAATCACCGTCGCGCCGCGGGCCCGCAGCTCGGGAAGCTTCTCATCCACGAACCGGCGCACGCCAATGCCCTGGAGACCGATCGCGTTCAGCATCCCCGCCGGCGTTTCAACGATGCGCGTCGGAGGATGGCCCTCGCGCTCGTTCAGGAAGAGGCCTTTCACGGCGACGCCGCCGAGCGCCGCCAGGTCCACCAGCTCGGCGTATTCGACGCCGTAGCCGAAGCAGCCGCTGGCGGCGATGAGCGGATTCTTCAGTGTCAGCGGCCCGATGCGAACGGACAGATCCAAAGCTTGATACCTGTATTTCTGCTGATTCAGTCCCACAGAATCTGATCGGCGGCGAGCACCGGTCCGGCGAGGCATGCGCGAACGTGATGAAAAGTCCCGGCGTCGCCGCGCATCGGCACGACACAACTGTAGCAGCCGCCCAGACCACAGCCCATCACCCGTTCAACGGACACCTGGCAGGGCCGCGCATGTTTCGCGGCCGTGCGGGCGGTCGCCGCCAGCATCCCTTCGGGGCCGCAGGCGTAGACCATCACCGGCTCGGCGGTGTTCCGGGCCGCAAGAGCGCGATCGAGCGGCGCCACGATGTATCCGCGTTCGCCGGCGGTGCCGTCCTCTGTGGCCAGCACC
>WHSN01000209.1 GCA_009380045.1 Luteitalea sp.
CACGCCCAGACGCTGCCACTGCGGTTCAACCCCGCTCACCGCCGGACCAATGAAGAGACCGGCGGCCAGCCAGGCCGTCGCGATCCAGAAGATGCCGAGCTGGACGTGCCACGTTCGAGCGATCGAGTACGGCAGGAACTCCGCGATCGGAATTCCATAGAACGCATTCCCTTCGACGCCGTAGTGGGCGACGACGATACCCAGCAGAATCTGCACGAGGATCAACGCCGAGACGACCCAGAAGTACTTGACGACGGCACGCTGCGACGGTGTGGCCACCGACGCGAGCACGGGATCGTTCGCGGGCGCCTCGGCCGGCAGGCCATGTTCGCGAATTGACGCATAGTACGACGCCATCACGCCAATCCCGGCCAGCAGGACGATGATGCTCACGCCGGTCCAGACGACCGTGTCTGGAGTGGGACGGTTCCCGACCAGCGGCTCATGCGGCCAGTTGCTCGTGTACGTGATGGTGTCGTTCGGACGGTTGGTCGACGCGGCCCACGCCGTCCAAAAGAAAAAGGCCGACAACTTCCGCAGGTTGTCCGTGTCAGTGAGTGCGCCCGGCGGAATGGCGTATTCGTCCCGGCCCCGCGTGAACACGTCGCTGTAGTGCGCGACGTTGTCATCGAACGCCGCGGCTCGCACGGGGTCGACGGTCAGAGTCCCGGAACTGGGGTCGTAGGTGTTCGTTCGCATGAGCAGTTGGAGCCGACTCTGCAGGGCTGCCCGTCGCTCCGTCGGCAACGCTGCATACCCGTCTACCGAACCGCTCCAGCGATCCAGAATGAACATGGCCTCGCGATGGAGCCAATCCGCCGTCCAATCCGGCGCCACGTAGCTGCCATGGCCCCAGATGGACCCGACCTCCATGCCCCCGATGGACTGCCAGACGTTCTGGCCACCGTAGATCTCATCCGGGCCAATGAGTTGTCGGCCGTCTGCCGTCACGACACGCGTCGGCACGGGCGGCGCCTCCTGATAGATGCGGAAGCCCGTCCAGCCAAGCACGGCAAACGAGAGCACGACGACCGCGGTGAATGCGAACCACAACTTCCTCATGCGTGCTCTCCTACTCAGAGACGACGAAAGACACCTTCGTAGATCACGGGCGTTCCGCCAATCGCCAGGGATCCTGAGCGTGGGCGGTTTAGCTCGCGCAGCGGTACGTCGCGACCGGGAACAAACCCGCCGGCGTGCAATTCAGCCACAAGCTGTGGCTCCGTAAGGAAGCACTGCGGTTCGCCAGAAAACTGGGTAAAGACGAATGACTCGCCGAGTACCACCTGCGTGTCAGGCGGCAGGGTGTGACGAGCGAATGTAAACACGAACAGGGCACCCCCCTGGCGTCAGCACCCGTGCTGCCTCACGGATGGCGCAGCGGAACTCAGCACCCGATCGGGCCAAATTCCAAATGCCGTGAGCCACGACGGCCTCGATACCACCCGTCTGCACAGGAAGGCGGTCCATCGGAGCCAGTACGAGATCCAGCCGGCCGAACTCGAGTGTGTGGACGATGCGACTCGCCGACGCGGCGATCATCGGACGGGAGAGATCGACGCCAAGAACGTTCCAGCCGAGGCGCGCCAAGGGAACGGCGTTTCGCCCCGCGCCACACCCGATGTCGAGCAGGCGGGCACGCCCGCCACGTCTTCGCAGTTCGACCTCGGCAAATGCGAGCAGTGCCGCGTTGGGAGCCGACTGGGTGAAGCCCTGGACCGTTTCGCTCCTACTCCACGGCGACCCGGCAAGTGGATCCCTGCTACTAGTCACCGCTACGCCTACTTGGCCACGCTGAACGCGATCACCAGATGGAGTTCGTTCTGTACGGGCGAGCGCTGCATGAGTTGGCACGCAATTCTATGTCGTAGGCAAGGTTCAGGACGAAATCGTCGCAGCAAGGATGCAAGCAATTTGCGACATGGTACACAACCTAACACCAGCGGTGTGGCTGGGCTGTGCGTTTGTGAACGTGCCGACGTGCGAGCGCGACCGTCGTGCGCGTCAAGGCGGACCGACCGGCGGCCGGGCTGATCGCGTTCGCCAAGCGCGAGGGCATCACGCACGTGATATTTGGTCTGTCAGCTCGATTGCGACTCGAAGATCTCCGGAAGGGTTCAACCCTCAACCGGTCCTGGAGGAAGTCAGTGACGGTGCGGTCCAGGTCGTACCTCTCGAACAGTAGACGTAAGAAGGGAGGGACGTGCGGCGGTTCAGGAGACCGCTGCACAATTTGGATCTCCAACAACCAGCGGTTCGATCGATGAAGTGGGTCGCCGATTTCAGTCGTTTAGAATCAACAACTTGGAGATGGTGGACCAGACCGGGATCGAACCGGTGACCTCATGAATGCCATTCATGCGCGCTCCCAACTGCGCTACTGGCCCATTCGGGGATCGAGCGAACCTCAATTGTAAGCCATAAGCTGGCTCTCGAGGAACGCCCACACCCGCTCCCACGAGTCCGTCTGATCGGGCGTGTTCTCCGGCTGCCAGCTGCCGGGACTCACCCGGCGGTCGAAGTTGTGCGCCCCGAGCGGATTCCGGTAGATCTTGATGTCGGCCAGGCTCGGCTTGCGCGCGCGCAGCGCGTCAACCAGCTGCATCGACTCGTCGATCGTCACATCATCGTCATTCTCGGCCACGTGCACCAGCAGCGGCACCTGCAGCCGGTCGACATGGAACAGCGGCGACCGATCGAGATACGCCTCCGGCCGCTCCCACGGCGAGCCCCCGAACCGGTTCTGCGGATCCATGGCGCGCCGCTGCCGCTCCACCCCCTTCCGCGCCAGCCGGTGGAACAGATTCGTCACCGGCACCATCGCCGCCGCGGCTTTGAACGTCCCGGGACTGCGAAACACCGAGAGCAGCGTGATGAGGCCCCCATGGCTCCAACCGATGATGCCGATGCGCGACGGATCCACCACCGGGTATCGCAGCGCCAGCACACCGGCGGCCGCCACCACGTCGTTCACCTCGGCGCCGCCATAGTCGATGGCGTCGTAGAAGCGCCTGCCGTAGCCGACGCTGCCGCGATACTCGGGCGCAATCACGACGAAGCCGCGCGCCGTCGCCTCGCGAATGTACGGGATGTAGTGCTCGTAGAGATGCCCGCGAATGTTCTCGTGCACCCAGACGATCGCCGCATGCGCCCTGGGCCCGCGCGTGCCGAGCGGCTGAAACACGAAGGCCGGCACCTCGAGATCACCCGGCACGCCGCGGTAGGTGATCTTCTCCATCTGCATGTAGCCGGCGCTCGCCGCCCGCCACCTCCGGTCCGTCTCGGCCTGCCGCCGCAGCATCCGGCCGAAATCGGGACGCTGATCCTCGAGCGCTTCGCCTGGTACATCACGAAACTGGGGCGCGGACGCCGGCGACTGAGTGCCGGCGATGATGACGCTTGCGAGGCAGGCGCAGACCGCGGCCGCCGCGCGGGCAGGGGTACGGCGCAGGTGAGCCGTGAGCATCGATCAGATCCTACACTCGGGACACCCCGTTCGATGCACGCGCATACGCCCGCGTCAGCCACTCCAGCAGCCCCCCCGCCGCCGCCTCGGGGGTCTCACCGTAGAACGGCATCAGGGCGGTCGGCACACCAGGCGTCTTCACGATGTAAGCGCGCCATCGGTCCTTCGATACCGCCGCGACCTCAATCAGGTACGGACGCCCGCCGATGGACTCTTCGAAGCGATGCAGGGCTGTGGTCACAGGCAATCGGCTGGTCGGTCTCGTTGTGTTGTTAATCGATGTTACGGCGTCGTCGCGAACGTCACGAATTGTACGCGTCGGCTCGATCAGTTCAAGCGAAGCGACGGACGAAAGCGCGTCCACAATCGCGGCGACGCGAGATCCGGCGACCGGCGTCGAAAAAAAGCGGCGTCTGTCGGGCGATGCACAGGACTTGCACGCTTCGTCCACAGTATTTCCACAGGTCGCATGCAACCGCTTGACGACCCACCCACCCGCACGTACGCTGGAAGTTCACGAAAATGCATCGCTTTTCGGGCGCAGTGCTCCTTTGCTTGCTGAGCGCGGCCGGGTTGGCCGCCGACGACGGGCCGTACTTCCGGCTCTTTCTGAAGGACGGCTCCTCGCTGGTCAGCTTCGGCGAGATGGCCCGCGTCGACGACCGCGTCGTGTTCTCGATGCCCACCTCGGTCGCGACGTCGAATCCGGACCTCCATCTCGTCACCATCCCGGCGGATCGGGTGGACTGGGAGAAGACGACCGGCTACGCGGAATCGGCGCGCGCGTCGCGGTATCTGAGCACTCGCGCGGAATCCGACTACGCCCTGCTGACCGGTGCCATCGCGCAGGCGGTGAACGACGTGGCCCTCACCAGCGACGTCGCCGAGCGCCTCGCGATTGTGCAGAAGGCCCGGAAGGTGCTGGCCGAGTGGCCATCCACCCATTTCGGCTTCAAACAGGACGAGATCTATCAGATGCTCGGCACACTGGACGAAGCCATCGCCGAGCTGCGCGCCGCCACCGGCGCCCAACAGTTCGACCTGGCGCTGGTCGCCGCCACCCCGGCGCCGCCGGAGCGCGAACCGTTGATGCCGGCGCCAACGCTTCGGGAGTCGATCGAACAGACGCTCGTGGCCGCCCGTCTGACGCCGTCTCCCGAGGAGCGCACCTCGCTGCTGACGGTGGCGGTTGCCACGCTCGACCGCGAAGCGGCGTCGCTCCCGCCCGCCTGGGTCGCCTCCACGCGTCGGACCGCGAACACCGAAATCGCCCGCGAGCGGCGGCTCGACCGCGCCTATCAGGCGCTCAGCGACCGTTTCACGAGCCTCGCCGCTCGCCGCGCGCGCGACGCGAACGTCCGCGGCGTCGAACGGCTGCTCGCCCGGGTCGACGCGCAGGATGCCGTCCTCGGTCGCGCACGGCCCGACGCCTTGAAGTCGCTGCTGACGTCGATCGAGCAGCAGCTCGATGCCGCCCGTCGTCTGCGCCTCGAGCGCGACCGCTGGGCGATGCGCCTCCCGGAGTTGCGCCGGTACCGGGTCGCGATCCGGTCAGCCATTGCGCGTCTCGCCGCCCTGAAGCCGTCGCTCGAGGACATCAAGGCACTCGCCGGCTCGTCGCATGGAACGCTCGAGGAACTCGAGAACGCCGCCCGGCAGGTGATGAGAAGTCTCTCGATCATCCCGGCGCCCGATGAATATCGAGACGCGCATGCGCTGCTCGCGAGCGCGGCGCAACTGGCCAGCACCGCCGCCGGCATCCGCCGCGAGGCGGTGCTCGCGAGCAACATGGCCCGCGCCTGGGACGCCTCATCAGCCGCCGCAGGCGCGATCATGCTGACGGCTCGCGCGCAGGCCGAGATCCAGGGCCGGCTGCGCCCGCCGCAGCTTCCACGGTGATCACACCCCGCCAGACGCGGCTCATCCGCGTGCCCGATCTGCACGTTTTTCGTGAAACGATAGCCGCCCTCGCCGCCGAGGGCCGTTTCGGCGATGCGACATCACGGGTCGTGATCGTGCCGACGCGCGGAGCGGCAGGTCAGCTGCGGACGACCATCGAGCGCCTCGTGCCGGCTGCGCCGATCCCGCTGCTGCTGACCCGCGAGCAGCTGTACGAGACGTGGCACGCCCGCCTCGTCGATCCGCCGCGACGTCTGAGTGCGTTCGAGCGCGACAGCCTGGCTCAGGCGGCGGCGTCGCACGCCGCCCGCGAGTCACCCCAGCTCCCGTTCAAGGTGAGGCCGGGGCTGGTCTCGGAGATCCTCCGGTTCTACGATCACCTGAGACGCCAGTCCCAGCAGGTGGGGCGGTTCGAGGAGCTGATCGTCGAGGCACTTGGCGGCAGCCAGGGCGATCGCGGGGCCGAACGCCTGCTGCTGCAGACCAGGTTCATCGCCGGCACGTTCCGGGAATACGAACGGCGGGTCGCCGCTACCGGCGCGTGCGACGAACACACCCTTCGCGATCGGTTGCTGGGCGGTTCGGCGACCGCGCCGCTCGCACACGTGATCGTGACGACACCCGACTGGATCGCGGATCCCGCCGGTCTGTTCGTCGCCGACTTCGATCTCCTCGCCCGGATCCCTCACCTCCAGGCGCTCGACATCGTCGCGACCGAGGGGGTGCTGGCATCCGGATTCCACGAGCGGATACTCAACTGGTGGCCCGGGCTCGAAGAGCTGGACGGGCTGGAGCTCCGCGGCGTCCGTTTGCAGGCTCGCCCGAGCTGCACGATTCCGGCTGACGCGGACGACGAGCTGTGGTTCACCCATCGCGACCGCGAAGAGGAGCTGATCGCCTGCGCGCGGCGGCTGGCCGCCGCAGACGAGGATCCCGTGGCGCTCGAGCGGGCGGCCATCGTCTTCAAGCGGCCGCTGCCGTATCTGTACCTCGCGCCGGACGTTTTCCGCGAGGCCGGTCTGCCCTACCGCGTCTCGGATTCCCTGCCGCTCGCGGCAGAGCCGGCGGTGGCCGCCGTGGACCTGGTCCTCGAAGCGGTCGAGACCAGGTTTGCCCGAACGGCGATGATCGCGCTCCTGCGGTCGCCACATTTTCGGGTGTCCGAGACGCCGATGGGCCTGGCGGCCATCAGCGCGCTGGATCGGGCCCTCAGCGACAAACGCTATCTGGGCGGGCTCGAGCGGCTCGAGCAGCTGGCCGAATCGTTCGAGGGAGACGCGGCTCGAGCCATCAGCGCGGCGCTCCCGATCGCACGCGGTCTGTCGGCGATGCTCGAACCGGCGCCGGCATCGGTGCTGATTGCCCGGCTGCTCGATTTTCTCGACAGCCGCCATGCACTGCTCGATGCAGACGGCCCGTCAGCCGATCGTGAGCGCCGGGCCCGCGCAGCCGTGAACGGTATCCTGTCCGCTCTCTCGGCGGCGCACGCGGATCATTACGATCCGACGTGGTCGTTCGAGGACCTTTCGGCGGCGGTCAGG
>WHSN01000015.1 GCA_009380045.1 Luteitalea sp.
ACGAAGAAGTTGAGACGCCGGACGCGTACGCGCGGCTGTGCGCGCGAAAGCCCGTCCGGCCGAAACCCGGCGCTCACGTCACTTCTGGCGCGTCAAGCTCTTGAGGCGATCGAACTCGGGGCGGGGCAGCGAGACGCTGCCGGGGCCGCCACCGCCGTGCGCGTCGTCGGCGTGGTAGTCCGACCCGCCGCTGACCGCGAGTTCGAGGTCCGCTGCGAGGTCGAGATAGTGGCGGGTGGCGCGCGCGTCATGGTCGGTGTGGTAGGCCTCGAGCGCGTCCATCCCTGCGGCCGCGAATGCCGGAATCCACTCATCGTGCTCGACGAGAACCGGGTGCGCGAGGGAGGCGACGCCGCCGGCGCCGTGAATCCTGCTGAACACCTCCTCCGGGGAGGGCCCGACCCGCGGCACGAAAGCCGGGCGACCGGGCGACAGCCAGCGGTCGAACGCGTCGCTGACGTTCTCGACGTGGCCGCCCGCGACCAGCGCGCGGGCAATCCACGGCCGGCCCGCCGATCTCGATGAGTCTTCGAGACCCGGCTGGAGAACCGCCTCGGCATCGAGCGTGATGCCGTTCGCCGCCAGGCGCGCGATCATCTCACGCACGCGATCGACGCGCCGCCGGCGCTGTTCGGCGAGAAACGCCTGCAGACCGCCAGCTGCGGCATCGATGAAGTACCCGAGCACGTGGACATCCGAGCCGTCGACGACGGCGGTGATCTCGATGCCGGCGACGAACTCGACGCCGGCGCGGCTGCAGGATTCCGCCACGGCGGCGCAGCCGGCGACGGTGTCGTGATCGGTCACGCTCAGCACCTGCACGCCGGCGCGTGCCGCGCGGTCGACCAGTTCGCGCGGCGTGCAGCGGCCGTCCGAGGCGGTGGTATGGGTGTGGAGATCGATCACAGAGCGGGTGTGACGCCTTCGTCCGAGCGGCGCAGGCCGAGCCGCTGGCGCAGGGCGCGGTATTCGTCGATCAGGAGATCGCGATGCGCGCGCTCTTCGTCCGCGAACTCGAGAAACACCTGCTTGCCCTCCGAGTCTTCGAACCGGTCGCCGTATTTCTTGAAGAACTTGTGCGAATCCCGCTCGCACTTGATGCCGATGAGCAGCGCCTGCAGATCGTCGACGCCGGCGCTCAACTTTTCAGCGCCCTCGGCGAAGATGCCGTTCGCCGCTCCCTTGAAGAACAGGAACGTCGGTCGCGACTCGAGCAGCGGATCGGTCGCGATCAGCTCCTGGTAACGTTTCTCGAGCGTTCCGAGGTGTTCCTTCTCCTCCGCGGCCAGACGACGAAACACGTCACGGCCGCGCGGATCGCTCGTCAGCGTTGCGGCTCGGGTATAGAAGTCGAGGCCGGAGCGCTCCGTCGCCACGGCAATGCGGAGCGCGTCGCGGGCGAACACCCGCTCGGTGGTCTCGCCGTCGATCGGCGGAATCTTGGCGCCGGTGCGACACTCCTCGCAGGCGCCGTAGACCTGGATGATCGTCTGTTCGGGCACGAAATTCCGCGCCGCCGCAATCTCCTCGATGAGCGCTTCCACATCGGAGCTGAGAAACTCGGACGACCGGTGACACTCGTTGCAGACGAAGTGAAAATGACGGGGATGGCGGTAGGACGGTTCGAATCGCGAGCGGCCCTCGCCGAAATCGACCTTGCGGGCGATGCCGGCGTTCACCATCCACTGGAGTGTCCGGTAGACGGTGGCGCGGCCGATCCCTGCATCCTCGCTGCGGACGAGGTCGCACAGATCGTCCGCGCTCAGATGCCCTTTCTGGCGCAGGAAGATGTTGAGGATTCGGTCCCGCTTGCTCGAACGCTTCCCGCCGACCGGGCGCAGGCCCGAAACATCCAAGTGCGTTATTCGACCGTGAAGGACGACCCGCAGCCGCAGGTGGACGTGGCGTTCGGGTTCTTGATCGTGAACCCTCCGCCAGTGACGGTGTCCACGAAGTCGACCTGAGCGCCAGTCAGATACCGGACGCTGATGGGGTCCACGAACAGCTTGATGCCATGCGACTCGTACACCTGGTCACCCGCACCCTGGCCGTTCTCCTCGATCATCAGGCCATACTGGAAACCCGAGCATCCGCCGCCCTGGACGAACACACGGAGGCCGCTGCCGGCCTTGTTTTCTTCGGACAGGAGCTCGGTGATTTTGGAGGCGGCCGTTTCCGATACGTTGATCATCTGAAAATTTCTCCTCAAGTTACCGCCATTATACCATTCAGTCTCCATGCCTTACGTCGCCATGGCCCCCGCCGTCCGTGGGACCCGTCTGGCCGCAGCCACGGCCCGCTGGGACGCAATTCTCGCCCTTCGGCCAGACCTGGCGCCGGCGGTTGAACTGCAGCGCCACCTCCTCGGGGTGATCGGACGGCTGGCGGACACCATCGAAGAGGGCCGGTTCCCGCGCCTTTCACTGCCGTCGAACTATCTCGCCGCCAAGCTGGCCACCGGTGTTCCCGCCTTGTCGGGCGAGCCAATCCCTCTGCCGGTCCCGCTGCTCAAACCCGCACTGCTCGAGCTGTGCGAGCATCTGTCGCGAGGCGGAGCAGGCGAGGCGGCAGACCACATCCGGACCGCTCTCGATGAGACGCGGATGGAAGCCGGTTCGTTGCTGACCGCTTCGCTCAAGCGTGACCAGGCCGCCATTCGAACCGGCGCCGTCCATCGGGGCCTGGCGCCCGATCTCCTGTGGCTCGTCGCCGAACTGGCCGTCAGTCCGTTCGTCTACATGCTGCAACAGAGCCTGTTCTCCTCAGCGGAGCCGAGCTCTTCATTGCGAAGCTCGACCGACGCCTGGCGCCATGGCTACTGCCTGTCGTGCGGCTCCTGGCCGGTTCTGGCCGAAGTCGCCGACGGCCACCGAATCTTACGCTGCTCGTTCTGCGCACTCGCTTGGGAGCTCGCCACGCACGCGTGCGTCTACTGCGGCCACTCCGGCGAAAAGTTCGTCACCGCCGCACCGGACGGCGACAGGAGCGATCGCCGTCTCGAAGCCTGCGGCGCGTGCGGCGCGTACCTCAAGACCGCGGATGTCGCGGCGCTGTCGCCGTTCCCGCTCCTGGCGATCGCCGATCTCGAGACAATGGAGCTCGACACGATGGCGATGGAACACGGCTACGCCCGCCCGCCGATGAAAGATTTCGCCAAACGGTAGGAGCGCGCCACCGAGCTCAGGGTCCACGGAGAGCCCTAAAAACAGGCCCCGCGATCCTCGGTGCTCCGTGGCCCAAGCTCCGGGGCTCACCCCCGGAGCGCCGCCAGCTGCTCCCCGGAGGTTTCTTCGATGTCCCTGTGCAGGCTGTTGCCGTGCGCGTCCATTGTGACGATCGCCGGGAACGCGTCGACCCGGAGGTGCCACATCGCTTCCGGAGTGCCAAACTCCAGCAGCGACACGCCCTCGACCGCCGTGATTGACCGCGCGTAGAACTGCGCCGCCCCGCCGATCGCGTTCAGGTACACCGCGCCGTGCTCTTTCAAGGCGGCGAGCGTCTTCGCGCCCATGCCTCCCTTGCCGATGACGGCGCGCACGCCGTACCGCTTGATGATCTCGCCCTGATACGGCTCTTCCCGGATGCTCGTGGTCGGGCCGGCCGCGGTCACGCGCCAGCCGTCGCCCTCTTTCACCACGACGGGGCCGCAGTGGTAGAGGACGGAGCCGCGCAGATCGACCGGCGGCTCGTGCTTCATGAGATGCGCGTGTACGGCGTCGCGTCCGGTGAACATGCGTCCCGACACCAGCACCATGTCGCCGACCCTGAGCGCACGCACGTCCTCTTCAGTGAGCGGCGCATTCAGCACCAGCTCCTTGCCGGTGCGGACGAATCCGGCCTGATCGATCATCGGAATGATCGGATGCGACGGGTCACGATACAGCCAGGTCCTGATTTCCCCGGTCGATCGGTCGAGGATCACGCCGAGTCGCCGGAACGCCCAGCAGTCGTAGGCGACCGAGACGAAAAAGCTCGCCGGCAGACGATTGAGCGCTGCCACTTTGCACCCGATCAGCGTCACCTTGCCGCCAAACCCCATCGGACCGATCTCGAGCGTGTTCACCGTCGACATCACGGAGGCTTCGAGCTCGGCCAGCCTCCGATCCGGGTTCACGTCGTCCAGGGTGCGGAACAGCTGCTCCTTCGCGTGCAGATATCCAGAGGTGCGATCGCCGCCGACACAGACCCCCACGGCCCCGGGACTGCAGCCTTTCCCCTGCGCGTTCCACACCGCGTGGAGGATGCACTTCCTCACACCGTCGAGCGTCCGATCCGCCCGGCCGAGATGCGCCAGGTCGACCGGCAGCGCGTACTGCGCGTTGGTGTTCTCGCAGCCGCCGCCCTTCAGAATCAGCTTGACCTCGATGTCGTCCCGTTCCCATTGATCGAAATGGATGATCGGGGTGCCGGGCCCGAGGTTGTCCCCCGAGTTCTCGCCGGTCAGCGAATCGACCGAATTGGGCCGCAGCTTGCCCCGCCGCGTCGCTTCACGAATCGCGTCGCGGATCTGGGCGCGCATCCAGATCTGGTTGGCGCCAACCGGGACGTGCACCTCGAAGGTCGGCATCCCGGTGTCCTGGCAGATCGCGCCCTCGTGATCGACCGCCAGATCGATGTTCTGCGAAATGATCGTCAGCGCCTGTGACGCGCGCGTCCCGGCGGGCTCGGCCGTGGTCGCGATCTTCATCGCCGCCCTGACGTCGGGCGGGAGATCGGTCGACGTGCGGACAATCAGTTGGAGGACGCTGTCGAAGAATGATGGAAGCATGAGCGTCGGACCCGCCCAGTATAATCGAGCGATGGGATTCCGCACCGAGCGCGACCCGCTGGGCGAGCTGAGGGTTCCCTCGGAGGCGTACTACGGCGTGCAGACCGAGCGCGCGGTCGAGAACTTTCCGATCAGCGGTCTCCGCGCCCCGGCCGACCTCATCACCGCAACCATCCTGGTCAAGAAGGCGGCCGCCCGGGCCAACCGGGAGCTCGGCCGACTCGATCCGGCGATCGCCGACGCCATTGCCGCGGCGGCTGACGAGATCCTCGCCGGGAAACTGCGCGACCACTTCGTGGTGGACGTCTACCAGGCCGGGGCGGGAACCTCGCACAACATGAACGCGAACGAGGTGCTCGCCAATCGTGCGGGGGAGCTCCTGGGCGAGCCGCGCGGATCGTACGCGCGAGTGCATCCCAATGACCACGTGAACATGGGGCAGTCGACCAACGACGTGTTCCCCGCTTCGACCCGTCTCGCCCTGCTGCTGGGCTCCGCTCCCCTGGTCGAGGCCGCGCACGCGCTCGTCAAGAGCCTTTCGCTCAAGGCGGCTGCATTCGCGACCACCGTGAAGACCGGCCGCACGCACCTGCAGGACGCGGTGCCGATCACCCTCGGGCAGGAATTCAGCGGCTACGCGGCGTGCCTCGCCAGCGGCGCAGACGACGTGGAGCATGCCGCGCGGCAGCTGGAAGAGTTGAACGTCGGCGCCACGGCGGTCGGGACCGGGTTGAATGCCGGCGACGCGTACCGCGTGCGCGTCGTCGATCTGCTTGCGCGCGAAACGGGTCTCGGCCTGCGGCCGGCGGCCAACCTGTTCCGCGTGACGCAGAGCATGGGCGACGTGCTCGCCTACTCGGGGGCGATGCGCCGGCTCGCGGTGGAGCTCGGAAAAGTGGCGAGCGACCTTCGGTTGCTCAGCATGGGGCCCCGCGCGGGGCTGTCGGAGATCGCGCTGCCGGCGGTGCAGCCGGGCTCGTCGATCATGCCCGGCAAGGTGAATCCATCGGTTCCGGAGATGGTGAATCAGGTGTGCTTCCAGGTCATGGGATGCGACACGACCGTGGCGCTCGCCTGTGAGGCGGGGCAGCTGGAGCTGAACGTGATGATGCCCGTGATCGCATGGAACGCGCTGCACGCCTCGACGATCCTGAGGACGTCGATCGACGTGTTCCGTGCGCGCTGCGTGGAGGGCATCACCGCCGACGGCGCACGGGCGCGCGAGCTGCTCGATCGCAGTACCGCGACGGCGACGGCGCTCAGTCCCTACATCGGCTACGCCGCTACCGCGGAGATCGCCAAGGAATCGGTGACCACCGGGCGGCCAATCCGCGAGCTCGTGCTCGAGCGGAAGCTGCTCGACGCGCGACAACTCGACGACATTCTGTCCGTCGACGCCATGACGCGCGGTGGCATCGTCGGCGCCAAGGGTGAGAAATGAGGCGGCGCGGGCAGGCGGGACGCGGCGGCCGGGGACGGCCGGCAAGGCCCGGAAGGCGGGCGCGTTACTTGTTCGCATGCACGTGTGTCGTTGGCTTTCTCCTACCCGCCCGAACAGCCCAACCAGCCCTGCCGGCCACCGCCGACTTGCCTGCCCAACCCGCCCCGGGCGTCGTGTCCGCCGCCGCGCAATCACGTGCGGCGGTCAGAAAAGGACGGCTGTTTCCGCCAACCGATCTCGGGCTCCTCGAATCGCCCGACAGGGAACAGTGGCAGAAGCCGGATCTGATCATGGACGCCCTCAGGATTGGGGAGGGGGACAATGTCGCGGACATGGGCGCGGGCGGCGGGTGGTTTACGGCGCGGCTGGCGAGGCGCGTCTGGCCGACCGGGCTGGTCTATGCCCAGGATATTCAGCCGACGATGCTCGAAGCGATTGCCCGGATGGTCCAGCGTGAAGGATTGAACAACGTCCGCACCGTCCTTGGCACGCCGACCGACCCGAAGCTGCCGCCAAATCTCGATGTGGTCCTGATCGTGGACGCGTATCACGAGATGAACGAGGGGCCGGACGTGATCCTGACGCTGCTCCGGAACATCTCCCGCGCGCTGAAGCCGCAGGGACGGCTCGGGATCGTCGATTTTCTGCCGGGCGGCGGCGGGCCCGGTCCCTCCGCCGAGGAACGGATCGACCCGGACGCGGTGATTCGTACGGTCGAGAGCGCCGGTCTCAAGCTCCAGTCGCGCGAGCCGGTGCCGCCGTTTCAATTCCTGCTGGTGTTCGGCCGAGCATCCCCCGCGCCGCGTCGGGCGTCGTGACCGTCCGTCCTCCTCGGACCGCCCTCACCATTGCGGGCAGCGATTCCGGCGGCGGAGCTGGCATTCAGGCCGACCTCAAGACTTTCGCCGCGCTCGGCGTGTACGGCACCTCTGCCATCGCCGCCATCACGGCCCAGAATACGATCGGGGTGACGGCCGCCGAATCGGTGGGCACAGACCTGGTCATCGCGCAGATCGAAGCGGTCGCTGGTGACATCGAGCTGCATGCCACCAAGACCGGCATGCTGGCCACTGCGGCGCTGGTCGAGGCCGTGGCCGCCACCATCAAGGCGCTCGAGCTGCCGCTGGTGGTCGTCGACCCTGTGATTGTGGCCAAGAGCGGAGATCGTCTGCTCGACGAGGACGCCGTGCAGGCCATGCGCGCCGAGCTGCTACCGGTTTCCTACGTCGTCACACCAAACATTCCCGAAGCGGAAGTCTTGAGCGGGAGATCGATTGCGTCCTTGAACGATGCACGCGATGCCGCGCAACGAATCCATGCGCTTGGTCCCGGCGCGGTGATCGTGAAGGGCGGGCATGGAGTCGGCGCCGAAATCGTCGATCTGCTGTTCGACGGCGAGCGATTCGTCGAGTTCCGGACGCCGAGGCTCCGGACGCGGAACACTCACGGCACCGGCTGCACGTTCGCGTCGGCCATCGCCGCGCACCTGGCGGTCGGGTTCGCGCTGGCCGAGGCTGCCGAGCGGGCACAGGCCTATGTGGCCGGCGCGATTCGACACGGCCTCGCCATCGGTCACGGCCACGGCCCACTCGATCATTTCTGGACCGGATCGATCCCACGATCCTAGCCGCCGATTCCCGATCCCTCGATCGCGGCTGGGATCGTCCTGTTGAATCCGTGACTACCGGACACGACGCCGGGACCGCAGACAGCGCGCAAAGGCCTTCATTCAAGGACACGGTCGCAGATCGCCAAATCGTCGATCGCCTTATTCCGGAGGTCGCTATACTGGACTGGTGAGCGTTCCGCTGCTGGCGATCGGGTCGGCTCCACTGGCTCTCGAGCCGTTGATTGCGGCCGTGAGCGGCCCGACTGAGGCGGCCGGGCCGGCGCCTGGGTCATATGGAGCGGTCGCAGCGTTTCTAGGCCTGGTCCGGAATCACAATCTCGGCCGCGCCGTGCACTACCTGGAGTACGAAGCGTACGAGCCGCTCGCCTTGCGGGCCTTCGAACATATTGCCGCGGAAACGGCGGAGCGTTGGCCGGGAGTGCGCCTGGCGCTCCACCACCGCGTCGGACGAATCGTCGTCGGTCAGGCCAGCGTCGCAATAGCAGCGGCCTCGGCGCATCGCGCCGACGCGTTCAGCGCGTGCCGGTACGCCATCGAACGGGTGAAGCAGATCGCGCCGATATGGAAGCGCGAATTCTTCGAGGGGGGCGACGTCTGGATTGAGGGCGCGACGGCCGACCCCGGGGATCAGCAGGCGCGAGCTGCGGCGGAGCGGGTGGCGTGCGCATAACCGTTCGACTGTTTGCGCGCCTGAGAGATATCGCTGGCGCGGCCGAGCTGCGACGCGATGTCGGCCCGGAATCGACGATCGGCACCGTGTGGCGCCAGCTGGTGCATGAGTTCCCCGACTTCGCCAGCTACGAGCGGTCGATTTCGAGCGCGGTCAATGCCGACTACGCCCGCATGGACCAGGCCGTGAATGACGGCGACGAGGTGGCGTTCCTGCCGCCCGTTTCAGGCGGATGAGGTCCGCGAGCGCAGCCGCGTCATCGGCCAGGACCGACGGTCATCGGCCGGTACCGACAAATGTTCGATAAGCTGACGGCAACAGAACAACAGTACGACGAGCTCGTGCAGCGGCTCGGATCGGCGGAGCTCCAGAGCGAGCCGGGCGAGTATCGAAGGCAGTCGATCATCCTCTCGGAGATCGAGCCGATTGTGGAGCGCTTCCGCGAGTACAAGGCGGTGGCCCGCAGCATTGCCGAAACCGAGGAGATGATCGGCGGCGGCGATCCGGACATGCGCGATCTCGCGTACGAGGAGCTCAAGTCGCTGGTTGCGCAGCGAGAAGCGCTCACCTCCGACCTGAAGCGGCTCCTCGTCCCGAAGGATCCCAACGATCAGAAGAACGTGGTCATCGAGATACGCGCCGGCACGGGCGGCGACGAAGCGGCGCTCTTCGCCGCCGAATTGTTCCGCATGTACGCGAAGTTCGCCGAGCGCCAGGGTTGGCGTCTCGAGGTGATGTCGAGCAACGACACCGGCGCCGGCGGCCTGAAGGAAGTGATCGCGGTGATCGAGGGACGGGGGGTCTACAGCAAGCTCAAGTACGAGAGCGGCGGCCACCGCGTACAACGCGTGCCGGCGACAGAGGCCAGCGGCCGCATTCACACCTCGGCGGCGACGGTTGCGGTGCTCCCCGAGGCCGAAGAGGTTGACGTTCAGATCAACGAGAAAGATCTGCGCGTCGACACTTTCTGCTCGAGCGGCCCCGGCGGCCAGAGCGTGAACACGACGTACTCCGCGGTGCGCCTCACCCACATCCCGACCGGCGTCGTGGTATCGCAGCAGGACGAAAAATCCCAGGTGAAGAACCGCGCCAAGGCGATGAAGGTGCTCCGCGCGCGGCTCTACGAGATGGAGCTGCGCAAGCAGCAGGATGCGATCGCGAAAGATCGGCGAAGCCAGGTTGGCACGGGCGATCGCTCGGAAAAAATCCGCACCTACAACTTCCCGCAGAACCGCATTACCGACCACCGGATCAACTTCACCACCCATCGGCTCACTGAAGTACTCAACGGCGACCTGGCCGAGCTGCTCGATGCGGTCAGCACGCATTACCAGTCGGAGAAGCTCAAAGACGCCACCGCGGTTTCCTGACCTGCGCGGTCACGTGCTCGCTGCACGGGCACGGCTCGAGCGGGCCGGGCTCACCCCCGACGAAGCGGCCCTGGACGCACGTCTGCTGGCGCAACACGTTCTCGGCTGGGACGCCGCACGATTCTTCACCGCCGAAACGGAGCCGGCTCCCGATCACTTCGTCGAGCGGTACGCACCGCTCGTCGACCGTCGGTTGGAACGCGAACCGCTGCCGTACATCACCGGCACACGGGAGTTCTGGGATCTGACGTTCGAGGTTTCGCCGGCGGTGCTGATTCCACGGCCCGAGACCGAGCTGCTGGTCGAGGTCGCGCTCGAACGGTGGCCGCCGGCCGCGCCGCTGCGGGTGGCCGACGTCTGCACCGGCAGCGGGTGCGTGGCAGTGGCGCTGGCGCGCGAGCGTCCGGGATCCGTCATTCTCGCCACCGATCTCTCGGCCGACGCCCTCGAGATCGCCCGTCGCAACGCGGCTCGGCATCACGTCGGAGAGCAGGTGAGGTTCCTCCGGACGGATCTGCTCGAAGGTGCGCCAGGTCCGTTCGACCTGATCGTGTCGAACCCGCCCTACGTGCCCGAGGGCGATCGCTTTTCGCTTCAGAGGGAAGTCATCGACTACGAGCCCGCGCTGGCGCTGTTCGCCGGCGAAGACGGCCTCGACGCGATCGTCAGGCTGACCGACCAAGCGGTGTCCCGCCTGACGCCTGACGGCCTGCTTGCGTTCGAGTTCGGCGCCGGGCAGGAACCTCGGATTCAAGAGCTGATGGCCCGAACCGATCGCCTGCGGCTGGTCGAGGTGAAAAACGACCTGCAGGGCATCCCGCGCACGGCGGTCGTCATTCGTACCTGAGGTGCGCCCCCTCCGGTAGTTCCCATCCTGCAATCCTGGAATCCTGAATTGGCATTCTGGTGTAACGTGCCGACTATGGCAGCTGCCTGTCTGTTCTGCAGGATTATCGCGCACGAAATTCCGGCATCGATCGTCTACGAGGACGAGGCCTTGCTGGCGTTCAACGACATCAACCCGCAGGCCCCGACGCATGTGCTCCTGGTGCCAAAGCGGCACATCGAGACGTTGAACGACCTGCAGGCCGGTGACGATCAGATTGTCGGCGAGCTCGTGAGGCGGGCGGCGGCGATCGCGGCGGAGCGGGGAATCTCAGCGACCGGGTTCAGAACCGTCTTCAACACCAACCGGGACGCCGGGCAAACCGTGTTCCACATCCACCTGCACCTGCTCGGCGGTCGCAGCCTCCAGTGGCCGCCGGGTTAGAGTTCCTCTCATGCCACGGGCCGCCAGATCTCTAACGGTCGCGGTCACGAGCTTTCAATCCAGTGCCGATCACGAACACACCCAGTCCAGTACCCTGTCCTTGGTGATTCAGAACGGCAGGTCACAACGATCCCCGCCGAGAAACGACCAGGAAACCCTCTGACGTTCCGCTAGAGAGGACGACCCGACAGGAGCGGTGGCAGCTCGCTGAGTGATCGCACTGTCGGCACTCCGGCGGCGGCCAGCGCCGGCTCTCGCGGGTGCGGCACCATGCCGCGATGAATGAGCACGGCGCACATGCCGGCGCCCAGCGCTCCTTCGATGTCGTGCCCCACGGTGTCTCCCACCATCACCGCCTCGCGCGGCGCGACGTCGAGCAGTTTGAGTGCCGCCTCGAAGATGCTCGGGTGAGGCTTCATGTAGCCGTGTTCCGACGAAGACACCGCTGCGGCAATCAGCCCGTGCAGCTCGAAGTGCGACTGAAACGAGGCCAGGCACCGATGGGAGTTCGAGATCAGCCCGATGCGCAGGCCGTCGGCCACCAGCGCGCGCAGCACCGCCGGCGCATCGTCGTAGAGCTCGAAGTGCTGGCAGGCCGCCCACTCCCGGTAGATCTCCCGCGCACACGCGTCGAGCTGCTCGCCCCGTCCGCCCATCTGCTCGATGATGTGACGCGTATAGCCGACGAATATCTCGTGGTCGTAGCGCGCGTCCTCGGACCGATCGAGCAGCGACGCCGCGCTGGCGATCGCCTGGCCGAACGCCGCCGGGTCGACGGAAATGCCGAAGCGGGCGCAAAACACTCGATAGCCCTCGCCGCCGAAGGTGGGGCCGGGGTGGATGAGGGTGAAATCGACGTCGAAGAAGACCGCACGAACGTTCATCAGCCCTGGTATGGACCGGCGACGACCACCGTGGCGCGCTCGGGATCGAGCGGCTGCGCCGCGGCGTGCACCTCATCGATCGTCACCCGTCCGAGGAGATCAGGCAGGCGGACGTCGTAATCCAGGCCGAGCCCGAAAAACTCTGCCGACTGCAGGAACTGTGCGATGGCGGCGTTGGTCTCGAGCGATCGTGGCAGCGAGCCGATCAGATACTGCCGCGACTCGGTCAGTTCCTTGGCGGTTATGCCGGACCGCCGGACCGCCGACAGCTCCTCGTCGATCGAAGCGATCGCCCGGTCCACGTTCGGCGCGCTCACACCGGCGCGGATCATCAGCGGTCCTTCGACGATGTTTGGGTCGAACGCGCTCGACACGTAGTAGGCCATCCCCTGGCGCTCGCGGATGCTGTCGCCGAGCCGGCCACCAAGCGCATACTGACCGAGCGCGTTGTTCATCAGCCAATAGGCGTAGTACGCCGGATCCCGGCGCGTGATCGTGGTGAACCCATAGGCGATGTCCGCCTGCGACTTGTTCATCATCGGGATCACCCTGCGACGGCGGGACGTGGCGAGCGGCGGCGGCGACAGATGCACCGGCACCGGGCTGGCCGCACGCCACGAACCAAAGACCTGGTCGGTGATCGCCGCGACGCGGCCGCTGTCGACGTCACCGACCACGACCACCGTCAGCGCCGCGGGAGCGAAGCGGGCGGCGTGCAGTTCGAGAAGCTGCTCACGGGTCAGATGCTCGACGGTGTCGCTCGTGCCCTTCTGCGGCCGGCCGTATTCGTGCGACCGGCCGTAGAGCAGCGCCATCAGCTCCTCGACGGCCCGTACCGCTGGATTGTCCTCGTCCTGACGCAGCAGCGTGATCACCTCGCCCTTGCGCGTGGCGAGCTCGGCGTCGGGCACGGTCGGCGCCGTCACGATGTCCCCCAGCAGCTCGAGAATCGGCTCGACGTCTTCCGCCAGGCAGGTGCACAGCAGCGAGAACAGGTGGCGGCTGACGACGATGTTCAGGGAGACGCCGCGGTTGTCGAGCTCGTCGGCGATCGCCGCCGCGGACCGCGTGACGGTGCCGCGGTCGATCACCCGCGACAGCAGATACATGGCGCCCGGCGAACCCGCCGGGTCACAGACCGAGCCGGCGCGCATGGCGACGTTCAAGGTCACTGCCGGAGTCTTCCGCGTTTCCTTGACGAGGACGATCGCGCCGTTCGAGAGCACGATGCGGGTCGGAGCGAGGCCGGATGCGACGGTGGTCACGAGACTGGCACTGGCTTGAACCAGCCGACCGTGCGATTCGACGGCGCGAGCAGCGCACGCGCCGCATCGGCGACCTGCTCGAGCGTCGCCGCGGCAATCTGCGTCGGCAGCGACGTCAGCACATCAACGCTGTTCACCGTCGCGAAGTATCCGATCTGATGCGCGATGTTGGTGACGCTGTCGTCGTCGAACACGAGGCGCGCCCGCAGCTGCGCCTTGGCGCGGGCGAGCTCGGAAGGGGTGATGCCGTCGCTCCGCACCCGCTCGAGCTCGGTCAGGAGCGGTGTCTCCACCGACTGCAGCGACGTGCCGTCGGTCGCCGTGGCCGAGATCGTGTACAGGAACGGCTGCTCGGTTGGCAGCATGGCCCCCGAGACGGCGGACGCCAAGCCGGTCTCCACCAACGCGCGATAGAGGCGGGCGTTCCGTTGCGGCGGCGGCACCCGGAAGCTGCTCCAGAGGTTCACCCCTTTTGCCCCGGTCAACGCCGCATCGAGCAGCAGAGCCGGCACGAACCGCGGGTCGGATGCGTGCGGCGCGTGATAAGCGACCTTGAGGTAGGCGGTCGTGCCTTCTTTCTCGAGCGTGACTCTCCGTTCCCCGTTCTGCTCGGGCTCCACGGTGCGAAGCCGCGACGGCGGCGGTCCGGCGGCGATTCGGCCGAAGTGCTTCTCGACCCGGCGCAGTGCCTCGTCGGCATCCACGTCGCCGACGATGACCAGCGTCGCGTTGTTCGGGATGTAGTAGCGGCGGTAGTAGCCGTACAAGTCGTCACGGGTCATGGTCTGCAGATCGGTGAGCCAGCCGATTGTCGGATGGCGGTACGAGTGCGCCTTGAATGCCGCGGCGGTCACTTCCTGATCGAGGAGCTGGTCGGGGTCGTTCTCGCCACCCTGCAGCTCGGAGATGATCACCGTGCGCTCCGACTCGCAATCGTCAGGATGGTAGAGACACCGGTCCATCCGCTCGGCTTCGATGAACAGCATGCGGTCGAGCGCGTCGCGGGTGGCGGTCTCGAGGTAGGTGGTTTGATCGATCCAGGTGTAGCCGTTCCAGCTGCCGCCGAACTGCTCGATGATCCCTTTCACCTGGTCGCGCGGGATGTTCGCCGTGCCCTTGAAGTTCATGTGCTCGACCCAGTGCGACACCCCGGTGAGCCCCGGCGATTCGTCCTTCGATCCGACCTTGTACCAGCACCAGACGGAGGCGAGCGGCGCCGTGTGCTCCGGTCGAATCAGCACTTGCAAGCCGTTGTCGAGAGTGGCGGCGCGAAGAAACGCGCTCTGACGAGCTTCTGCCGAGGTGGCCATCCGTTCCATTATAAAATCGAAGAGCACCCATGCCTGAGTGGAAAGAAACGGTCAACCTCCCGCGCACGGAATTTCCCATGAAGGCAAGCCTGCCGGCGAGCGAGCCGCAAACGCTTGCCCGGTGGGCCGCGATGAACCTGTACGGGAGGATTCGGGACGCCCGGAAGGGGGCACCGAAGTTCGTGCTGCACGACGGCCCGCCGTATGCGAACGGCAACATTCACATGGGCACGGCGCTGAACAAAATCCTCAAGGATCTGGTGGTGAAATCCCGGTCGATGGCCGGGTTCGATGCGCCGTACGTGGTCGGATACGACTGCCACGGGCTGCCGATCGAGCTGCAGGTCGACCGCGAGCTGGGCGCGAAGAAGCGGACCATGTCCACCGCCGACTTCTGCCGCGCCTGCCGCGCCTACGCCGAGCGGTTCATCGGCAGCATGACCGACCAGTTCCAGCGTCTGGGCGTCCTCGGCACCTGGGACCAGCCATATCTGACGATGGACTTCCGGTATCAGGCGGCGATCGCGCGGGCGTTCGGCCGATTCGTGGAGCAGGCGCTGGTCTACAAGGGCAAGAAGCCGGTGCACTGGTGCATCCACTGCCGGACGGCCCTTGCTGAAGCGGAAGTCGAGTACGAGAATCACTCGTCCCCGTCAATCTACGTGGAGTTTCCGCTCGCACCCGAAAGCGCCGGCGAGCTCGGGTCGCGTGTGCCCGGCCTCGCGGCACGTGACGTCTCGGTGCTGATCTGGACGACCACGCCCTGGACGATTCCGTCGAACATGGCGATCGCGTTTCATCCGGAGTTCGACTACGCGGCCTACGACGTCGACGGCCGCGCCGTCATCGTCGCCGAAGCGCTCGCCGGTCAAGTGGCGGCCGCCGCGGGCCGGACGTTCGGCGAGCCGATCGCCCGCATGAAGGGCGAACAGCTCGAGCGCATCCGCTTCCGGCACCCGCTCTACACGCGCGATTCGATCGGAGTCCTTGGCGAATACGTCACGCTCGATGCCGGCACCGGCGCCGTGCACACGGCGCCCGGGCACGGAGCCGACGACTTTTCCACCGGCATGCGGTACGGCCTCGACGTCTACGCGCCGATCGGGCCGGCCGGTCACTTTCTCGATACCGTCGAACTGTTCGGCGGCATGCGCGTGTTCGATGCGAACCCGCGAATCGAAGAGGCGCTGAAGGCGCGCGGCCGGCTGTGGCACCGCGAGACCATCTCGCACCAGTATCCGCACTGCTGGCGCTGCCACAACCCGGTGATCTTCCTGGCGACGTCGCAGTGGTTCATCACCCTGGACGCGGAGGGGCAATCGGTGATCGGCAACCGGCGTTCGGCGATCGACGAGCTGGGATCGGGGATCGGCGATCAGGACTCGGCGGCGAGGCGGACTCTGCGTGGGGCGGCGCTCGACGCCATCGATCGCGACGTGAAGTGGACACCGCCGTGGGGTCACGACCGGATGTACAACATGGTCGCGCACCGTCCCGACTGGTGTATCTCGCGTCAGCGCGCGTGGGGGGTGCCGATTCCCGCCGTGGACTGCACCGCCTGCGGCGAAGCGCTGGTCACCGCGGAGCTCGTCGAGCGGACCGCGGCCGTGTTCGAGCAGTACGGCGCCGACGCGTGGTACGAGCGGCCCACCGAGGAGTTCATCCCGCCGGGGCTGTCCTGCCCGGCGTGCGGCGGCACCTCGTTCGAGCGCGAAATGAACATCCTGGACGTGTGGTTCGACTCGGGCTCCAGTCACGAGGCGGTGCTTTCGGTGCGCCCGGACCTGACCTGGCCGGCTGACATGTATCTCGAAGGCAGCGATCAGCATCGCGGCTGGTTCCAGAGCTCCCTGCTGGTCGGGCTTGGCACTCGAGGCCGCCCGCCCTACCGGGAAGTGCTCACCCACGGTTTCATCGTCGCCGACGACGGTCGGAAGATGTCGAAGTCGCTCGGGAACTCGATCGCGCCGCAGGACATCATCAAGCAGAGCGGCGCCGACATCCTGAGATTGTGGGTCTCGATGAGCGACTACACGCAGGAGCTCAGGCTCGGCAAGGAGGTCCTGGCCCGCGCGGTTGAAGCGTATCGAAAGATCCGCAACACCATGCGGTATCTCATCGCCAACCTGTACGACTTCGATCCCAAGAGCGACCTGGTGCCGGTCGCCGAGCTCGAAGAGGTCGACCGCTACATCCTTTCACGCTACGCCGAGATGGGCGGCCGCATCCTTCGCGCCTATGACGCCTACGAGTACGGCACGATTTTCCAGGCGCTGAGCGGGTTCGCGACCGTCGACCTGAGCGCCTTCTACGCCGACGTCTCCAAGGATCGCCTCTATACCTTCGCCGCGCGTTCGCACGCGCGCCGATCGGGGCAGACCGCCATGTACCGCATGGCGGACGGTCTCACGCGGCTGCTGGCGCCAATCCTCTCGTTCACCGCAGACGAATTGTGGAGGTTTCTCCCGGGCCCACGCGAAGACTCGGTGCACATCGCGCTCTTCCCGTCGCGGCATGAGCTCGAGGCGCTTTGTGACCGCGGCCTGCTCGAGCGCTGGACCACGCTGACCGCCCTGCGGGAGCGGGTGCTGGCGGAGATTGAGCCGCTCCGAAAGGACAAACACATCGGCAGCTCGCTGCAGGCCAAGGTGGTGCTGTCGGTGACCGTCCCCGAGCTCGCGGCGCTGGAGCCTTACGCCGCCCAACTGCCGATGTTGTTCATCGTCTCGGAGGTGGAGCTGCGACCCGCCCCGGCCGATGTCGAGGCACACGGGGAGGTCGAGCCTCGCGTCAGGATCGAACGGGCGGGCGGCGTGAAGTGCGAGCGATGCTGGCGATACGTCCCGGCGGTCTCCACCGACCCGGCATGGGCCGGATTGTGCGAACGATGCCACGACGCGCTGGCCGAACCGGTTCATGGCTGATCGATCGGCGGGCCTCGTCCACCGGTTGGGCCGATTGGAGATCTGGCTCCCGCTGGCCGTCGTCGTACTCGATCAGCTGACGAAGCTGATCGTCCGGCGGCGCCTGCCGCTGCACGACAACGTCACGGTGATCCCCGGGTTCCTCGACTTCACGCACGTCCGGAACACCGGCGCCGCATTCGGCGTCCTGAACTCGGTCGATTTCCCGTACAAGACCGCCCTGCTGGCGCTGATTTCGACCGCAGCGCTGATTGGCGTCGCGATCTACAGCGCCGGGCTGGCCCGCCAGCAGCTCCTCGCGAGGTTCGGGCTGGCGCTCATCATCGGCGGCGCCGGCGGCAATCTGATCGACCGGCTGATCGACGGATCGGTCGTCGATTTCGTCGACGCCTACTGGGGCGCTTACCATTTCTGGGCGTTCAACGTCGCCGATTCGGCGATCACGGTCGGCGTCACGCTGATGATCCTCGACATGATCGGGGCAGGAAAACATGCATCCAAGACTGTTTGAGCTGCCATGGGAGCTGCCGTATCTGGGCCAGATTACGGTCTACACCTACGGCGTGCTGCTGGCGAGTGCCTACCTCCTCGGCCTGAAGCTCGCGATGGTCCGCGCCAAGGCGCGCGGCCTCGACCAGACCCGGGTGCTCGATCTGGGCATCTACATCATCATCAGCGCGCTGGTCGGCGCCAAGCTGCTCCTTTTCTTCACCGACTTCCGGACATTCACGAGCAATCCGCGGGAACTGCTCACCCTGGTCCGCGCCGGTGGCGTCTTCTACGGCGGCTTGATCCTGGCGGTGATCGTCGCGCTGTGGTACATCCGGCGCATCGGCCTGCCGCTCTGGACCACCTGCGATGTCTTCGCTCCGGGCATCGCCCTGGGGCACGTCGTCGGCCGCATCGGCTGCTTCTTCGCCGGATGCTGCTACGGCAAGCCGACCACGGTGTCGTGGGCGATCACCTTCACCGACCCGTACGCCGCCACCAACGTCGGCACCCCGCTCAATGTCCCGCTGCACCCGACGCAGTTGTACGAGGCCGGGGCCGAGGCAGTGATTCTGGTGTTGCTGCTCGGGACCGAATCGCGCGGCACTCGCTTCCCTGGCCGCACCTTCTGGCTCTACATGCTGCTCTATGCAGTCTCCCGCTACGCGATCGAGATCTTCAGGGGCGACCCGCGAGGCAGCGTGCTCATGTTCTCCACCTCCCAGTTCATCTCGCTGATCCTGGCGCCGCTCGCGGTGATCAGGCTGGTGTATCTCAGAAGGCGCGGAGCCCCCGCCCCGAAGGTCGCGCGCAAGGCGGCCTGAGAACGAGGTGGCGCGCCTCACGTTGACCGTTCCCGAGGACCACGATGGCGCTCGCCTCGACCGCTTCCTCGCGTCGGTCCTGGCGGAATCCCGGTCGCAGCTTCAGCGCCTGATCAAGGAAGAGCGGGTCCTGGTGGATGGGCGGGCCGCGAAAGCAAACCAGCCGGTGAAGCCCGGGCAGGTGGTTGTCCTGAACGTGCCGCAGCCGATCGACGCGGCGCCGCAACCGGAGCCGCTCGACGTTCCGATCCTCTACCAGGACGCCGATCTCATCGTCGTCGACAAGCCGGCCGGGATGGTGGTGCATCCCGCGGCGGGGCATGAAGGAGGGACGCTGGTGAATGCGCTGCTGCACCATGTTGACGATCTGAGCGGGATCGGCGGTGAAAAACGGCCTGGCATCGTCCACCGCCTCGATCGCGGGACCTCGGGGTTGATGGTGGTGGCCAAGCACGACGCCGCACACGAGGAGCTCTCACGCCAGTTTCACGATCGCGAGGTGGAAAAGGAGTATCTCGCCCTGGTGTGGGGCGTCGTGCAGGCCGGGCGCAGGATCGACGCGCCCATCGGCCGCGATCCGGTTGACCGCAAGAAGATGTCGGCGAAGTCCCGACGGAGCCGCGACGCCGTCACGCGCATTGTCCGGGCCGAGCATCTGAACCCTGCTGTGACGCTCGCCCAGATTGCGATTCATACCGGGCGGACCCATCAGATTCGGGTTCATCTGAGCGCGATCGGTCATCCGATCGTGGGCGATGCGCTCTATGGAGGCGTGCACCGGCGCGTGCCCGGCGACACTCGGGCGGTGACACGCCTGCAGCGGCCGTTCCTGCACGCGGCACATCTCGTGTTCCTGCATCCGACCGACCGCCGCCGTATGGACTTCACCAGTGCCCTCCCGCCGGACCTGCAGAGCGTGCTGGACGACCTGCGCGAGAAAAACGCGAAACCCTGAGCGCCGGACCCTTCGGGGCCGCCGCTCAAGCCGGGCCATGCCCGCTGGAGCCATGATGGAGACTGTCTACAGAGGGCGTGTGTTCTCGGTCGAAGTCGGCCGGAGGCGCTTTCCGAACGGCCGCGACCACGAGGTGGCGATCGTCCGCCACCCGCCGTCCGTCGTGCTGATCCCGATTGAGGACGATGGGCGCGTGATGCTGATCAGGCAATACCGGGTGAGCGTCGATCGCGAGCTGTGGGAGCTGCCGGCGGGCAGCCTCGATCCCGGTGAGAGCGCTGAGGCGGCCGCCGCGCGGGAATGCGAAGAGGAGATCGGCCTCGCGCCCGGGAAGATCGAGCGGCTGCGGGCGCTGTTCCCGGCCCCTGGATTCTGCGACGAAGAATTGATCTTCTTCCGCCTGTCCGATCTCCGCGCCCCCGACGCCGGCTCGAGCGCGCGGCCCGACGAGGACGAAGACATCCGGCCGCAGCCGTTCGCGGTGGCCGAGGCGAAAGCGATGGTCGCACGGGGCGACATCGTCGATCTCAAGACGGCCTACGCGCTCACGCTGCTCTAGGTCGGCGGAGGCACCTGGCTGACCGACCGTGACGCCCGCTTCGTGATGCGAACGACATCGGAAGACACCGGCTCGAGGGCCAGCGCCAGCACCTCGTCAATCGTCGAGACGAGGTGCACGACCAGATCCTTCCCGAGCTCCGGCGTGAGATCCTCGTTGATGTTCTTCGCGTTCTGCCTCGGCAAGATGATCTCCTGGATGCCAACGCGACGGGCGGCCAGCACCTTCTCCTTGATACCGCCAACCGGCAGCACGCGGCCCGACAGGGTAATCTCGCCGGTCATCGCCACGTCCCCTCGGACCGGGCGTCCGGTCAGTTGCGATGCCATCGCCGCGGCCATCGTCACGCCCGCCGAAGGGCCGTCCTTGGGAATCGCCCCGGACGGCACGTGCACGTGCATCTCGGCGCTCTTGAAGAAGTCGGGGTCGATGCCGTACTCGCGCGCGTGGGTGCGCAGCCACGCAGCGCGGCGCGGGCCGATTCCTTCATCACGTCGCCGAGCTGTCCGGTGAGCGTGAGCGAGCCGGTGCCAGCCATGCGTGACGCTTCGACGAAGAGCACCTCGCCGCCGACGGGCGTCCACGCCATGCCGATCGCGACGCCCGGCTCCTTGGTGCGCTCCTCCATCTCCTCATCGAGGAACCTGGGCGCGCCGAGCATCTGGCCGACGACCTCCGGCGTCACCTCGACGTGCGCCTCGTCACCCTCCGCCCGACGCCGCGCCGCCTTGCGGCACAACGCGCCAATCTCGCGCTCGAGGTTCCGGACACCGGCTTCCCGCGTGTATCCCCGGATCACCGCGCGCAACGCATCGGGCGTGAACCGGATGTACTCCGCCGTCAGCCCGTGGTTCTTCACCTGTTTGTCGACCAGGTGATCGGTGGCGATCTTCAGCTTCTCCTCTTCGGTGTAGCCGGCGATCTCGAGCACCTCCATCCGATCCCGAAGCGGAGCCGGGATCGGATCGAGCACATTGGCGGTGGTCACGAACAGCACTTCCGACAGGTCGAACGGCACATCGAGGTAGTGGTCGCGGAACGTGTAGTTCTGCTCCGGATCGAGCACTTCGAGCAGGGCCGACGACGGATCGCCGCGGAAGTCGGAGCCGAGCTTGTCGATCTCGTCGAGGATGAAGACCGGGTTCTTGGACTCGGCGCGCCGCAGGCCCTGGATGATCTGTCCGGGCAGGGCCCCGATGTACGTGCGGCGGTGGCCACGGATCTCGGCCTCGTCGCGCATGCCGCCGAGCGACACGCGAACGAACTTCCGGCCAAGTGACTCGGCTATCGAGCGCGCCAGCGACGTCTTCCCGACGCCCGGAGGCCCGACGAAGCACAAGATCGGCCCCTTCACGTCGGGGTTCAGCTTCCTGACCGCGAGGTACTCGAGGATCCGGTCCTTGGCTTTCTCCAGCCCGGAGTGGTCGTTGTTCAGGACCTCGAGCGTGTGAGGCAGATCGATCACTTCATCGGTCCGCTTCGCCCACGGCAGCGCGACCAGCCAGTCGAGATAGGTGCGGGAGACCGTGTACTCCGCGGCCGAGGCTGGCATTCTCGACAGGCGATCGAGCTCCCGGAGCGCTTCCTTCTTCACCGGCTCGGGCATCCCGGCGGCCTCGACCTTCTCCGCCAGCTCCTCGATCTCCTTCGTCTGATCGTCGCCCTCGCCGAGCTCCTTCTGAATCGCCTTCATCTGCTCCCGCAGGAAATACTCGCGCTGATTCTTTCCGACCTCGGACTGCACCTGTGACTGGATCTTCGATCCGAGCTCGAGCACCTCGAGCTCCTTGATCAGGATGCGGTTGAGGCTGTCCATGCGGCCGCGGATGTCGAGCGTCTCGAGCACCTCCTGCTTCACCGGCGTGCTGATCGTCGTCAGGCTCGAGGCGATGAAGTCGGCCAGGCGCCCCGGCTCGGTGATGTTCATCGCCAGCGTCTGCAGGTCGTCGGACAGAAGCGGCGACAGCGAGACGACCTGCTGGAAATTCGTCTTGATGTTGCGGGCAAGCGCGTCGATCTCGAGCCGATCGGCGTCATTGGTCCCTTCGTTCGCGGCGTGGACTCTCGCGCGCAGGTACGGCTGGCCGCTGACGATTTCGTCGAGCGCCAGCCTCGCCAGGCCCTGGACGATGAGACGCAGGCTGCCATCGGGCAGCTTGAACATCTTGTGAATATGAGTGGCGGTCCCGACGGTATACAGGTCCTGCTGCCCGGGCTCCTCGACTGCGGCGTCATGCTGGGTGAAGACCGCGATCAGCTTGCCGCTGGCAATCGCATCGTCGATGAGGCGTACCGAGCTTTCGCGCGCCACGGCGAGCGGCATGAAAGAATTCGGAAACAGCACGGTGTCGCGAAGCGGCAGGATCGGCAGCTCGGAAGGAATCGCAAGCGGCCGATCGCCGACCGCGACTTCCTCGGCCTTGATGTCCTCGATCTGATCGCTCATGTGCGACCTCCAGACACGACTGAAGTTGTTCGGGAAAACGCCGGTGGGAGGGCGTGCGGGCTCCGCCACCGGCGGAGCCCGCAAAAAGGGTGCGGGACGCCGAGCTTAGACGTCGAGGAAGAGCGACGAGGCGCCACGGCGCGCCACGTTCTGACGCTCGCGCTGCTCGGCCATTTCGCGGGCTTCCTCGCAGTCTTTGCAGCGGACCGCGAAGGGGAGCGCACGCAGCCGCTTCCCGGCAATCTCCTCCCCGCAGTCGAAGCAGTTGCCGTAATCGCCTTGCTCGAGCCGGGTCAGCGCATCGTTGATTTTGTTCAACGTCTCGGACTTCATCTGGATGAGCGCGAGCTCGAGGTCCCCCTGGATGTCGGCCTCGGAGCTCTCGACCGCGTCCAGGACCTCGTTGGACTTGACGCCCCAGGTCCCTTCGGCACGGACGTCGCGCATTTTTCCCTGCACTTCGGCCTGGATTTCGCGACGACGATCTTCGAGCATGAGCTTCAGATCGCTGTAACGGGACTGCGTTTGGTTTTCAGTCCCTACCTTCTTCGCCGTATTCTTCATGACGCCGCTCCTTCCACTCCTCCCGAAGGGCCGGGAGACCGCCTGTAAGATTGCTGCTGCCCGTTTATGACGCCCAAGATTCCTGTGTCTTAGCAAATATATTGCCAGCGTTTGCCAGCCTGAGGTTCTATCGTCGAAATCCTCGTTCGTCGCCGCTCGATCGCCAAGTAACTAGTATCGGTCAATTGCGGCCCCACCATTTACGCGCTGAGGACCGGCTGAGTCTAGCGAACTAAGCGCCGCTATTGCAACAGTTACGACCAGTCGATCGACCGACATGGATCGGTTGATTCCCACGTAACGCTGATTTAGACGCCAATAGAGGCTCCTGGGTTCTCGGGTATGCGGGGCGTTTGACCGTCCTGTTTCGGAGACGGTCGGTGTCCAGAGAATGACTTGGCTGGCGTTCAATCGTTTCCGGCTGGCGCGGGCTCTATTGGATTTTTGTGTCACGCAATGACATGTTCGGCACAATACCCCGCTCGACGAGGAGACGGCCGCTGCGCGCACTGCCCGTCTTCAGCCACCGTTCGTGCAGACGCAGCAGATCGGTGTTCGACGAGCACGAAGAGCGCTCGCTGACCTCCGACAGAACGTCGACGAATCCGACGAAATTCTCGGCGAGCTCGGCAAACACGGGTGAGAGGGCGTCGGTCTCGCGGCGGCTCAGCATGCCATAGGCCACTCCACCGATGCTCACGTAGTAGTCCACATCCACCAGTTTGCGGCGAAAGGAGTCGGAGAAAAAGCCGCAGACAAACAGCGAGCCGTCGCCGATCTGCTTCAGGCTGGTCCGCTGCTGGACGCCGCCGCTGGCGAGCGCGCGGGCGAGCTGCACGGCGAGCGGCTCGTCGGTTTCCCGGGCGGGGCGCTGGAGAAAGCCGGCGAGCAACTGCACGACGTAGAAGCTCGTGAGCTCGTGCGCGGCAATACGCTGGTGGGCCAGCGCTTCGTCGACGAGCCCCTTGAAGTATTCAACCGCGGACTCGCGTTGCACTCTCACATCGCTCATACATCGGCCTCGGACGAAGGCGCCGTTGCAAGGCGCGTTCCGATGAGTTGGGGAGGCTCGGGCGGAATCATACAATAGAGCACTGATGACGTGTCCCCTTTGCGGCGTCCGAAACGCTCGCCGGAGCTGTCCCGCGATCGCACAACAGATCTGTGCCCTGTGCTGCGGCACCAAGCGGTTGTCGGAAATCCGTTGCCCCGACGATTGCGGCTATCTGCAGTCGGCACGGGAACATCCTGCCGCGGCGATCGTCCGCCGGCAGGCACGCGACTGGTCGCTCCTCATCGAAGGCGCGCGTGACTTGAGCGCCACGCAAACCGACCTGTTCCTGGTGCTCGCGACGTTTCTCGCCGACTACCAGCCGTCGGAGCTTCATATGCTGCTCGACGAAGACGTGACCGAGGCGGCCGGTTCGCTCGCCGCCACCTTCGAGACTTCGGCCCGCGGCGTCATCTACGAGCATCGGCCGGCCTCGCTGCCCGCCGAGCGGCTGGTCTCGGCCATCAAGCCGTTGCTTGCTGAGGCAGGGCCGCGTGGCGGATCCTCGTTCGAGCGGGACGCGGCGGTGGTGCTCCGGAAGCTCGAAGACGCAGCGGCGAGGATGAGGAACCTCGAACCGGCGAACCGCCGCTCATTTGTCGATCTCCTGCGGCGAGTCGTCCGGAAGCCGGGCGGCGAGCCGCCACCGGCCACCCAGACCGAGCCCACTCGCTTGATACTGCCGTAAGTGCTGGTTATACTTACGGATTGGGCTATCGGGAAACCGGGTCGGTGATCATCCGAGCGTCGAGACACGTGATCGTTGGCTCTCAATGACCCGATCACCAGATGACCCGATCACCCGATGACCCGATCACCGGATGACCCGATCACCCGATGACCCAATGACCAGATTCTCGAGAGGGCAGTCAATGGCGAAGCGTTGCGAGATATGTGGAAAGACGCCGGTTGTCGGCCGGCAGGTGAGCCATGCGCACAACGTCAGCGCGCGTCGGTTCGAGCCGAACCTGCAATCGGTTCGCGCCGTGATCAACCGCGGGGTGAAGCGGATTCGCGTCTGCACCCGCTGTCTCCGCTCTCACAAGGTGGTCAAGGCCGCGTGAACCAGGCGATTTCGAGTCCGGACGCGCCAACGGCCATCGGACCGTATTCGTCGGCGCTGCGCGCCGGTCAGCTGCTCTTCATCTCCGGCCAGGTGCCGTTCGACCCCGCCACCTCGGAAATGATCGACGGCGACATCGCCGCCCAAACCCGCCGCGTGCTGCAGAACATCGGCGCGCTGCTCGAAGCCGGCGGGCTGTCCTACGCGTCGGTCGTGCGGACCACCGTCTTTCTCGCCGACATGGACGACTTCGCCGCGATGAACGACGCCTACCGCACGTTCTTCGCCGAACCCTACCCCGCTCGTTCCACGGTCCAGGCGGCGCGGCTTCCGCGCGACGCCCGCATCGAGATCGACGTCATCGCCAGCTACGCGTAACAGCGCGTGGTGCTGATTCGTCAGTTCTGGCGGCCACGACGTTTGCCGCAGCGACCACAGCACGCAAATGTTTTTCCAAGCTGAATCGGCGAGGACAGTCCTTGCTAGAGCGGTTCGATCTGCCGTAGCAGTCTTTCATCACGACGGCATTCACGAAGGAACACGAAGTTTC
Source organism: Luteitalea sp. (assembly GCA_009380045.1). Taxonomy (GTDB): domain Bacteria; phylum Acidobacteriota; class Vicinamibacteria; order Vicinamibacterales; family CAVVIG01; genus WHSN01. The sequence continues at coordinate 26,034 of WHSN01000015.1, forward strand.
TTTGCCAAGAAGCTTCGGGATCCTCGTGGCCCTTCGAGGCTTCGTGATACGCGCAATTGAAATCGGCACCTAGCGCGCGGCCCGGGAAACGTCCAGCACGCCATTCACTCCCCGAAGCGACTTGATCACCTTGTCGAGATGCTTCACGTCGCTGATCTCCACGGTGACATCGATCCGCGCCCGCTGGTCTCCGTCGTCGGTGCGCGCTTCCATGTTCTTGATGTTGGTGTTGATGTCGGCGATCTTCGCACTGACGGCTGCGAGCACTCCCTTTCGGTCCTCCACCTCCATCGTCAGCTTCACGACGTAGCTGGCGGCGCCGGCACCGCCGACGCTCTTGTCCCACTCCACCTCGATGCGCCGCTCGGGGTCGTACATCAGGTTCACCACGTTCGGACAGGTCGCCGAATGCACTGACACACCCTTGCCGCGCGTGATGTAGCCGACGATCTTCTCGCCGCGAATCGGATTGCAGCACCTCGCCCGGAACACCAGCACGTCGTCGGACCCGCGAACCTTGATCTTCTCTTCGCCGCCGCCGAAAGCGCGGCGCACGGCCGACGTGACGGCGTTCTCCGGAGCTTTTTCCCGAAGGCCTTCGGGCGGCGCGAGCTTCGACAGCAGTTGCCTGGGTGACAGGGTGCCGTAGCCCATCTGCGCGAACAGGTCTTCCGGGGTTTTCGCGCCCGCGTCCGCCATCGCCTTCGCGAACGCGTCCGAGTCGACGATGCCTTTGGGATTCTCCAGGTCGTAGCGCCGCAGCTCTTTCTCGAACACCTTGCGGCCGACGTCGATCGCCCGCGTGCGTTCCTGGAGGCGAATGAGATGCTTGATTTCGTAGCGCGCGTGAGCGGTGACGACAAAGTTCAGCCAGTCGCGGCTCGGCTTGTGACCCGACTGCGTGATGATCTCCACGATGTCGCCGTTCTTCAGGTGAGCGCGCAGGGGCACCATCTTGCCGTTGACGCGGGCGCCCATGCACTGATGTCCGACATCGGTGTGGATCGAATAGGCGAAGTCGATTGGCGTTGCGCCGCGGGGAAATGCCTTCACCTGCCCCTTGGGCGTGAAGGTGTAGACCTCCTCCGGATAGAGGTCGACCTTGAGGTGCTGGATGAACTCCTGCGGGTCGCGGACCTCCTGCTGATACTCGAGGAGCTGGCGCATCCACTGGAAGTAGCGCTCGTCCTTCTGGCCGCCGACGCGACCCTCTTTGTACTTCCAGTGCGCGGCGACGCCTTCCTCCGCCATGCGGTGCATTTCCATGGTGCGAATCTGCACCTCGAACGGCATGCCGTGCTCGCTGACGACCGAGGTGTGCAGCGACTGGTATCCGTTGGGACGCGGCATGGCGATGAAATCCTTGATCCGGCCCGGCACCGGCGACCAGGTTTGATGGATGATCCCGAGCGCCGCGTAACAGTCCTTGACGCTGCTGGTAATGATGCGGAGCGCGATGAAGTCGTAGACCTGATCGAGATCGATCCGCTGCTTCTTCAGCTTCTGATGGATGCTCCAGAGACGCTTGATTCGTCCGTCGATCTCGATCACCGGCACCGATGCCTCGCCCAGCTTGGTCGCGACATTCGCCTTCAACTGCTCGATCAGCCCTTCGGTGGCGCGGCGGCGCGCGTCGACCCTCCCGCGCAGCATCTCGTAGGGCTGGGGCTCCAGGTAGCGGAACGACAGCTCCTCGAGCTCGTTCTTCACCTTGCTCATCCCGAGCCGGTTGGCGATCGGCGCGTATATGTCACGGGTCTCCTGCGCCACCGCGATGCGCTTGTCCTCCGGCATATGGTTGAGCGTCCGCATGTTGTGGAGCCGATCGGCGAGCTTCACCAGAATCACCCGGATGTCGTCGACCATCGCGAGCAGCATCTTGCGGAAGTTCTCGGCCTGGCGCTCCTCGCTCGACGAGAACGGAATGGCGCCAATCTTGGTGACGCCTTCGACCACGTGGGCGACCTCCGGACCGAAGAGCTCGCGGATGCGCTCGATGGTCGTCAGCGTGTCCTCGACCACGTCGTGGAGCAGCCCGGCGGCAACCGCGACCGCGTCCAGCTTCATGTCGGCCAGGAAATCGGCGACCGCCAGGGGATGAATCAGGTAGGGCTCGCCAGAATGGCGCACCTGTCCCTTGTGCTCGAAGGCGGAGAAGACATAGGCCCGCCGGAGCAGCTCGACGTCAGCGTCCGGACTGTAGGTCCGGACTTTTTCGAGCAGGTCCTCGAAGCGAATCATGAATACCGGTGTCTAACTATTTTCAGGTGAACTGTGGCAAAAGGCTATCGAAAGCGGCGGGCGGGGCCCATCGACCACCTTGACTTACGTTTTTTTGCTTCACTATACTGGCCCGGTTTCGCCCACGGCAATTCTCCTCGTCAAGCAGGGAACATCCGGATGAAGAATTACGGCAACAAAGGGGGCTCAATGCGTGCTATGTCGGGAGCGTCGCTCGCGCTGATTGCGATGCTGACCCTGGGAACGATCGTTTCGTCGGCCTGCTCGCAAGTGGGAGTGGTCCAGGCGAGGAGGGCGTTCAAGCAGGCCAACATGGAATATCAGGCGCAGAATTATCCAAGGGCGGCCGAGCTGTATGAGGAAGCGCTCCAGAGCGACCCCAACCTGGTTGAAGCGTACTTCTACTTGGGCAACAGTTACGACAACCAGTGGAAGCCGAGCCGCAGGGGCGAACCGGAAAACGACGCTCTGATGGACAAGGCCGTGGAAAACTACCAGACGGCGGCCGAGAAGCTCGCCACGGCGACTGACGAGGTGCAGCAGACGCTCGGCAAGCGCTCGCTCGAATACCTGCAGGCCGCCTACGGCGCCGACAAGCTCAACGACCCGGCCAAGGCTGAGCCGATCGTTCAAAGGATGATCCAGCTCGAGCCGGGCGAGCCGAGCAATTACTTCGTGCTGGCCAAGATCTACGAGGACGCCGGTGCCTATCCCGAATCTGAGGAAATGCTCATCAATGCCAGGGAAGTGAAACCGAACGATCCGGCCGTCTACATGACGCTGGCGGGCTTCTACAACCGCCAAGGGGAGTTCGAGAAGACAATCGAAGCCCTCGAAGAGCGGGCGAAGGTCGAGCCCAACAACCCTGAGGCTTTCCAGACCATCGCTGCCTACTATTGGGACGAGACCCGCGGCGACGCGGCCCTGAACGACGAGCAGAAGCGCGACTATCTGCAGAAAGGGCTCGAAGCGGTCGATCATGCCCTGCAGATCAGGGCCGACTACGTGGAGGCCCTCACCTTCAAGGGTCTGCTGCTCAGGCTGCAGGCGAACCTCGAAAAGGATCCCGCCAGGCAGCAGGCTCTCATCAAGGAAGCAGTCGGCTTGAGCGACAGGGCAAACGACCTGCGCAAGCAGAAAACCGCCGGGACGAGCGACTAGTCGCCAAACTTCGTCACTCTGCTTCGGATTATTGGATTCAGGCCGCCGGGCACCTAGCCCGGCGGCCTTTTTTTCGGAGCCGACACACGGCGAGGGTACAATTGGGTTCTTCCGAACCTCAACTATTTCAGGAGATCGGCCATGAACTGCACGAAGGCGTCGCGCGCGTTGTGTGCGATCGCGATTGTATTGGGCGGGCTGCTTGCTGTTTCACGTCCAGCTGCCGCTCAGACGACCGGCACCTTGACGGGGGCGGTCAGCGATTCGACTGGTGGCGTGCTGCCGGGCGCGAGCGTCGTGGCGGTACACACCCCCACCAACACGCGCTACGAAGCCGTGACCGATGCCGCAGGGAACTTCGAGTTCCCGAACGTGCGCGTCGGCGGGCCCTACTCAGTCACGGCGACCCTGGCGGGCTTCAGAGAGCTGTCCCAGGACCAGATCTTCGTCAATCTCGGGACCGCTGCCCTCATCCGCTTTCAACTCCAGGTTCAGACTGTTTCCGAAACCGTTACGGTCTTCGCGCAGGTGAACCCAATCATCAATCCGGATCGGACCGGCGCGAGCGCCACCCTGTACCGCGAAACGATGGAAACGCTGCCGTCTCTCGGCCGGGGTCTCAACGACTTCGCCCGTCTCAACCCGTACTTCCAGACCGACGCCGGCCGCGGCGGCCTGGTTGTGGTCGGCAAGAACTATCGCTACAACGCCATTCAGATCGACGGCGCCGTCAACAACGACCTGTTCGGCCTGTCCTCGACCGGCGCACCGGGCGGCCAGGCGGGCACCAACCAGATCAGCCTCGATGCCATCGACGAGATTCAGCTGGTGGTGGCGCCGTTCGACATCCGGCTGGGCGGCTTCACCGGCGGTGGCATCAACGCCGTCACCCGTAGCGGCACCAACGCGTTTCATGGCACCGGTTACTATCTCTTCCGCAACAACTCGCTGGTCGGCGACGGCCCGCTCGAACGTCCGCTCGCGGACTTCACGAACAAGCAGTATGGCGGCAGCCTCGGAGGTCCCGTCGTCAGGGATCGCTTCTTCTTTTTCGCCACGGGAGAGCAGACGAAGCGCTCGCAGCCGTCCGGCTTTTCGGCGACCGGCGCCTCGGGCGTGAACTTCGGTCATCGCGCCGAGATCCAGCGCGTGACCGACATCCTGCGGAGCCGTTATGGGTTCGACGCCGGCGGGTTTGACGAGGTCACCTACAATCGCGACGGCGACAAGATCTTCGGCCGCGCCGACTTCAACATCAGCACCGGACACCAGCTCACCGCGCGCCATAGCTGGGTGAAAGGCCGCGACCAGCAGTTCGGCTCCCTGAGCGCCCTGGTCTACAGCCTCCCGAATACGCTCTACGGCATCACCAACAAGACCAACTCGAGCGTCGTGCAGTTGAACAGCAGCTTTGGCTCGAAGTTCAACGAGTTCCGCGTCGTCTACACCCGCATCCGGGACTTCCGTGACGTTCCGGTCGAGTTCCCGACGGTGCAGGTGTTCTTCCCGGACAACACCTCGGTGTTTGCAGGGACCGAGCGCTCGTCGCACGCCAACAGCCTCGATCAGGACAGCTTCGAGCTGACCAACGACTTTACCTTTTACCAGGGCAAGCACGCGATTACGATCGGCACCCACAACGAGTTCTTCAAGTTCGCCAATCTCTTCACCCAGCAGCTCTACGGCGAATACATCTTCAACAGCGTCGACCTGTTTGAGCAGGGCGTGGCACAGCAGTACACCCGCAACTTCTCCCGGACCAGCGACCCGCTCGAGCAGGCCAGGTTCAGCGTCAAGCAATGGGGCTTCTATGTCGGCGATCGATACCGCGTGAAATCGAACCTCACGCTCACGCTCGGCGCACGAGTCGACTTGCCGCGCTTCGGCGACACGCCGCTGACCAACCCGCGCACGGCGGATCTGTTCGGACTCAGAACCGATGAGGTTCCGGGCCCGACTCAATTCTCGCCGCGACTTGGCTTCAACTGGGACCTGCTGAACGATTCGAAACACCAGGTGCGAGGCGGTCTCGGCGTCTTCACCGGGCGCACGCCCTATGTGTGGCTCTCGAACAACTACTCCGGCACCGGCATCCAGTTCGCCCGATTGAGCCTCTCGCGCAACGCGGCCAACCGGATTCCATTCAACCCCGACCCCAACAATCAACCGACGCAGATCGGGAGCGCGACCGGCGCTGCCAGCAACGAGTACAACCTGGTCGATCCCGACTTCGAGTTCCCGGCAGTGCTGCGCTACAACATCGCCTACGATCACGACCTCGGCGTTCTCGGTCTGATCGCGAGCGCAGAAGTCCTCTACGCTGACACCCTCCAGGAAATTCTCTATCAGAACGTCAACCTGAGACCGACCGGCGCCTCGGCGTTCGACGCCCGACCGACGTTCACCCGCGTCGATCCGGCCACGGGCGCGGCGTACCTGCTGACCAACACCACCGAAGGCACGTCGTGGACGTTCAACACGAAAGTCGAACGGCCGTTCCGCAGCGGCATCTACGGCAGCGCATCGTACCTCTACAACGATGCGACGTCGGTGAACGACGGCACCTCGAGCACCGCAGCGTCGCAGTTCGGCAACAATCCGGTTCCTGGCGATCCGAACGATCCGCCGGTCACGCTCTCGAACTACGCCACAGGCCATCGGGTGAACCTGACCGCGTCCTACACCCATACGTTGTTCCGCGGCATCGACACCACCATCTCGTTCTTCTACAACGGCCAGAGCGGTCAGCCGTTCAAGTACATCTTCGCCTCCGGGAACGACATCAACGGGGATGTATCCGTCGGCACGGGCTCGGCCGTCAACGACCTGCTCTACGTGCCGGCTAACGCCAACGAAGTGGTTGTCACCGGTGGCACGTGGGAACAACTCAACGCCTTCATCGAGGGCGATTCCGGCCTCAGTAAATACCGCGGCCAAATCGTCGAGCGGAATGCGACCCGCCTGCCCTGGCGCAATGCCGTCGACTTCCGGCTGGCGTTCGGCGTCCCGGTCGGCCGGACCAAAGTCGAGCTGATCGCCGACGTGCAGAATTTTCTGAACATGTTCGACAACACCGCCGGCCGGGTGGAAGAGGAGTTCTTCCCAGGTGTTGCACCGATTCGGTTGGCCGGTATGCAGGACGGGAAGCCGGTGTACAATCTGCTGTTCACGAGCCCGACGTTCACCAAGGGCAGTTATGTGGACCTGTCATCGCGGTGGCAGGCGCAACTGGGAGCGCGGTTCCGCTTCTAAAGCGCATTTCACCACCGTGACAGTCTCTCGCCTGGGGCAAGCCATTGCCCCGGGCTTTTTTTCTGCCTCGGCCTCCGGATCATGACGCCAGAAATCGAGGGTTACCTCGACCAGTTGCTCTCCATCACGCAGGACCTTCCAGGCGTTGTCGCGGATCTGACCGACGAGCAGTTCAACTGGCAGCGTTCTCCCGGCAGTTGGTCGATTGCGCAGTGCCTCGATCATCTCAATCTCACCGCCGCGCGATTCCTTCCGGCGATGGATGCGGCGATCGCCGAGGCTCGCCGGAAGGAGATGCTCAGTCCGGGTCCGTTCAGTTACCCGCTGTTGGAGCGCTGGTTCGTGCGATCGCAGGAGCCGCCGCCGAAGATCCGCGCCCGGGCGCTCAAGCGATTCGTGCCCCGGGCCAGCCTTTCGATCGGCGAGGTGGTTCCACAGTTCATCGACTGGCAGGAACGGATCGGCGACAGGCTGCGGCGGGCGGACGGGGTTGACCTGCAGCGGGCGAAGCACCGGTCTCCGGTCATGGCGCTGTTTACCTGGCGCCTGGGAACGATATTCGCGCTGACGCTTGCGCATGAACGCCGGCACCTCTGGCAGGCGCGGCAGGTCCGCATCGATCCGAGATTTCCGCGCTGAAGCCTGCGTGCCGGGAACTGGCGGCCTGCGACTGGCGGCGCCAGTCTTCAAATGAAAACGGCCGCCTCTCGGCGGCCGTTTTTTCGTTCAGCGAACGGTGAGGTGAGGCTAGTTGCCCGCGACGCCGGCCGCCCGGCGCATACCGGCGGTGACAATCCCGACCTTGTCGACGCCGGCGCCCTTCGCCGCGTCGATCACTTCGATGATGTCGCCATAGCGGAGCGACTCCGCACCGGCAATGAACATCGTCTTGTCCTTGCGGGTCTCGAAGATGTCGCGCAGACGGGTCGACAGATCGGCGATCGTGACATCCTGCTTGTTGACCGAAATGCGGCGGTCGGCCGTGTACTCGATGACGATCTGGCTGACGTCGATCTCCTGCTGCTGGTTCGCGGTTTTCGTTTCAGCCGGCAGGTTGATGTCCATCCCGCGCTGAGTGAGCGGGAGGGCAGCCATGAAGATGACGAGCAACACGAGCAGCACGTCGATGAGCGGCGTCACGTTCATGTCGGCGCTGGCGTGGAGGTTCTCGCCCTTGACGACTTTTTCAGCGCCGTAGTGCTGATGCGCGTGGGCCATTAGTTTGCTCCTGCCGGTGGCGGCGTTTGCGTCCGCGGATCGGTGATCAGGCCGATGTCCTCGATTCCCGCCTGACGGAGCTGGTCCATCGCGCTCATCACGGCGCCGTACTGCGTGTCTTCGTCGGCGCGAATCAGGACCACCTTCTCGCGCTTGGTTTCGAGAATCTCGTTGATCCTCGTGGTGAGCTCGGCTTCCTGCACCGGCCTGGCGTTCAGAAACGTCGAGCCGTTGGCGGAGATGGCGAGCACGGTCTGCTCGCTGTTCTCGGGTTTCGCCGTGGTGTTGTCGGCCTTCGGCAGCGTGACGCTGACGCCCTGCTGCAACATCGGGGCAATCAGCATCATGATGATTAGCAGCACCAGCATGACGTCGACGAGCGGCGTCACGTTGATATCGGATTTGACTCCGCCCTGGGCGCCGCCAAGATCCATAGACATAGGGAACTCTCCTGGACTTTCAGGCTCCTCGCCTAAACCACGGGCTTCAGCGCGATGGCCGGCCCGGAGCCTGACGACGGAGCCAAACTACGCCGTCTTCTCTTACGCCGTCTTCTTGATGAAGTAGTCGACCAGCTCCGACGACGAGTTGTCCATCTCCACATTGAAGTACTCGATGCGGCCGGTCAGGTAATTGTAGAACCAGACCGCCGGAATCGCCACAACTAAACCGAGTGCGGTTTCGACCAGCGCCTCCGAGATACCCACCGAAACGGCGCCGATACCAGCCGAGCCGCTGGCGCCGATGCCCTGGAACGCGTTGATGACGCCGACGACCGTTCCGAGGAGCCCGACGAACGGCGCCGTGGAACCGATGGTCGCGAGGGCCGACACGCCCTTCTTCAAGTCGGAGGCGGTGAGCGCCGACGCCCGCTGAATGGCGCGGCGGACCGTGTCCATGATGTCTTCACGGCTCAAGTTGCTGCCCGACTCCTGCTGGAACTGATATTCCTGCAGGCCGGCGAGGACCACCTTCGCCAGGTGGCTGTAGCGATAGTTCTTGGAGGACGACAGTGCAATCGCGTCCTTCAAACGCCCATCTTTCAGGTGCTTGGCCACCTGCGGCGCGTACAGCTTCGACTGGTTTCTCGCCTGGGTATACGTGAAGACCCGCTCGATTGCCACGCCGAACGACCACATCGACATGATGAACAAGATCAACGCCACCGCCTTGGCAACGTAACCCATCTGATTCCACATTTCCATCAAATCCACGGCAAACCCTCCATCGAGACGAAGTTGAATTCTGCGGTGTGTTCTGCGACCTGTTTACTGCAGCGTGAAGTTCACCGTGACCGTCATGATGACCGGAACCGGTACTCCGTTCAGCAAGGTGGGCGTGAATTGCCACTGCTTGACGGCGTCGAGCGCCGCAGCGTCGAGCAGCGGGATCGACCTGAGCACCTTCGCCTCCTGCACGCTTCCGTTCGGACCAATCGTCGCCTCGATGATGACCACTCCCTGCACGCGCGCCGACTGCGCGATTGCGGGATAGCTCGGCTTGACGTCCTTGGTCTTGGTCGGCGGCTTGATGTTGCCGCCGACACGCACCGGGGCTGCAGGCGGCGGCGGGGGCGGCGGCGGCGGCGCCGCCTCGAGGCCACCGACGATGCCTCCGGTCACGCCTCCGACAACGCCGCCTTCGATGCCGCTGGCGGCATCGCGAACGCCCTGTTCGATCCCCGTTTCAGGTTTGATTTCCGAGGGCGCTTCGACCGGCGCGGCCGTGGGATTCACATCCACGATTGGCTGCGGCGCCTGCGCCGCCTGCGGCGGCGGGGGTGGGGGTGGCGGCGGCGGAGGCGGGGGCGGGGCCGCCACAAACGCCATCATCGACGGCGGCGTCGGCAGCACGTCGGCTGCCATCAGCGGGATGATGATAACGGCCCCGATAATCACCGTATGCACGATGATCGAGAGCGGAACCGTATACCATGCCTTGCTGCCCACCTTGATAGACGGCTCGACGATGTCGCCGAACATGTCACGTGGCACAGATTGTCTCCTCCTCGGGTCTAGCGTGTTCCTGAAGCCCTGGACCCCGCCGACGCGGCGATCCGGTCAAAGGCGGCGATTATAGTCGCTAAAAAATTGGCGAGTCAACGCACTCCAGTGAAGTTAGACACCGGAACCCTGAATTCGGCCATCGCTCAGGTGCGCTCCGACCCGATCCGCATCCCGTAGAAGGACCGGTGGACGAAGAACATCGAGATCCCGAAGAACACGGCGGCAAGGCTGTGGGTGACGAACGGCCCAGCGTCCACGGCCAGCTTGACCGCGAGCTCGACCGCCAGCAACCCGAACAGGGTCGTGAACTTGATCACCGGATTCATTGCCACCGACGAGGTGTCCTTGAACGGGTCGCCCACCGTGTCGCCGACCACCGTCGCCGCATGGAGCGGCGTCCCCTTCGCCTTTAGTTCGACTTCCACGATCTTCTTCGCGTTGTCCCACGCGCCGCCGGCGTTGGCCATGAAGATCGCCTGATACAGACCGAACAGCGCGATTGAGATGAGGTAGCCGATGAAGAAGTAGGGCTCCAGGAACGCAAACGCCAGCGTCGAGAAGAAGACGGTGAGAAAGATGTTGAACATCCCCTTCTGCGCGTACTGGGTGCAGATCTCGACGACCTTCTTGCTGTCGGCGACCGAGGCTTTCTCCGTCGAATCGAGCTTGATGTTCGCCTTGATGAACTCGACCGCCCGATAGGCGCCGGTCGTCACCGCCTGCGCCGAGGCGCCGGTGAACCAGTAGATCACCGCGCCGCCCGTGATCAGCCCGAGGAAGAATGGCGGATGGAGCAGCGACAGCTTCTCGAGATTCAGCGTCAGCCCGTTGGTCAGCACGAAGATAATCGAGAAGATCATCGTCGTGGCGCCGACCACCGCCGTGCCGATCAGCACCGGCTTCGCCGTCGCCTTGAACGTGTTCCCGGCGCCGTCGTTCTCCTCGAGCAGATCCTTGGCCCGCTCGAACCGCACGTCGAAGTTGTAGTCGCGCTTGATCGACTCCTTGATGCCCGGCATGCTCTCGATCACCGACAGCTCGAACACCGACTGGGCGTTGTCGGTGACCGGCCCGTAGGAGTCGACGGCAATCGTGACCGGGCCCATGCCGAGGAACCCGAACGCCACCAGGCCGAACGCGAACACCGCAGGCGCCAGCATCAGGTCGGACATCGAAGTACCCATGATGCTGACCAGATACGCGATCGACATCAGCATCACGATGCTCAAGCCGAGCCAGTAGGCGCTGAAGTTCCCGGCCACGAACCCGGACAGGATGTTCAGGGAGGCGCCGCCCTCATCGGACGATCTGACCACCTCGCGCACATGCGACGATTCGGTCGAGGTGAACACCTTGACGAACTCAGGGATGATCGCGCCGGCGAGCGTGCCGCAGGTGATGACCGTCGACAACTTCCACCACAGCGACCCGTCGCCAACGTCCGGAATCAGCACGAACGAGACGATGTAGGTCAGCACCACCGACACGACCGAGGTGAGCCAGACCAGCGAGGTGAGCGGCGCCTCGAAGTTCATCTTGTCGACGTCGCCGTACTTGCTCTTCGCCATCGCTTCGTTGATGTAGTAGGACGCGCCGCTGGCGATGATCATCATGATGCGCATCACGAACATCCACACCAGCAGCTGTACCTGCACGGTCACGCTGCTCACCGCCAGCAGAATGAAGGAGATCAGCGCGACGCCGGTCACGCCGTAGGTCTCGAACCCGTCGGCGCTCGGTCCGACCGAGTCGCCGGCGTTGTCCCCGGTGCAGTCGGCAATCACCCCGGGATTCCGCGCATCGTCTTCCTTGATGTTGAAGACAATCTTCATCAGGTCCGAGCCGATGTCCGCAATCTTGGTGAAGATGCCGCCGGCGATTCGCAGCGCCGCGGCGCCGAGCGACTCGCCGATGGCGAAGCCGATGAAGCACGCGCCGGCATACTCGCCCGGAATGAAGAGCAGGATGCACAGCATCAGCAGCAGCTCGACGCTGATCAGCAGCATCCCGATGCTCATGCCCGATTGCAGCGGAATCGCGTAGATCGGAAACGGCTTGCCGCGAAGGCTGGCGAACGCGGCGCGGGAGTTGGCGAACGTGTTGACGCGGATGCCGAACCAGGCGACCCCGTAGCTCCCGCCGATGCCAATCAGTGAAAAGATCAGGATCACCGGCAGCGTGACCGCAATCGGCTTGTCCGGGATCGGCGACAGCCATCCGAAATACGCGGCAATGATCACCGCGATGAACGTCCACAGCAGCAGAATGAATCGGCCCTGCGTCACCAGATAGGTCTTGCAGGTCTCGTAGATCAGCTCCGACACCTCGAGCATCGCCGGATGGACCGGAAGGTTCTTGAGGTGCGTAAACGTCATCAGCCCGAACAGCAGACCCAGCCCGCAGACAAGCAGGCCGCTCATGAGCAGCGTGCGCCCGTTGATGCCGTTGAAGTCGACGGTTGACAGGTCTGGAACGACGAGGTTCGCTTCGCCCCCGGTATGCACGACAGTCTGGGCCGGCGGCGCATCCGGCTGGCTCGCCAGCACGGCGCCAGGGGCCAGACCGACCACACCCGCCACCAACAAAAGGACCAGCAACCGTCCCACGATCTTCTGCACTGTCGCGCTCATCTCACCTCACCAATGGTCCGGCTCACCGCCAGACGCTATAGAACCACCCGGCGCCCCCTCGGGCCCGGCAGACCTCGTCAACAGAAAACGACGGATTATACTCGGAAGTCCTGGACCCGGTCGTCCCCGCGCCAACCTCTGACCCGTGACGGCATCGCCATCCCCCCGGTCAGGAAGATCCGGATCCCTTCCTCGACGCTGATGTCCGGAAACGTCGCCTTGTCCCGCTCGCAGATGACAATATCGCCCAGATACAGGTGGTTGGTCGGCACGTAGACGGCCACCAGCGGCTCGGGCCCCTTTCCGCGGTCAACGGTGAACTCTTTCGTCAGAAAGCCGAGCGCATAGCCCTGTTTCTGTTCGAGCAGAACCACACGCTTGAAGCCGAATTCGTTGTCCGGCGAAAAGGCCACCACCAGCTGCTTCACCGGCGCGTAAATCGTCCGGAAGACCGGCACCCGCAGCAGATAGCTCTCGCCCCGCTGCAACACACGCTTGCCGATGACGTTGGTCGCCAACGCCCCGACCAGCATCACGCCGAGGGCGGTCGTCAGGATGCCGAGGCCCGGAATGTGACGCCCGAGAGCGTCCTGATACAACGGTGACGTGAGGCCGTCGACGATCCGGAAGAGCCAGACGAACGCCGCCACCGTGATGAACAGCGGCACGGTGACGAAGAAACCGGCGATGAAGCCCCGGCGAAGCCACTGCATCACTGACATCAGTGGCGCACCATCCACACCACCACGGCCGCCGCCAACGCGAGCCGGTACCCCGCGAACACGTCGAGCGAGTGGCTCGCCAGGAACTGAACGAAATACTTCACCGCGAGGTAGCCGACGATGGCCGAGCTGATGATGCCGACGGCGAAGAGCCCGGCGGCGCTCCCGCCGAGACCGACGGCCAGCATGTCGGGGAACTTCAGGACCGCCGCACCGAAAATCGCGATGATGCCCAGGAGGAAAGTAAAGCGTGCCGCTTCCGCGCGTCGGAGGCCGAGCAGCACCGCCACGGTGATCGTGGCACCCGAGCGTGAGACGCCCGGCACCAGCGCAGCCGCCTGCGCGCAGCCGATCAGGAACCCTTCTGCCATCGTCAGACTCTCCTCATTGCGCTGCTGAGAGCCGATCCGCTCGGCGGCGAGGAGCCCGATCGCGCCGAGCGACAACGTGGCCGCCGTGACCGCCGGCGACCGGAATCCCTCCTCGATGGCATCGCCAAAAAAGAGGCCGACGATCACCGCCGGAATGCTGCCGACGGCCAGCATCCAGATCAGACGGGCCGCCTCGGGCCCGCTTCGGACGTCCTGGCGCTCAATCGACACCGCCTGGCCGATCCTGGCGACCCCAGGGTGGAAGAGCTGCGGCAGCGACTGCAGCATCGCCGCCAGGTCCCGCCGGAAATACACCACGACCGCCAACAGCGTCCCGATATGTATGGCGACGTCGAACGGCAGCCCGAATCGGTCGGGGTCGAGGCCGAAAAACAGCCGCGCGAGTATCAGATGCGCGGAGCTCGACACCGGCAGAAACTCGGTGAGCCCCTGGACGACGCCGAGAAGCGCCGCCTGGATGAGTGTTGGCACAGATTGCGAGATGTCTGTCTAGGATGCGCGCGCCTTGCGCTGCGGCTTCGCCTTGCGCGTGGGCTGATGCGGCGCCGCGGCCGCGGCGGTCGGGGCGGCCGCCGCCCGCGCCACCG
>WHSN01000172.1 GCA_009380045.1 Luteitalea sp.
TCAGTCATGGCCTGGTAGAGGACCCCGTGCCGGTACCGCTGAACCCGTCACGCACCGCGGCCACGAGAAGCCGCATCCAGTCGATGCCGGCCTCCGCTCCGGGGATCGGATTGTGGTCCAGCATCGTCGGGTTGGTGGACGAGGGCAGCACGTTCGGCTGGCCGCAGAGGCGGATGATGTCGGGCGCGTGTCCGCCGCCGGCGCCCTCGGTGTGGTAGGTATGAATCGTCCGGCCCTTGATGGCGGCAATCGTGTCCTCGACGAATCCCGCCTCGTTCAGCGTGTCGGTGTGAATCGCGACCTGCACATCGAGCTCGTCGGCAACCTCGAGGCGGCGATCGATGGCGGCAGGCGTCGAGCCCCAGTCTTCGTGCAGCTTCAACCCGATGGCGCCGGCGCGCACCTGCTCGCGAAGCGGCTCGGCAGCCGACGCGTTGCCTTTGCCGAGGAACCCAAAGTTCAGCGGAAAGCCCTCACTCGCTTCGTACATCCGCCTGATGTTCCAGCCGCCGGGCGTACAGGTGGTGCCGTTGGTGCCGGTGGCCGGCCCGGTGCCGCCGCCAATCAGTGTGGTGATTCCGGAATGAAAGGCGTCGGGGATCTGATTCGGCGAGATGAAGTGGACGTGGGCATCGATGCCGCCGCACGTCAGGATTCGCCCTTCCCCGGCCAGAATCTCGGTACCCGCACCGATCTCGAGGCCGGGTGAGACACCGTCCATGATCCCGGAATTACCGGCCTTGCCGATCGCCGCGATGCGGCCGTCGCGTATCCCCACGTCCGCCTTGTAGATGCCGCCGGCGTCGATGACCAGCACCGACGTGATCACCAGGTCGGGGGCGCCCGAGGCCCGCGTCGCCGTCGGCGACTGCCCCATGCCGTCGCGAACCACCTTGCCGCCGCCGAACTTGGCTTCCTCGCCGTACACCGTGAGATCGCGCTCGACCCGCACGACGAGTTCGGTGTCGGCCAGACGCACACGGTCGCCGGTGGTCGGGCCATAGTGGTCGGCGTAGGTTCGACGTGACAGCTGCATGCAGTGGCTCGGGACAATCGGTTATCGAGGCCGGGTGAAGTCGCGGATTGTCTCGAGCGCTCGGGCGCGGATCTCGGGGTCGTCGAGACGGCCGCCGACGAGCCCGTTCAGACCGCGCACCTCGCGGGTCCCGCCCAGCGCGACGAGCTCGACTTCTCGCGTGTCGCCCGGCTCGAAGCGCACGGCAGTGCCCGCGGCGATGTTCAGGCGCATCCCGTAGGCCTGCTCGCGGTCGAAGCCGAGCGCGCGGTTCACCTCGAAGAAATGAAAATGGGAACCGACTTGAATCGGCCGGTCGCCCCGGTTCGCCACCGCCACCACCACCGTCGGGCGCCCGGCGTTGATCTCGATCGGCTCGGCGCGGAGGAAGTATTCGCCTGGTACCATGGTCAGCGAATCGGCTGGTGGACGGTGACGAGCTTCGTTCCGTCGGGAAAGGTGCCTTCGACCTGAATGTCGGCAATCATCTCCGGCACCCCCTCCAGCACCGCGTCGGCCGGCAAGATCGCGGAACCCAGGCTCATGATCTCGGCGACCGACCGCCCGTCGCGAATCATCTCGAGGATTTCCGAGGTGATCAGCGCCACGGCTTCTGGATGATTCAGCTTCAGGCCGCGCGCCCGGCGCTTGCGCGCCACTTCTCCGGCCGAGAAAATGAGCAGCTTGTCGATTTCACGCGGCGTGAGGTGCACGGGGGGGGGTTATGCCTCACCCCTCGAGAGAAGTAAAGACCAGGACTGTCGACATTTTCGTGCGGGAGTGTTCCAGGGCGACGCTTTCGTCGCCAGCGCGCCGGATGACGCGAGATTTTCCCAGGAGAAAACGACGAACGCGTGGCCTGGCTCTTGCTGAAGACCCGGCAAGGAGCGCAAGGTCATGGACGTGGAGACTGTGTCACGCCGGGTGCTGTCCGAATTTGCCGAAATGCCGGGGATGGCGCTGACACCACGGCAGGCGTCGCTGCTCTTCGGGCTCGATCAGGATCTGTGCCGGGTGGTCCTCGACGCGCTCGTGGACGCCGCCTACCTTCGCCAGCGGAACGACGGCGCGGTCACGCTCGGCCATCGCGTCGCCGCGTAACATGCCCGATTGCACAAAGGGACGCCCGGCGCCGAGTCGGTGACGTCAGCGGCGCGGCCGGTAGACGTGAGTCGCCTGCCCGAAGAACACTTCGGCTGATTCCATCATCGTCTCGGTGAGGGTGGGGTGCGGGTGAATCGACAGCTTCAGGTCGGTCGCGTTCGCGCCCATCTCGATCGCCAGCACCCCCTCGGCGATCAGCTCGCCTGCTCCGGGACCGACGAGACCGACGCCGAGTATCTGCTCGGTCGCCTGGTCGAGAATGAGCTTGGTCAGACCATCGGTGCGGTCGAGCGTGATCGCCCGGCCCGACGCGCCCCAGGGGAACTTCGCCACCACGATTTTCCGGCCGGCCTCCTTCGCCTGCGTCTCGGTCAGACCCGCCCAGGCGATCTCCGGATCGGTGAAGACGACGGCTGGAATCGCGCGGGGATGAAAGGCGACGTTCTCGCCGGCGATCACCTCCACGGCCACCCGTCCCTGGTGTGACGCCTTGTGCGCCAGCATCGGCTCCCCGACCACGTCGCCGATCGCGAACATCGACGGTTCGTCGGTCCGGAGCTGCTCGTCGACGACGATGAACCCCCGCTCGTCGACCTTGACGCGGGTCGAGTCGAGGCCGGGAATCCGGGAATTGGGACGGCGGCCGACCGAGACGAGCACGCGGTCGAACAGCTGGTCTTTCTGCTTCGCGCCGTCGCCTTCGAAGGTCACACGGATGCCCTGGCGCTCCGCCTTCAGACCGGCGACGCTGGTGTTCAGCAGCACCGCCTTCATCTGCCGATTCACGCGCTTCGCGAGGACGTCGACCAGATCGCGATCGGCGCCCGGCAGCAGGCCGGCGGTCATCTCCACCACCGTGACCGCGCTCCCCAGCGTGGCGTACACCGAGCCGAGCTCCAGTCCAATGTAGCCGCCCCCGACCACGAGCAACGACGCGGGAACGTCGGGGAGATCGAGCGCGGCGGTGGAGTCCATCACGCGCGGATCGTCCACCGTCAATGTCCGCGGCATCGCTGGAATGGAGCCGGTGGCCAGGATCGCGTGCTCGAAGGCGATCGTCTCTTCGCCGCCAGCCGTCTTCACCTTGAGCGTGTGCGGATCGACGATTTCGGCGAGCCCCTGGATGTAGTGCACCTTGCGATGCTTCACGAGCTGTCCCGTGCCGCTCGTGAGCCGCTGCACGACGCCGTCCTTGAACTGCCGCAGCTTGGCCAGGTCGATCTTCGGCTCGGCGAACTCGACGCCCCACGCCGCCGCGTGGCGCGCTTCGTCCAGGACCTTGGCCACGTGCAGCAGCGCCTTCGACGGGATACAGCCGCGGTAGACGCAGACGCCGCCCGGGTTGATCTCGTTGTCGATGAGGGTGGTGCTGAGGCCGAGATCCGCGGCCAGGAACGCGGCGGCGTAGCCACCGGGCCCGCCGCCCACCACCGCCAGTTGAGTCGAAGCCATGGGCTATCCCTGCAGTGCGAGGAGAAAGGGCCGCTCGAACGCGTCAACGACCCACCGCAGGAAGCGGATCCCGTCGGCGCCGTCAATCACCCGATGATCGTATGACAGCGACAACGGCAACATGAGGCGGGGGACGAACTGGCCGGTCTCCTTCTGGTAGACCGGCTCGGTCCTGGCGCGCGAGATGCCCAGGATCGCGACCTCGGGCGCGTTCACGATTGGCGTGAAGAAGCTGCCGCCGATGCCGCCCAGATTCGAGATACTGAAACAGCCGCCCTGCATCTCCTCGAGCGAGATCTTGCGGCTGCGTGCCTTCTCCGACAGCTGCGCGAGCTCGGCCGAGAGCCGCGTGATGCTCTTGGTGCCGGCGTCGCGAATGACCGGAACCAGCAGACCACGATCGGTGTCCACGGCGACGCCGATGTTCACGAACTTCTTGACGACGATCTCGTTCGCCGCGACATCGACCGACGCGTTGAACTGCGGGAAGACCCTGAGGGCCGTGGCGACGATCTTCACCGCGATGGCGGTGATGGTGAGGTTGCCGCCGGCCGCCTCGACTTCCTTGGCGTAGCGCTTCCTGAGCTCCTCGAGACCGGTGACGTCGGCGATGTCGTGCTGCGTGACGTGGGGAATCGTCGCCCACGCGGCGCTCAGGTGCTCGGCGGTCTTGCGCCGCACCGCCCGCATCGGCTGACGCTCGATCTCGCCCCAGCGCGAGAAATCCGGCAGCGCCGCCGACCGCGCCGCCGGCGCGCCGATGGCCGTGCCGGCGCCGCCCGTGACCAGGCGCTTGGTGTGCGCTTTCACGTCCTCAATCGACACCCGGCCGTTCGGGCCGGTGCCCCCGATCTGGTTGATGTCGACACCGAGCTCCCGAGCCATCCGCCGGACGGACGGAGCCGCCGGTGCCACGGGCAGCTCCGGCGCCGCGGGCTCGGCCGGCTGCCGCGCGCCTCGGTTGATGTCGACCACCTTCTGGTTCGCCGGCGCCGACGATGACGGGCGGACGTCGGTGGCGGCGGGAGAGTCGGGACCAGGATCGATGACCCCAGACTTGTCGGCGGCCGGACGGCTCGCGGGTTCCACCCGTGGCTCGAGGTCCGGGCCGTCCTCGGGACCATCCGCCGCGGCCGGTGCAGCAGTGTTCGCGGCGGCCGGCTCCTCGGGCGCCGGCTGCGCCTTCGTGGCCGCGGCTCCCTGGTGCGGCGCCGGCGACTCCGCGGGGGCGCCGCCAGCCTCGACGCTCAGGATCGCCTGACCGACCGTCACCGTGTCGCCGGCCTTCACCTTCACGTCTGTCACCTGGCCGGCGAGCGATGACGGCACTTCGATGGTGGCTTTGTCGGTCTCGAGCTCGAGGACCGTCTGATCTTTCGCGATGGTGTCGCCGGGCTTGACCAGCACGCGGATCACGTCGCCACCCGCGATCTGTTCACCGAGCTCGGGAAGTGTGAAATCGGTCGGCAAATTGGAACGCTCCACCCTGGTCTCCGGCTTCGGGCTCCTCGCTCCGGTTCGAAGCCCGACGCCCGAAGCCCGGTTTCGTCACGACAGCGCGGGGTTGCTCTTCTCGGGATTGATGTTGTGCGTTTTCAGCGCCTGCTGCACCACTGAGACGTCGATCTGCTCCTCGCGGGCGAGCGCGTCAAGGGTCGAGAGAATCACATACCGGTAGTCGACCTCGAAGAACGCGCGCAGGCTCGCGCGTCCTTCGCTGCGGCCGTAGCCGTCGGTGCCGAGGGCCACGAGCGGCCGCGGCAGCCAGCGGTCGATCGCGTCCGGGAGCGCCTTCACGTAGTCGGATGCCGCGACCAGCACGCCGGGAGCATCCTTCAGGCAGTCGCTCACGTGCGGCACACGCGGCGCCTCTCCCGGATGGAGCATGTTCCAGCGCTCGCAGGCGTGGCCGTCGCGATACAGCTCCGAGTAGCTGGTCACACTCCACACGTCGGCGCCGACGTTGTACTTGGTCTCCAGGATCTCCTGGGCCTTGATCACCTCCGGCAGGATCGCGCCGCTGCCAAACAGCTGGGCCCGCAGTTTGGCATCCGGCTTCGACGTGGCGCGGAACCGGTACAGCCCCTTCAAGATGCCGTCGTGCGCCCCTTCAGGCATCGGCGGCATCGCATACTGCTCGTTCATCACCGTGAGGTAGTAGAAGATGCTCTCCTGATCGGTGTACATGCGCCGGATGCCGTCCTGGATGATGACGGCGATTTCGAACGCGAACGCCGGATCGTAGGCGATCACGTTCGGATAGGCCAGCGCGAACAGGTGGCTGTTGCCGTCCTGATGCTGCAACCCCTCGCCCGCCAGCGTCGTACGGCCGGCGGTGCCGCCCAGCATGAAGCCGCGGGTGCGGGAATCGCCGGCGGCCCACACCAGGTCGCCAATCCGCTGGAAGCCGAACATCGAGTAGTAGATGAAGAACGGGATGGTGTTGACCCCGTGAGTGGCGTAGGCGGTGCCGGCGGCGATGAACGACGACATCGATCCGGCCTCGGTTATCCCCTCTTCGAGGATCTGGCCGTCCGACGCCTCCTTGTAGTAGAGGAGGGTATCGACGTCGACGGGCTCGTAGACCTGGCCTGCGTGCGAGTAGATGCCGACCTGGCGGAACAACGCCTCCATGCCGAAGGTGCGTGCCTCGTCGGGAACGATCGGCACCACGAGGCGCCCGATCTCCT
This sequence comes from Luteitalea sp., assembly GCA_009380045.1. Classification (GTDB taxonomy): domain Bacteria; phylum Acidobacteriota; class Vicinamibacteria; order Vicinamibacterales; family CAVVIG01; genus WHSN01. The sequence continues at coordinate 6,262 of WHSN01000172.1, forward strand.
TGTCACGCAGCAGCTTCGACAGCATGCGGACGAACACCATGGTGGTGGAGGCCTTGCGACCCTCGGTGCCGGCGTAGAACTCCTGAAACAGCTCCGGCGAGACCGTCGGCATGTCCGGCCCGCGCGCCTTCCGGCTGGGCACGTACCCGCCCAGGGCGGCACGCCGCTGCTGCAGGTACTTGATCTCCATGCTGTCCTGGGGAGGACGATAGTACGGGGTCTTGCCGACATCGGCGTCCGAAATCGGAATGCCGAAGCGGGTGCGGAACGCCCGCAGCTCCTCTTCGTTCATCTTCTTCTGCTGGTGGGTGATGTTCTTGCCCTCGCCCGCTTCACCGAGGCCATAGCCTTTGATGGTCCGGGCGAGCACGACCGTGGGTCCCCCCTGGTGCTCGGTGGCCGCCTTGTAGGCGTTGTAGACCTTCACCGGATCGTGCCCGCCCAGGGTCAGCTTCTTCAGCTGATCGTCCGAGAGGTGCTTGACCATGTCGTGGAGACGCGGGTCGACGCCCCAGAAGTGCTCGCGCACGTACGCGCCGGTCTCAACGGCGTACTTCTGATACTGGCCGTCGACGATCTCGCCCATCCGCTTCACGAGCAGGCCGTCGCGATCCTTGGCCAGCAGCGCGTCCCATTCGCGCCCCCAGATCACCTTGATCACGTTCCAGCCGGCGCCGCGGAACGCCGCCTCGAGCTCCTGGATGATCTGTCCGTTGCCGCGCACCGGACCGTCGAGCCGCTGCAGGTTGCAGTTGATGACGAAGATCAGGTTGTCGAGCTTTTCACGCGCCGGCAGCGTGATCGCGCCGAGCGATTCCGGTTCGTCGGTCTCGCCGTCGCCAAGGAAGGCCCAGACCTTCGATCCCGACTTCTCCTTGAGCCCGCGATCCTCGAGGTAGCGCATGAAGCGCGCCTGGTAGATCGCCATGATCGGCCCCAGCCCCATCGACACCGTCGGGTACTCCCAGAAATCGGGCATCAACCAGGGATGCGGATACGAAGACAGCCCGCCTTCCTGCTGCATCTCGCGGCGAAAGTTCTTGAGCTGGGCCTCGCCGATCCGCCCCTCGAGATAGGCGCGTGCGTAGATGCCGGGCGCCGCGTGCCCCTGGAAGAACACCACGTCCTTGTCGGGGCTGTCGTGCCCGCGGAAGAAGTGGTTGAACGCCACTTCGTACAAGGTCGCCGCCGAGGCAAACGTCGAGATGTGTCCGCCGATGCCTTCTTCGGCCTTGTTGGCGCGGACGACCATCGCCGCGGCATTCCACCGGACGATGCTCTTGATGCGACGCTCCAGATCCGGGCTGCCGGGCATCACCGCCTGGTCGTCGGCCGGGATGGTGTTGATGTACGGCGTGTTGGCGGTGAACGGGATCTTGACGCCATTCTCGGTTGCGTGGATGGTCAACTCGCGCAACAGGCGGAGGACTTTGACCGGCCCGCCACTTTGCAGCACATAATCGAGGGAGTCGAGCCATTCGCGCGTTTCGACGGCATCGAGCTCGGTCGCGTCTTTGGGAGCAGGGTTTCTCATTTATTCGGTCCAAGCCGCTCTCCAATTGTAACCGCGACTCGGAAGGGAAACATGCAGAGGGACCTCGGCCGACTGCTCGTCGCCTTCACGTGTGTCGCTCTTCCACTCGCCGCTGCGCTGGCCCGGGCGCAGGCGCCGGTTGTGCCTCGTGCCGGCGCCTCGGCATCCGGCCTCGAGCTGGACGCGCTCAACCCCTCCGTGGACGCGTGCACGGACTTCTACCAGTACGCCTGCGGCGGCTGGCTGGCCGGCAATGCCATCCCGTCCGACCGCCCCAGGTGGGGCCGTTTCGATGAGCTCCAGGAGCGCAACTACGAAGTGCTCCGCCGCGTGCTCGAGGCCGCGTCGAGTGGGCGTGACGCGGCGACCAGGAAGATCGGCGACTACTACGCCAGCTGCATGGACGAGGCGGCGATCAACCGTCGCGGCCTGACGCCGCTCGATCCCGATCTGAAGAACATCGCCGCGCTGGCCACCCTCGATCGCCTTCCGGAGCTGCTCGCCGGGCTCCACCGGATCGGCGTGTTCGCGTTCTTCGGGTTCGGCGCCGAAGGCGACTTCAAGGACGCGTCGACCGTGATGGCGATCGTGGCCCAGGGCGGGATGGGACTGCCGGACCGTGACTACTACCTGCGCGAGGATGATCGCTCGACCGACATCCGCACGAAGTACGTGGCCCACATCGCCAGGATGCTGACGCTGGCCGGGATGCCGGCGGCGCAGGCGCCGGCTGCCGCCGCCACGGTGATGCGCCTTGAAACCACCCTCGCCCGCGCCGCGCTCGACGTCGTCGCCCGCCGCAACCCCGAGATGATTTATCACAAGATGACCGGGGCCGAGCTCCAGGCGCTGACGACGCGCTTCGACTGGGCCCGCTACCTGCGCGGCGTCGCTGCGCCGCCGCTGGCGGGCGTGAACGTCACCGAGCCCGACTTCTTCAAGGCGTTCGATCAGACGCTCGCCGGCACACCGCTGGACGACATCAAGCTGTACCTGCGCTGGCAGCTGCTGCACGCGAACGCATTCATCCTGTCGACGCCGTTTGCCGACGAGCACTTCGACTTCTACAGCCGCACGCTTCTGGGCGTGACCGAGCAGCGGCCGCGGTGGAAGCGGTGCGTGCAGTACGTCGACACCGACCTTGGTGAGGCGCTCGGTCAGGCGTTCGTGCGCGACGCGTTCGGGCCGCAGGCCAAGGCCGACATGCTGAAGATGGTCGGCGAGATCAAGGCGGCGCTCGAGCTCGACATCA
>WHSN01000076.1 GCA_009380045.1 Luteitalea sp.
CGTGCTCGCCGCCGGCTGGCGCGCCGCATGGGCCTGGATCGGGGTCGCTCTCGTCGCCGGACTGGTCCCACTCTCGTGGGTGCTCGTGCGTTCGTCACCGGAAGAGGTCGGCCAGGACGTTGACGGTGTTCGCGGGGAAGCGGATCAGGACGGCCTGGCGCCGCTCGAGGCCACCTTTGGCGAGGCGCTCCGTTCACCGGCATTCTGGGTGGTCGGGTCGCGACGTCGATCTACGGTCTGGTCGCGTCCGGTATCGGCCTCTTCAACGAATCGATCCTGATCGAGCGAGGGTTCGCGCCGGAGGTGTATCACCGTGCTCTCGCGGTGTCGGCTATCACCGCGTTGGCCGGCAACTTCGCCGCCGGTGCGTTCGCGGACCGCGGGTCGCTGCGCGCCGTTCTTGTGGCCGCGCTTGGCATCCTGACAGGCGCACTGGGTGCGCTCGCGCACGTGACGACGGTCCCGCAAGTGATGGCGCAGGCGGTCGCGATGGGCGTCGCCGGCGGCTTCGTGACGGTCGTTTTCTTCAGTTTCTGGGGCCGCGCCTACGGCCGCCTGCACCTCGGGCGCATTCAAGGGGCGGCGCAGGGCATGACCGTGCTTGCGTCCGCGGTCGGACCGCTGTTCCTGGCGGCCTGGGTCGATGCGACCGGCTCGTATGCGGCCGCGTTCTACATGCTGGCCGCCGTGGTCGTGGCGCTCGGGGTCCTGGCGGCGGTGGTTCCGATTCCCGCCGGCGCCCGCGCAACGCGAGGGCGGACTGCGTGAGAGCGGGTTCGATGGCTCACACCACTGCTCCATTGGGTACTTCTGCATGCAGACACGGCAGCTCGTCATCCGCAGCCTGACGTACTACTGGCGGACAAACCTGTCGGTCGTGCTTGGCGTTGCGACCGCGGTGGCTGTGCTCTCCGGAGCGCTGCTGGTCGGAGATTCGATTCGCGGCAGCCTTCGAGATCTGGTTCTCCAGCGGATCGGCCGCAGCGACCAGGTTGTCGCATCGGGCGGATTCTTCCGCGCCGCGCTTTCCGACGACGTGCAGCGCTCGGCCGATTTCAGGAGCACTTTCGCAGCGGTTTCGCCGCTGATCATCCTGCCCGGTGCAGTCACCGACCAGGCATCGGGCCGCCGGGCCGGCGAGGTGCAGGTGTACGGCGTGGACGACCGGTTCTGGCGGTTTCACGGCGTCAGCGGCGACGGGCCGGGCGACCGCGACGCGCTCATCAGCGCGGCGCTCGCGCAGCAGCTCGGCGTGGACGCGGGCGGATCGATCCTCGTCCGTGTGAATCGCCCATCGGACGTTCCGCTCGAATCCCTGCACGGCCGCAAGGACGACGTCGGCCGCACCGTACGGGTGACCGTTCGGGCGGTGATTCGCCCGGAAGCGCTCGGCGAGTTCTCGCTCGAGCCGCAGCAAGGCAGTGTTCACGCCGCCTTCCTGTCGATGTCGCGTCTGCAACAGGAGCTGGAGGTTGCCGGACGCGTGAACACGCTGCTCCTGGCGAACCTGCCGGGACGCGAGCGCGATGCCGCGGCGATCCTCTCGCGGCTGGTGCGAGCCTCGTTTCAGCTCGAGGACGTCGAGCTGTTCGTCAAGGCGATCGAGCCGAAGGAGCAGGTTGCGGTTGCCTCTCCTTCGGGACTGCTGGACGATGCGCGTGCCGGAGCGGCGCGGCAGGCCATCGATGCTGCCGGGATGCAGAGCATTCCTGTGTTCACCTACCTGGCGAACCGTCTGCGCCACGGGACGCGGGACGTGCCGTACTCGCTCGTGACGGCGATCGATCTCGAATTGATCGCACCAGGAATGCCGGCGCCGGCCGAGGCGGTCACGCCGCCACCGATGGTGCTGAACGCGTGGGCGGCCCGGGAGCTGCAGGCGCGGCCCGGCGACCCGATCGCGATGGAGTACTACGTCTGGGAAGAACCAGGACAACTGGTCACGCGGACGACTGGGTTTCGCGTGGCCGGAGTGGTGCCGATCGAAGCTGGCGATCGCGATCTGGCGCCGATCTTCCCGGGCATCAGCGATTCGGCATCGCTGACCGACTGGGATCCTCCGTTCGCGATCGACCTGCGCCGGATCCGTCCGGTTGACGAGGCGTATTGGGACGCCTACCGCACGATTCCGAAGGCATACATTCCGATCGCCACCGGGCAACGGCTGTGGCGCTCTCGCTACGGTGCTGTCACGTCGATTCGTGCGGCGGTCGTGCCGGGACAGCCGGCCGAGCCGACAGCGCAGCGGGTCGCCGACGAGCTGCGCGCCGGCATCGATCCGCTCGCGGCAGGTCTGGTTGTACGCGATGTGCGCGCCGAGAGCCTTGCCGCTTCGCGGGGCGCCACCAACTTCGGCGAGTACTTCCTCTATTTCAGCTTCTTTCTCGTGGTGGCGGCGCTCCTGCTCGCCTCGTTGTTCTTCAAGCTCGGGGTTGAACAGCGGGCGCGTGAAGTTGGCCTGCTCCGCGCGATCGGCTTTGGCCCGGCGCAGGTGCGCCGTCTGTTCATCTTGGAGGGCGCGCTGCTGGCATGCGCCGGCAGCATCCTTGGTGTCGGCGGCGGCGTTGCCTACGCGGCGCTGCTGATGGCCGGTTTGCGGACCTGGTGGTTCGATGCCGTCGGCACGACGGCGCTGACGCTGCATACCTCCGCTCTGTCGCTCGCGGCCGGTGCGGCGGGCGGCGTGGCCGCGGCGGTAGCGTGCATCTGGTTGACGCTGCGGAGTCTCGGTCGGGTGTCGGAGCGCAGTTTGCTGGCAGGTCAGCTGTCGAGCGACCTCTTCGGGCCGGCCAGGGTGCTGCGGACCACCAGGCTGAAGGCGGCCGCGCTCGGTCTCGCGGCGGTTGGCGCCGGGCTCGTCGCTGCCGCCGCGATCGGCGCCATCGAAGGCTCAGGGGCATTTTTCGGAGCCGGCGCGGCGCTGCTCGGCGGCATGTTGTGTGCGTTCGCAGTCGCTTTCCGGCGTCGGGCGACCCGGGCGATCCAGGGCCATGGCTGGGTGAGCGTCGCGCGGCTCGGTCTCCGGAACACGACCTACCGGCCCGGGCGGAGCGTGGTGTCGGTCGCGGTGATCGCCTTTGCGACGTTCATCCTGGTCTCGGTGGACGCGTTCCGCCGTGACGGTCAGGTCGCTGCCGACGATCGCCGCTCCGGCACCGGCGGATATGCGTTGATGGTCGAGTCGCTGCTGCCGATCGTCCAGAACCCGAACACGCGGGAGGGGCGCGAGGCGCTGAACCTCTTCGATCTCGACCAGGGAGTGCACCTGGAACCGTTCCGGCTGTTGCCGGGAGACGATGCGAGCTGCCTGAACCTTTACGAGCCGCGGAACCCCAGGATCGTGGCGCCGCGCGACAGTTTTCTCGCCGAGGCGCGCTTCACCTTTCAGGACGCGCTCGCCACAACCGTTGAGGAGCGCGAGAATCCGTGGCTGCTGTTGCATCGCGAACACGCCGATGGCGCCATCCCGGTGATCGCGGACGCCAACTCGATGACCTACGTCCTGCACCGCCGGCTCGGCGAAGAGCTGGTGCTCGAACGAGGCGCACGGACGATCCGGCTGCGATTTGTCGGCGCGCTCCGTGACAGCGTCTTTCAGCGCGAGCTGCTGATGTCCGAGGCGAACTTCGTGACACTGTTTCCCGCCCAGGCTGGCTATCGGCTGCTGATGGTGGACCAGTCGTCGCCGGCCTCGGATGTGATCTCGACGCTCGAGAATTCGTTGGCCGACTACGGCGCCGACGCCGTCGGGACGGCCGACCAGCTGGCCGCGTTCCACCGGGTCGAGAACACGTACCTGTCGACGTTCCAGACGCTCGGCGGCCTGGGCCTGCTGCTTGGGATTGTCGGCCTCGGCGCGGTGTTGCTCCGCAACGCGTTCGAACGGCGTCGCGAGCTGGCGCTGCTCGGCGCAGTCGGCTACGAGCGGCGTCACTTCGTCGTCATGGTGCTCGCCGAGAACGTGTTGCTGCTCGGCGGGGGGCTTCTCGCTGGCGCGGCGGCGGCATCTCTCGCGATCGCTCCGGCGGTTGTCGATCGGGGAGGTCGATTCCCGATTGGCGGTGGCGGGGCGGTGCTGCTGTTCGCGGTGCTCGGCACAGGCCTTCTCTCGTCGGTTCTGGCGATGCGGACGGCCATGCGGCGTCCGCTGCTCGAGGCGCTGCGCTCGGAATGAACAGGATGACAAGAACAAGAATCGTCGCCCGCCCTCTCGCGCGCCTGGGAACGACCGCGCTCGCGCTCGCACTCTGGGCCTCGCCGCCGGCAGTCGGACAGGCGCCGCCAAGCGTCCAGATGATCGCCGACGAAGGCGAAGGCGTCCGCTATTGGCCCCGCTGGCGCGGACCGTCGGGGCAGGGGCTGGCGACCGGTGGCGGCTACCCGGACACCTGGTCGCCGACTGAGAACGTGTTGTGGAAGGTCGCGGTGCCGGGTCGCGGGAACTCGTCTCCCATCGTGTGGGGAGACCGCATCTTCGTGACGACAGGGTACGACAGCGGACAACGGCTGTCGCTGCTGGCCTTCAACCGGGTGGATGGACGCCTGCTGTGGCAGACCTTCGCGCCGGCCGGCCGGACCGGTTTCCGTACGCACCAGAAGAACGGGCACGCCTCGGCGACACCAGCGACCGACGGCGAACGCGTCTATGTCTCGTTCGGTCCCCGGGGGCTCTTCGCGTTCGACATGGAAGGGAAAGTCGCATGGCAGCGCGACCTCGGTCCGATGGACAACTATCACGGCGCCGCCGGCTCGCCCCTGCTCTACAAGAACCGGATCATCCTCTACCAGGATCAGGCGTCAGGCTCGTTCATCGCCGCGTTCGATACCCGGACCGGCCAGCAGGTGTGGCGGACGGCGCGCAACGCCAGCGTCGGCTGGGGCACACCGATCGCCGTGCGCGTCGGCGACCACGACGAGATCATCGTCAACGGTCAGGGCAGCGTCCGCGCATACGATCCGGAGCGCGGCACCGAACGGTGGCGCTGCAACGGGACCACGTTCGAGGTGATCCCGACGCCGGTGGTCGGATACGGGATGGTGTTCTGCGCTTCCGGACGGGCGGGCCCGACCCTGGCCATCCGTCCGGGTGGCAGCGGCGATGTGACGGCCACTCACCTCGCGTGGTCCACCCCGCGCGGCTCCCCGTTCGTCCCCTCGCCGGTGCTGTACGGCGAGCATCTCTACACCATCAACGACATGGCGAGCATCGTCACCAACTTCGACGCCGTCACCGGCAAGCTGCTGTGGCAGGGCCGGCTGGGTGTCGCCAACCGGGAGGGGTTCTCGGCCTCGCCGGTCGCCGTGGACGGCAAGGTGTACTTCACCAACGACGACGGCGAGACATTCGTGCTGAGGGCCGGTCCGAAATTCGAGCTGCTCCACGTGAACCGGATCGGGGAGCGCACGCTCGCCTCTCCGGCGCTCGTGAGCGGCCGATGGTATATCAGGACCGAGGGCCACTTGCTGGCGATCGGGCGGTAGGGCGGACAACTGACGCGGAAGAGTGCAGGGGCTGAGCACATGCCAATCATGCACGAGATCGACTACAGGATTTTCGGCGACGACATGCAGTACGTCGAGATCGATCTGGATCCGAACGAGGCGACGGTCGCCGAGGCCGGCGGCATGATGTACATGGAGGACGGCGTCGAGATGGAAACGGTGTTTGGCGAAGGCGCCCAGCGCCGCGATGGGCCCGGCCGCGTATGGCTGCAGTCGCTTCCATTGAGCCGTCTCGCCAATCGGATCGTCGCCGCGGTCCCCGGCGTGGGTCGCGGCGGGCGCGAGGAGGGATCGCTGCTCGGCGGGCTGGGAGGATTCCTCGACGGCGACAACAGCTGACAGAAGTCGCAGCATCGGCCAGGTGCTTGCCGCCTCAGCTCACCTGGCGGGTCACTTCCCCTCGATCGCCGCGAGCTCGATCCGGTGCACGGCGATCCCCAATAACCGGCTGTCGTAGGTCCCCGGATCCTCCTCGCACGGGCGGATCACCCGCGGCACCCGGATGCCGATCCAGTTGCCCTCGCCTGGGGGACCGATCAGCGCACGGGGCACGGAGGCTGTCAGGACATGGCCGGCGGCGTCGGACTCGGTCCAAACGTGCAGACGGACGCCGTTCACGCGCAGGTCCAGTGTCGACAGGAATTCCGACCTCATTGCGTGCAGCACGCCGAGCTTCAAGACGAACTCGGTGCCAGGCGGCGACGCGACCTCGATCGACGACTCGCATGTCGGGCCGGTCCAACTGAACCACCGATCCCCGGCGCGCTCGGGAGCATACCAGCCGTCCCCGGGAATGGGACTGTCGAAGGTGAACACCGGCGGCGGCGCGGGGAACGCCCGTCCTGGTGTCGGGCTCCGATCGGCGTCGAGCACCAGGAGCCGCCGCATCATCGCCCGGCGGCGCTCTTCGACCAGCGCGCTGGCGAAGGCGTAGAGCTCGCGGTCGCGAGCGGTGAGATCGATCAGGGCGGCGGTTGTCGCGTCGTCGAGATCGGCGACCGCCGGGCGTCGGTGACTCCGGTTGGCGGAGCTGACCTCGCCGAACGGGCGGGTGTGCAGCGAATAGGCGAGAAGCTCGGTCGACTCGCTCATCCGCTCGGTCAGTCCCACGGCATCGCAGGCCGCGAGATGTTCCTTGGCGCGCTCGAGATCGAGGTTCGACACCGACACCGTATGGTCGTCACCGTACTCGAATCTCTCGTTCACGTTCGGCGTCGCCAGGAACCATGATTGCAGGTTTCCCAGGTGACGCGCGGCGGCCCGCGGCTCACGGCGGATGAACTCGCCGAGCGACATCCGGCTTGCCGCCTCGAAGTCGCGGGCTCGCGCGGCGGCGGCCCCGCCGACCATCTGCATCACCGCCGTCGCCTGCCGCTGCATGTAGTGGAATGACGACACGGCGCGCTCGACCGGATCGCGCAGCACCGTCATGACGAACGGACGCCGCTTCCACCACTCGACCAGCGCGTACGGCATGTGTCCATGAACGAACCGGAAGCGCTCGACGCTGGCCAGTTTCTGGCGGCGAAGCTCGGGCGAGTCTGTCCGTTCGAACGCGAGGATATCGGCGCCGCCGAACCGGCAGGAGAGAAGCTCCCGCAGCGACGTGCCGGCCGTTTTCGGCAGGTGGAGAAAGAACAGCGTGCGATCGGCGAGGGCATGCATGCGGCTGTCTGCGCCACGCGGCGGCATGGATGGAGAGTGCGTCTGGTTGGTCACAGTTCCTGTCGAATCGGCCGGCAGTCGGTTCGCCTCACTGTCGCCGGGTGCCCCGGAGAACCCTTACGATCGTCAGCACGACGAACACCGCCATGACCAGGAGAATGAGCCGCGTGATCGTCATACCCAGCACCCTGTCGCGCCAGTTCCCGGCACCTCGACGCGACGCTCCCTACGCCGTTGGCCGGAAATAGAGCACCATGCCGGCGCCGATCGATGCGAGCAGGAATCCCAGGTAGAGCAGCGGGTTGATCGCCGCCCGCGGCGGGTGGATCGCCATCGTCACCAGGACGTTCACGACCGGGGCGCCGCCGAAGACCAGCGGCATCACGTAGACCGGAAGCCCGCCGAAGCGGAAGGCGTAGATGATGCAGCCGGCGCCGGCGGCTCCGAGGGCGCCGGCGACGGTGGCGGTGATCACTCCCTGGGTGTTGAACTGCGAAAGGCCGCCGGTCGAGCCGAGCGAGACAACCGGGATGATGACGCCGATCAGGAAATAGGCGACCCCGACGCAGAGCAGCGCCTTCAGCGGATTGCCCAGCTGGGTCTGTCCCATGTGCAGCAACACGCCATACGCTCCCCAGGACAACACGGCACCAGCGACGAAAAGGACCCAGACCATGCTCTTGCGCCTCACTTTCGGGGGGCTCGTTACCTCGGTCGCCATTCTGTTACCTGCTTTTTCTGCCGAAGACGTTCACCCGGCCGCGCTCGGTCCGGATGCGGCGCCTACGCGGCGCCGAAGGCGTACACCCGGCCGTCCTGCGAGCCGATCACCACTCGTCCGCTGGCGATCGCCGGGGAAGCGGTGAGAGCCGCGCCGGCGTCGAACTCCCAGAGCTTCTTGCCGGAGGCTTCGTCGAGCACGTAGAGGCGTCCGTCGCTCGAACCGACATACACACGGCCGGCCGCCACCACCGGCGACGAATCGACCCGTGCCCGCGTCGCGAACGTCCAGACGGCCGTGCCTGTCGCGGCGTCGATGGCGTGAACGAGCTTGTCGCGCCCTCCCAGGATGACGCGCGCATTGCTGAAGGCCGCCGATGAATAGTATGGGAACTGACGATCCGGGTCCGAGTAGCGCCAGGCAACCGCGCGCTTGCGCAAGTCGAGGGCCAGCACTTCGTTGTTGAAGGTGCCGAAGTAGGCGCGTTCGCCGACGACGACCGGTGATGCGCCGGTGTAGGCGCCGGACTTGATCTGATAGCTTTCCGTCCCGTCCGCGATTCTGATTGCCCGGAAGACTTCGTCGCACCCGGCCACGAACGTCAGACCGTCGTGCACCGCCGGGGTGGCGTGAACCGGTCCTTGTGTGAGCACCTTCCATCGCTGCCGCCCGGTTCGCGCGTCGAGCGCGTAGAGGTAACCATCGTAGGACCCGCTCAGCACCGCGTCGCCGACGACGACGGGCGACGACTTGATCTCCGAGCCGGCCTTGAAGGTCCACAGCGGCTTGCCGTCGCGAACGCTGACGGCGTGCAGGATGCCCCCCAGGTCGCCGATGTAGACGGCGTCGGCGGTGACCGCGGGCGACGACTCGCCGATCAGATTGCCGGTCGTGTACTTCCAGCGAAGCGTGCCCGAGTCGAGGTCGAGGGCCAGCAGGTCGCCGTTCCCGGCGCCGACATACACCACGCCGCCGGCAATCGCGGCCGACGACTCGACGATCTCGCCGGCGTCGTAGGTCCAGTGCAGCTTCAGCACCGGCGCCGGGGCGCTGGCGGAGACACCGGTGAGCCGCGGCGAGCCGCGAAACTGCGTCCAGGCGTCGGCCGGGGCCGAGACCAGCAGTGGCGGTGGCTCCGCCAATCGCTCCTGCGCCTGCGGCCCGGCAACCGCGAGACAGACGAAGGCGAGAATCGACCGGGAGCGCTTCATTTCACCGCGAGAGAATAGAGCTGCGACCGGTTGTTGACGATCAGCGCGCCATTGGCGGGGACCACCGTGCCGTAGGTGGCGCTGCCCATGTTGTTCTCCGCGAGAACCTTCTTCTCCTTGCTGTGCGCCATCACCACGACGTCCCCGTCCTCGTCCGAGAGGTAGACCTTGCCGTCGGCAATGAACGGCGAGCCCCAGACCGCCGCAAACACGTCGTGGGTCCAGTGGAGCTGGCCGGTCACGGCGTCGAGACAGTGCAGGAAGCCGCTGAAGTCGGCGATGTAGAGAAGGCCGTCGGCGATCGCCGCGGTGGAGATCGACCGGCGGATCTTTTCGAAATGCCAGATCCGGCCGGTCTCGGTGATGATGCCCCGTTTGGTGGCGTCGATGGCGTAGAAGTGACCGACCCCTTCGCCGTGCTCCGGGTCCTGGCCGTTGGCGATGTAGACACGATCCTGGTAGATCACCGGTGTCGCGATCAGCTCGTTGCGCGTACGGGGCCACACCGAGTCCTTCGGATTGGTGTCGAACTCCCACAGCTTCTCGCCGCTCACCGCTTCGTAGCCGCGCACCCAGCCGTCACCTTGCCCCGACACGACCTGCATCACGCCGCCGATGGTGCCGACGGCGGGCGTCGACCACTGCCCGTGAAGCACACGATCCTCGACCGAGTTGTCTTCCCACACCAGCTTGCCGGTGTCCTTGTTGATCGCGATGATCGACGGCGCTCGCGGTGACGGCACGTTCACGTGGCTCTCGTCCTGCCCGTTGGCGGTGCTCACATACAGCAGGTCGCCAGAGGCGACCGGTGACGAGTTCGCCAGGTTGTGGGGATACGAGCCGACCTCTTCCATCATGTCGAACATCCAAATCACGTCCGCGTCGACATCGGCGGTCAGCTTCTCGTCGGTGAACGGACCGTCGTTCTCCTTGTCGCGGAAACCCTGGATGTCGAGGCAGATCACCACGCCGCGGTTGCTCGTGTAGTAGAGGCGCTCGCCAATGACCAGCGGCGAGGAGGCGACACCCTGGAACGGCCAGTCGTTGGCGCGCCCTGACTCGAGCTTGGTGTGGGTCTGCTGCCAGAGAAACTGGCCGTCCGATTCCCGGAATGCCATCAGCACGCCGCGGTCGCCGGGCTGCTTCGGATCCCGGAGCAGCTCGTTGTTGGTGCCGACAAACACCATGCCGCCGGCGACGACCGGGTTGCCGTAGCTTTGCGAGCCGAGATCGGCCACCCATTTCACGTTCTTCTTCGTCTTCACGTCCCAGTCGCTCGGCAGCCCCTTCATGCTGGAGACCATGTTCCGGTCGGGCGTTCCGCCCCACATCGGCCAGTCTCCGGTACCGGGATCCGAGGCGGCGAGGCGGACCGGCCCGATGCCGACGGCGCCGACCAGCAAACCGGACGCGACGAGCGTCCCGACCTGCGCTGCAAGACCTGTCCGACGCATCCGATGCATGCTCATGGCTGTTGATTCTGCGTGAGAGTGAAGTTGTCGAGATACGCGCCGTACTGCGCGTCGAGGAACAACCCAGGCGCGCCGTTGCGGTTCCCGATCGGATCGACCTTCTCGATGCCCCAGGCGGCCGGCTCCGGCTGGCCCGCCTCCCATGCCTTGCCCTGCGCCCGCACCTGTCCGTTGGGCAGGTTCTCGACCCGCAGCTTCAAGCGGTACCATGCGTCGGGCTTCCAGGCGAACGGCACGGCAACCGTGCGCGTCGTCTCCGGCTCCCAGGCCTCGATCTTCAGCCGCTGCGAGTTCCCGTAAAGGACCAGCGAGTACCGCTGCGCCGTGATGCCGACATCCCCGGTCTGCCGGCGCCGCGTCGCCGCGCGGACGTCGGCCTCGAACGTGTAGTTCGACCAGTCTGCCGGGCCGATGAACACGCGCGCCCGCTTGAAGATCGTTTCGCTCGGCGCCTTCTGCAGCACCTTCTGTCCGTCGAGGGTCGCCACCGACAGGGTGCCGGCGACGGTGTTCACCCAGCCTGGCGGAATGGCCCCGTCGGCGTACCCTTCGAATGATTCCTTCCATGGCAACGGCCGTACGACGCGGGCTCGCGCCTGCCCGGTAAGCCCGCCAACCACGCCCTTCACCAGCCCGGCCTGCTCGATCGGATCGGTCGCGACCGTGAACGCCCCGTCGGTCATGGTGCCCTTCAACCCCTCGAGCGACCAGGTGGCCTTGTCTTCCCGAATGAACCGTCCCTTGTCGTCGAAGAGACGCGCCCGCAGCTTTACGGTCTGGCCGGGGGCCAACACCAGTTCGGTCGGGCTGATCTGCAGGTGGGCCGGCGCACCGGCGCCCGGCGCCACCGGCTCGTCCACCGCGAAGCCTTGAGGAGCGGTCGCCTGCTTGGCGCCGATGGCGTAGACCGCGTCGCTCGAGACGAAGAAGATCCGGCCGCGCGAAATCGCCACGCCGCCGAGGATCTGCTCAGCGGTGCCCTCCGACCCGCAGCAACTGCGCGTGCTGTTCGGGAGCTCGACCTCGCTCAGCACTTCCGCCCGATCCGCGTGCGGCCGGACGATGAAGAAGGTTCCACCGTCGGTGCCGACGTAGATCTTGCCGTCGGCGAGCACGGGCGGCGCCTTCTGCGCCGTGCCGAGCGGCTGGTCCCACAACTCTGTGCCGGTGATGGTGTCGAACGCCTTCAGGTGTGAGCCGTTGTCGATCTGATAGAGGCGCGTGCCGTCGACGAGCGGCGAGGAGTAGCCGAACTCGACCCCTCGCACGGCCCAGGTCGCGGTCTTGATGTCGCCGGTCTGCGAGCCGTCGATGGCCGCGAGCATTCCCAGTTCGTTGCCAGTGAGATTCTCGTCGCCGTGAGAGACGAACACGGTATTGCCGCTGACGGCGACACCGGTGTTGATGGCGCGCCTGGCGGCAGGGAAGCTCCACACCTTCTCGCCGGTCTGCGGCTTGATCGCGTGCACCGCGCCGTCGCCAAGGCCGGCGATGAGAAGCCGCATGCCGTTGATCGTCGCGATCACCGGTGCGGCGTACGCCGTATCGAACGGACGGCCCCCCGGGTTCGCGACGTAGACGACCTCCCCGGTCCGCTTGTCGAGGGCGATGAACCGATGCGCGCGGTTGGCCGACGTGCCCCAGTTCGACACCGCGGCGCTGACGATCACGAGGTCGCCGTCGACGATCGGCGACATCGTGCGTCCGCCGTGCGTCGTGAAGGCGGCGAACTCCTCACCAAACGATCGATCCCAGAGGAGCTTGCCGTCGCGGCTCAGAGCGATCACCTGCGCGCCTCCGCTCAAGGCGTAGATGTTGCCGGTATCCGGGTCGGCCGCCGGCGAGGCCCATCCGACACGATGCGCGGGCACATCGCTCTGGAACAGGTTGAACTTGTATTCCCAGATCGTCCGTCCGGTGTCGGCGTCGAGGGCCATCACCCGTTCCTGCAGCTCGGCGCCGCGCCCGGCCGGGTTCTGCACGTACACCCGGTTGCCGATCACGATCGGAGCGGACCGGCCGCCATGCGGCACCCGCCAGAGGAAGTTCTCGCCGTTCAAGGCCCACTTGTCGATGAGACCCGTTTCCTTCGAGATGCCATCGCGGCTCGGACCGCGCATGTCGGGCCAGTCGCCCAGGGCGACCCGGCGTGCCCCCTGCTGAGCCGTCAGCGACAGGCTCGCGCCGACCGCCAGGAGGACAATGAGAACAGTGCGAATCCTAGTCATCATGAGTCGCGTTCCCGGCACAGCTTCGACGTGGTCGGTGTACTTCGAATACGCCCCTGAGGGCACCAGGCGTTTACGGTCGTCCGCCTCGCAGCGGATCACTATCGTAGCGCATTCGGTCGGTCAGACCGGCGCCCTCGAAGGCGGTTGGCCAGCTCTGGCCCCGATGCATAATAACGTCAATGTGCCCGCCGCTCGTCATCGCTGTGTTCATTCTCCAGGGTGCGGCGGCGGCGCCGCTTCGACTCGATCACGCGTCTCCCGCTCAAAGCAATCGGCAGGGGGTGGGCCGTGTCCAGCTGCCGACCGTTGTCGTGACGGCGCAGAAGGAACCTGCTGATCCTCAGCGAGTTCCGGTGAGTCTCACCACCGTCTCGGCCGATACCCTGACCCAGGCCGGCATGTTCACCATTGGCGAGGCGGCGATTTACTCGCCGAACACGCACTTCTCCGAGTTCACCGCCAGAAAGCTGAGCAATCCGCGGTTTCGCGGCATCGGCGCCAGTCCGGCGAACCCCAGCATCACCACGTATTTCGACGGGGTTCCGCAGTTGAACTCGAATTCGTCGAGCATCGATCTGCTCGACGTCGAACAGGTGGAGTTCGTCAGGGGACCGCAGAGCGCGCTGTTTGGCCGGAACGCACTCGGTGGCGTGATCAACGTCGCGAGCACGCGGCCGTCGATGACCGGCTGGCAGGGTGGCGTCACGGTTCCGATCGGCAACTACGGCGCGAGGGATGTGCGCGGCCGCTTCTCGGGTCCGCTGGTGGCTGGACGCGTCGCCGTCGGCGGCTCGCTCGGGTACGCCGAGCGGGAAGGTTTTACCCGGAATCTGGTGACCGGTCACGACCTGGATTCCCGATCCGCGCTGTCGGGAAAAGGGCAGGTGCTGTGGACGCCGACCAGCAGATGGGAAGCGCGCGTGATCGTGAGCGGTGAGCGGGCGCGCGACGGCGACTACGCGCTGAGCGACCTTGGCGGGCTCCGGGCGAACCCGCGGGTGAGCTCCCGCGACTTTGAGGGATTCACCCACCGCGACGTCGTCTCGACGGCGATTCAGACGCGGCGGGAAGGCGTGCGTCTCGCGTTCTCCACGGCCACCGGGTTCGTGCGCTGGCGGACCGAGGATGCGACCGACCTGGACTACACACCGCTTCCGCTCGTGACGCGCGACAACCGCGAAGAGAGCTTTCAGTTCACGCAGGAAGTGCGCGTCGCTTCCCCGGCGTCGGCTCCCGTCAGGCTGTCCGACGATCTCGCCCTGCGGTGGCAGGCGGGGGCATTCGTGTTCACGCAGGACTACCAGCAGGACGCGGTCAACACCGTCGCCCCGCTGCTGCTCTCGCCGTTCCTCGACTTCCCAATCGATCAGCACTCGCCCGACTCGCGGCTCGACGATCGCGGCATCGGACTCTACGGGCAGGGCACCGTTGTCGTCCGGGACCGCATCGATCTGTCGGTCGGCGCGCGCGTCGATTACGAGCGCAAGGAGGCGACGCTCAACACGTTCTTCACCCCCGCGATCGCTCCCGGCCAGCTGGTGACGGATGAGCAGAATTTCGCCAACCTGTCGCCGCAATTCTCGGCCGCCATGCGCGTCACCCCGACGCACACGGTCTACGCCACGATCGCGAACGGCTTCAAGGCTGGTGGCTTCAACGCCGCGTCCCCCGTTGGCCGCGAATCCTACGACGAAGAGCGCACCTGGAGCTTCGAGACGGGCGTGAAGACCACATGGGCGGACGGCCGCCTGTCGGCCTCCGCCGCCGCGTTCTACATCGATTGGCAGGAGCTGCAGCTGAATCTGCCGGATCCGGCGGTGCCGGCGCAGTTCTACATCGCCAACGTCGGCGGCGCGGCGAGCCGGGGCGTGGAACTCGAGGTGAGCGCGCGCCCGAGGTCGGGTGTGGACCTGTTCGGCATGATGGGCTACACACACGCACGATTCGAGGACGGCAGCGTGTCGGCCGGAACCAGCCTCTCGGGTAAGGAGATCCCGAATACCCCGGGCTACACCGCGACGGTGGGAGCGCAATTGTCTCGTGGACTGCCGGCCGCCGCCACGGTATACGGCCGCGCCGAGGTCGCGCTTCAAGGCGCTTTTCAGTACGACGATGCGAACACGGCGGGGCAGGGGGCGTACTCGCTGGCGAGCTTCCGTGCCGGCGCCCGTCGCGGCGGCCTGTTCGCCGAGGTGTGGGTCAAGAACGCTTTCGAGACGCGCTATATTCCGGTAGCCTTCGCCTACGACAACTTTGCCCCCTCCGGGTTTGTCGGAGAGAGCGGCGCTCCCCGCACGCTCGGCGTCAGCATCGGTGCATCGTTCTGATGACGCGCTTGTCAGTGGACGCGACCGGGTCATGAAAGCCACCATCTGGCTGATCGGCCGCTCGGCTGCGATTGTCACGGCGGCGGGTCTGGCTGCCGCAGTGCCGCAGGCGCAGGCGCCGCTTGACTGGCCGCAGTGGCGCGGCCCTGACAGGTCCGGCATTTCCAGGGAATCGACCCTTCTCACGCAGTGGCCGGCGGCGGGTCCGCCGGTTGTGTGGTCGGCCACCAACCTCGGTGCCGGCTACGGGTCGATTTCGGTGAGCGGCGAGCGGGTGTTCGTGCAGGGCATGCGCAACCGCCAGAGCACGGTGACCTCCCTGAATCGGGCCGACGGGCGAGTCGTGTGGCAAAAGGCCGTCGGCGCGGCCGCCAGCAACGATCGTGGCCCGGGACCGCGGAGCACACCGAGCGTGGACGGCGACCGGCTCTACGTGCTCACTGAGAACGGGGACCTCGCCTGCCTTCGTGTCACCGAAGGGTCGGTCGTCTGGCAGCGGAACGTCCTCAAGGAGTTCGGCGGCCGCAACATCCCGTGGTTGATCAGCGAGTCGCCGCTCGTCGACGGCGCCCGCGTGATCGTCTCGCCTGGGGGACGGAACGCCGGCATGGTGGCGCTCGACAAGATGTCGGGCGCGACGGTCTGGACGACCAAGGAACTGAGCGACGAAGCCGGCTACGCCTCGCCGATTGTCGCCGACGTCCAGGGCGTCCGGACGGTGATGACGATGACGGCGGAGGCAGGCGTCGGCGTGCGCGCGGCTGACGGCAAGTTGATGTGGCGCTACCGCCAGGCGGCGAACAATACCGCCAACACCACCACTCCGGTCTATGCCGATGACAAGGTCTTCTACACGTCCGCCTACGGGACCGGCGGCGCCCTGCTCGGTCTGAAGGCGGAGAGCGGCGAGATACGCGCTCAGGAGATCTACTTCACCCGGGACATGCAGAACCATCACGGCGGCGTGGTGCTGGTCAACGGCTATCTGTACGGCTACAACAACTCGATTCTGACCTGTCTCGACTTCGCCACCGGCAAGATGATGTGGCGGGACCGCAGCGTTGGCAAAGGGGCAGTGTCCTACGCCGACGGCCACCTCTACATCCTGAGCGAGGACAACGTTGTCGGGCTCGTCCAGGCGGCGCCGGGCGGTTACCGCGAGCGGGGACGGTTCCGTATCGCCGACCAGGGCGCACCCAGTTGGGCGCACCCGGTGGTCAGCGGCGCACGGCTATACATCCGTAATCAGGGAACCCTGGCCAGCTACGATGTCAAGGCGCGATAGATCAGTCGGTGTCGATTCTTCTCGAGGTATGCACATGACCTTCATACGACACGCGTTTCCGATCCTCGTCACGGCGGCGTTGGTGGCCGGGATCCAGGCTCAGAGCGGATCGACGGACGTGACGCAGTGGCGCGGCGCGAACCGCGACGGCGCGATGGCCTTCACCGCCCCGGCGGTCTGGCCGGAACAGCTCACGCAGAAATGGAAGGTCGAGGTCGGTCTCGGCTACGCCACGCCGCTGGTCGTCGGCAGCCGCGTCTACATGTTCTCGCGGCAGGGCGAGAACGAGGTGATGAGCGCGCTCGAGGCCCAGACCGGCAAGGTGCTGTGGCACACCGAAGATCGGGCGCCGTTCGAGATGAACAAGGCGGCGTCCCCGCACGGCCCGGGCCCCAAATCGACGCCGGTGTTCTTCAACGGCCGGTTGTACTCGATCGGCATGACCGGCATCGTCACTGCCTATGACGCGAATTCGGGCAAGCGGCTGTGGCAGAAACCCGGCTCGACGCCGGTGCCGCTCTACACCACCCACGCCTTCTCACCGATCGTCGACAACGGACGCGTGATCTTTCACGTCGGTGGACACAACCAGGGATCGCTGGTCGCACTCGACGAGTACACCGGCGAGGCGAAATGGACCTGGAGCGGCGATGGTCCCGGCTACGGGTCGCCGATTGTCGTGAGCATCGGCGGGACACGACAACTGGTGACGATTACGCAGACCAAGATCGTCGGCATCGACGTCGCGAACGGGACGTTGCTGTGGGAGCGTCCGTTCGTGCATCCGAGCAACAACAACATGATGACGCCGATGGTCGCGGGGAACAGGGTGATCGTTGGCGGAACCGCCGGGCCGACGATGGCGCTCAACATCACCAGAGCGAACAACCAGTGGACCGCCGAGCCGGCATGGGAGAATGCCGACGCGCCGTTGAGCATGAGCAACGCCGTCGTCGCCGGCGACATCCTGTTCGGCCTGTCCAGCCGCAACTCGGGTCAGTACTTCGCGCTCGACGTCGGCACCGGCAAGACGCTCTGGACCTCCGAGGGGCGTCAGGCCGCCAATGCCGCGGTTCTCAGGGCGGCGGATTTGCTCTTCAGCCTCGAAGACGATGGAGAGCTGATCGTGGCGCGAGCGAGCAAGGCCGCGTTCGAACCGGTGAAGCGCTACAAAGTGGCGGACAGCGCGACCTACGCGCAGCCGGCGCTCGCCGGCAATCGCATCTTCGTGAAGGATCTGTCCACGCTGGCGCTGTGGACGCTCAACTGAGGTTGGCGGCCGGCGGCGCGATGGCCATGCGGGATCGAGAACGGCGCGGTGTGGTGCTGCGCCGTCGGTGGCTCGCCGCTTCGGCGACAGCGTGGCTGCTCCTGATCTCCCCGGCGGCGGCCAACCAGCCGGCGGTCGTACCGCACGCCGAGGGTCTCGACGTGGCGATCGCCGCCGCCCGCGACTTGCCGCGGCTGCACAGCCTCCTGGTCAGCCGGCGCGGCTCGTTGGTGGTCGAGCGCTATTTCAACGGCGCGCGTGCGCAGCGGCCGGCCAACGTCAAGTCGGTCTCGAAGAGCGTGATCTCGGCGCTCGTCGGGCTGGCGATCGAGCGCCGCCAGATCGACGGCGTCGGCCAGCCGATCTGGTCGTTTTTCCCGGATCTGCAGAAGGGCGGTGATGCCCGGAAGCGGCAGATCACGATTGAAGACCTGTTGACGATGCGGTCCGGGCTCGAATCGACCAGCAACCGCAACTACGGTGCGTGGGTTCTCAGTCGGAACTGGGTGCAGTTCGCACTGAACCGGCCGATGCTCGCGGATCCCGGCACGACGATGGACTACAGCACGGGGAACACCCACCTGTTGTCCGCGATTCTCACGAAGGCGACCGGCGCCAGCACCTGGCAGTTCGCCCAGAAAGCCCTGGGCGGGCCGCTCGGAATCAGCTTGCCGCAATGGCCGAGAGACCCACAGGGCATCTATTTCGGGGGGAACGACATGCTGCTGACGCCGCGTCAGATGGTGGCGTTCGGGGAGCTTTACCTGAACCGGGGCCGCGTCGGCGATCGGCAGGTCCTCCCGGCCGCCTGGGTTGACGCGTCGCTCGAGCCGCGCGGCAGATCCCAATGGAGCGAGCAGCAGTACGGCTACGGCTGGTGGATCCGCGATCTCGCGGGCCATCACTCGTACAACGCGTGGGGCTACGGCGGCCAGTTCATCTTCGTCGTCCCCGATCTCCAGCTCGTCGTCGTCACGACGTCGTCCACCGCCACGGGCGAGGAGCGCCGCGGCCATCGGCGGACGGTCCTCGACGTCGTCGAACGGTTCGTCGTCCCGGCGGTTGCCGCGTCCGCGTCCCGGTAACCGCGCCGATCAGCGCCGTGGAGGACGCGCCGCCGATTCCGGCAAATCTGTCGCTGGTC
Organism: Luteitalea sp.; assembly: GCA_009380045.1. Lineage (GTDB taxonomy): Bacteria > Acidobacteriota > Vicinamibacteria > Vicinamibacterales > CAVVIG01 > WHSN01. The sequence continues at coordinate 18,829 of WHSN01000076.1, forward strand.
GCGCTTCGAGCGATGGACGCGTGGCGCCGGTCGTCGGCGGACACGAGTCTTTCTTGGTCGGGAACGCGCCAGTTGGCCTACGGCGAAGGGTAGTGATGGACCCGTTCGAGGAGATCGTCGGGCGGTCGCGCCGACGCGGCGGCGACCC
>WHSN01000032.1 GCA_009380045.1 Luteitalea sp.
AGGCGCCGTACGCCACCTCCGTCCGTGCCTCCGGCAGCGGCTTGCCCTGCTCGAGAGTCATGAGAACGGCGAGGTCTTCCTGGTGCGCCATCACCAGGTCGAACCACCGGCGCAGCAATACGGCGCGCTCCTTCGCCGTGCGTCCCCGCCAGTCGGGATAGGCGGCAGCGGCCGCGTCGATCGCCCGGCTGGTCTCGCCGCGTCCAAGCTTCGGCACCGAGCCGATGATGCCGCCCGTGGCAGGATCGTCGACCGGGATCGTCTGGCCATCGTCGGCCGGGATCCATTGGCCGTCGAGATAGCAGCGCTCACGGAAAAGCGTTCGGTCGCGGAGCCGCCGGGAGGCGGCCGACGAAGTGCTCGTGGCCATGGGTTCATGGTAACGCCGATGGCCGATTTGTCATTTTGAGGATGGTCGCGCTCGTGATTTCGCGCCGGCCTGGGGCTCCCAGTGGAAGGCGTTCATCAAGCAGAACGCCGATCGCTCGCACACCTCGTACATCCAGAAGACGACGCTGCCGTACGAGGAGAACTTCCTCGACCTCGATCCGGTGGTCAAGGATCCGCTCGGGCTGCCCGTGATTCGGATTACCGGCGAATACAAGAACAACGAGCGAAAAGTGGCGCTGTTCACCCAGGACAAGATGGAGCAGTGGTACCGGGAGGCCGGTGCGATTGCGATTCAGCGCGCGCCGGTCGGCGGAGCGATGGGCGCCTCGCCACGCGTACGGTGGCACGCGGATGGGCGACAACCCGGAGACGAACGTCGTGAACCGGTTCGGACTGTCGCACGAAGTGGAGAACCTCGGAGTGCCGGGCGCCTCGGTGATGGGCACCAGCGGCGCGCACAATCCCACGCACACCGCGCAGGCGCTCGCCTGGCGCACGGCAGAGCACATCGTGAAGAACTGGAAATCGATCGCGAGGACGACCTAGTCCCCTGGAAACCCGATGCGTTGCATAAGGCCCGGAGCGCGGCGCCCTGCTGGCAAGGCGCGAGGACTGAGCATATTGGGCATATGTGAGGGACGAGCAACGCCGCCAGCGGGGATGCCCCGCCCGGGAATTATGTGACGCATCACGTTTCCAGGGACTGGCTACCCGACACTAGGGTGTGACGGTCACCTGGACGATCGTCGTCGTCCAGCAGCAGACTTCGCCGCCGCCGCCCTCGCCGGAATAATCGTTCGCCTGCATGTGCAGCAGGTACTCGCCAGCCTCGCTGAACTTCGCGGTGGTAGCGCCCTTGCCCGCGTAGGGCTCGGCGACGTTGCCGCCGGCCAGCGTCTCGAGCGCCGGCTTCGCCTTGTCGAACGTCACGGTTCCGGGCCCGCGGTACTTCGACCACGTGATCGCCACCGGAGGGGGCGGCTTGCGCATCGGCGCGTTCGTTCCGCTCGAGTACATCGCATCGTCTTCGGTCCAGATCGGAAGGTTGAGCGGAGCCGAGACCGAGGCGGTCCGCGCGATGAACGGCCTGGTGACCATCGCGATCGGACCCTGAACTGTTTCCCCGCGTTCGTCGAACCGAATCAGCGGCGGGGTGTTCCCCAGCGTGGTGCTGTGTGAAATCTCGAACGGGCTGATGTTGTAGTCGACGTGCATGCGAAGCGGAATGGCGTTGGTGACGCCGTTCATCGTGATGGTCCAGGTGAGCCGCTGCTGGGCGGTGAACTCCTTCGGCACCGTCACGATGAACATGCCGACGTGACGGCCAGGGAGGAAGTGCGTCGGCTGCCCCAGGTCGGGTCCGCCCGGCTCGAGACGATTGTTCGGGCCGATCGGGATGTCCACGGCCTGCGCGCGGTTGCGATTGAGGTAGCCGACGAGGAACGTGTGGCTGCCGTCCGGGTTGTCGTACCACCCTTCGTAGGCGCCGGTGATACTTGAACCAAACTTTTTGGCCGGTTCGCTGGGCAACTGCTGCGCGGAGAGGATGACGCCCCCGGCGAGCACGACTCCGGCGCAGATCCTGGTGAGTACGGATCGCTCGGTCATCTGAGAACCGTCAATCAGGAGAGGGAGCATGAAACGTGAGGAGCAGTGCGCCGCTCCCCACGATCTGGAACGTGCTTACTGCTGCTGGTCCTGCGTCGTCTTCGCTGCCTTCGCCTTGCGCTCATCGACCAGCGCCTTGTACTCGTCGTCGTTCAGGTAGATCACGTTCATCCAGGCGTGCGCCATCTCGTCGACGGTGCGATCGCCGTAGCCGACCCACTGATCCGGGTCAGGGTTGTTCTTGTTGGCCTTGGTGTTGTCGTAGTAGGCGCTGACGTGAATGACCGTGCCTTTCGGGTACACCGGCGCCGCGTCGTCGTCGTAGATGTAGTTGGTCATCCAGTTGAAGTTGAAGTTGCCCACGTAGCTGACGATCTGGCGGTTTCCGTCCGGGAGAATCGCCTCGACCTGCATTGCCTTGCCGCGGAGGTGGAAGTGCGGCTGGAAATTGGTGATCAAGGTATGCTCTTTGAGGACCGTGAAACCTTCAGTGTGCGAGATCGAGTTGGGAGCGATGTCGAGACCCTTCGATCGATCCACGCCGGTGAACCCGATCAGGTAGCTGCGCTTCTTCGGCTCCTGGCCCTTCGGATAGAACCAGATACCCAGTTCGGAGCCGCTGACAATCTCTTCACCTACCGCGTGAATGTGTTGATCCCAGGAGATTTTCTCGCCGGGAACGATCAGCTTGCCGGTGCCTTCGCGGAACTGATCGTAGCCCTTGCCGATCGCCCACTCCATGATCATTGGACGGCGATTCACGAGGTCCTCGACGCTCGGAGCGGCATCGCTGCCGCCCGTGGCGGTGCCGGTGTTGACCGACGCGACGTTGTCGGGACTCAGGATCTGGTAGGCGATCGAGTGGTGGATGGTCTTGCGCGCCTTGAGGTTGGTTGGACGAATTTCCACCATCTTGATCCAACGCGGCTCGGTGATGGGGATGTCGCTCATCGGCCGGTACCACACGTCCTGGTGCTTGGCCGGCATCGTGTACTCGGACGACTTGATGACGAGGTCGGGCGGTCCGAAGCCGTCTCTCACGCCTTCCCATTCGTTGGTGGTGACCAGCGGCTTGGGCGCCGGCAGGTCCTTGGGGTCGCCCTGCAGCGCGCCACCGTCCACCCAGCGCACGATGGTGTCGATCTGATCCTGGCTGAGCGACATGTCGTTCTTGAACTTCTGCACGCCAACGCTGGGATCGATGTGCCACGGCGGCATCTGCCGCGTCGAGACGCGCTCTTTGATCGAACGGGCCCAGGGACGAGCCTCCTGGAAGGTGATGAGAGACATCGGCGCGATGGAGTTCGGCTGATGGCACTCCTGGCACTTGGCCTGGAAGATCGGAGCAATGTCCTTCGAGAACGTCACTGGGCCGGTCGGGGCGTCGGCCGCGGAAGCCGGCGCCGTCAGCGCGAGAAGAGCGCCGACTGACAGCACCCCTCGCGACACATTCCGCCACGTGTTGAACCCGCGACCACTCATGAGCCCTCCTCGACCTTGGTAGTCACGCGCAGGCGACCCATTTCGGAGCCCTTGCACGGCAGAGACACCTCTGTCAATAGTAACGCCTACCTGCACCGTTGTCGCCGGTCTAATGGCCGCTTACGAATATTTTACGGGATTTCCGAGTCAGGCATCCGGCTGAGCGCCAGGGCAGCGCCTCCGTGCTCGCTTTCTATGCTGTTTTCCCACGGCGAGGCGCGGCGAGCATCCTCGGCGGCCGAAAAAACGACGCGGCAGGCAAGTATCGGACGCAGAAGCGGGGTCATGACCACCCGGCGCGGATGAGGCGACCTCCTGCATCGGGCCTCGATCAAGGCCCTGACGCCGCGGCCCGCGATTGGCATGGGCCGTGCTCCGGGGGGCGCCGATGCCGACCGACCTGTCTGAACCCGCGAGCGAGCGTCAGCCGGTCCGGTCACCGGCACCAGTCAGGATATGGCGGGGCGAGCCCTCTCCGCTCGGCGCCCACTGGGACGGAATCGGCACGAACTTCTCGGTGTTCTCGGAAGTGGCGACACGCGTGGAGCTGTGCCTGTTCGGTGCCGACGGGTCGGAAGAACGCTTCGACCTGCCGGAGCAGACGGCCTTGTGCTGGCACGGCTACCTGCCGGGCATCGGCCCCGGTCAGCGCTACGGGTTTCGCGTGCATGGCCCATGGGACCCGGCCAACGGCCACCGGTGCAACCCGGCCAAACTGCTGCTCGATCCGTACGCGCGCGCCATCGCCGGCGACGTGCGATGGGATCCGGCGGTGTTCCCGTACGCGCCGGGATCACCCCAGGGCGATGAGGCGAGCGCCGACGACAGCGGCCCCTTCGTGCCCCGCTCGATCGTGATCGACCCGCAGTTTGACTGGGGCGACGATCGTCCAATCCGCCGGCCGCTCGACGAAACGGTGATTTACGAGGCGCACGTCAAAGGGTTCTCGGTGCTCTGCGCCGACATTCCTGAGGCGATCCGCGGGACCTACGCGGGACTCGCCCATCCGGCGGCGATCGGCTACCTGACCCGGCTCGGCATCACCGCCGTCGAACTGCTGCCGGTCCATCAGTTCGTGCACGACAGTCACCTGCTCGAGCGCGGACTGCGCAACTACTGGGGATACAACTCGATCGGGTTCTTCGCGCCGCACGGCGACTACAGCAGCGGCGGCGACGGCGGAGGACAGGTGATCGAGTTCAAACAGATGGTGAAGGCGCTCCATGCCGCCGGCCTCGAGGTCATTCTCGACGTGGTTTACAACCACACCGGTGAAGGCAACCATCTCGGGCCGATGCTGTCGCTGAAGGGATTCGACAACGCGGCGTACTACCGCACCCGGGAAGACGATCGCCGGCTGTATCTGGACTACACCGGCACCGGGAACAGCCTGAGCATGCGGCAGCCGCAGGCGCTGCAGCTGGTCATGGACTCGCTTCGGTACTGGACCAGCGAGATGCACGTCGACGGGTTCCGCTTCGACCTCGCGGCCACCCTCGCTCGCGAGCTGTACGATGTCGATCGGCTGTCGGCGTTCTTCGACATCATCCATCAGGATCCGCTGCTGAATCGCGTCAAGCTGATCGCGGAGCCGTGGGACCTCGGGATGGGCGGCTATCAGGTCGGCAACTTTCCGGTGCTCTGGTGTGAGTGGAACGGGAAGTACCGCGATACGGTGCGCGACTACTGGCGCAGCCAGGAGCGAACTCTGGGAGAGTTCGCCGCCCGCCTGACCGGCAGCTCGGATCTCTATCAGGACGATGGCCGGAAGCCGTACGCGAGCGTCAACTTCATCACCGCGCACGACGGCTTCACGCTCAACGATCTGGTTTCGTACAGCGACAAGCACAACCAAGCGAACGGCGAAGAGAGCCGCGACGGCGAGAGTCACAACCGATCCTGGAATCTCGGGGTCGAGGGGCCGACTGACGATCCGACGATCAACAGGTTGCGCGCACGGCAGAAGCGCAACTTCCTGGCGACGCTGCTGCTGTCCCAGGGAGTGCCGATGCTGCTCGGCGGCGACGAATCCGGTCGCACCCAGCAGGGGAACAACAACGCGTATGGCCAGGACAACGAGATCTCGTGGTTCGACTGGTCCGGCGCCGACACCGGGCTCGAGGAGTTCACGCGGCGGGTGATCGCGTTTCGCCGCGACCATCCGGTGTTCCGGCGACGCGGCTGGTTCAAGGAGCACGCGATCCATTGCGACGCGGTCCGCGACATCGCGTGGCTCAAGCCCGATGCCGGCGAGATGACCGACGAGGACTGGACCGGTTGGCCCGCGAAGAGCTTCATGCTGTTTCTGAGCGGCGACCATCTCGCGCCCGATGCGAAAGGGCGTGCGGTTCAGGACGACAGCTTCTGTCTGGTGTTCAACGCGCATCTCGAGCAGGTGACCTTCACGATGCCCGGGGCCCCATGGGGTTCGCGCTGGGCGGCGGTCATCGAAACCGCTCGCGACGACGCCTTTCCTGAACATCCGCTCGAACTCGACGGCGGTGCTTCGCTGGAGCGCCCCCGCCTGTCCCTGGTCGTGCTCCGGAGGATCGCGCCTACATCGCCTTCGCCGATTCGTCGTGCCGTCGTTACGCCGCCCCCTACAGTGCCGTCGGGTCCGCGATAGCCGCAGTGTTCTGCCAGGCAGTCCACGAGCAAGGAGGGGCGTCTTGCAGGCGGATGTCGGCCGGAGCGCCGGCAGCGTGTATGATGAAGCCGCTTCCGTCTCTTTCGCACGTCGTGGGGAACTCGCTCACGCTGAAGTGACACACTCGGAGTGGCGGCGGGTCTCCGGCAAGGCTATGCGGGGCAGACCCTCGGTGGATCATGAGCGACGTCTGGTGACCCGGGCGGGGATCGAACCCGCGACCCTCTGATTAAAAGTCAGATGCTCTACCACTGAGCTACCAGGTCGGAGTGGGGCGGAGCGCTCATTCTACTACGCTCGTTTCCGTTATACTTGGATCGGTTCGACCAACCCCTCAAACGCGGATACTTTACAGAAATGATCAAAGACGCCGCCCGACTGGTCCTCGTCGTCGAAGACGACGTCTCGGTCCGCCGGCCGCTGGTCAAGTTTCTCGAGATGCACGGGTTCTCGGCGATCACCGCGGAGACAGCCGACGAGGGGCTCGACGCCTTGAACAAGCACCGGTTCGTCGCCGCGGTTGTCGACTTGCGATTGCGGCTTGGCACGGGACGGGATGTCGTCGCCGCCTCGCCGCCCGAGGTGCCGGTGATCATCTTCTCCGGCGTGCCGTCGGAATCGGCGGAGCTCGAAAGGCTGCGTCCTCGGACCAAGCTCATCGAGAAACCGTATTCCCTCGTCCTGCTGGTCGACACCCTCGAGAAGATGCTCGCCGAGGCGAACTCACAGAATCTTCATTCCTAGCGCCGACAGCGCAAGCTCGGTTCCGAGCTGCGCCGTCGCATTCCGCACGTCGAGCGTCGGGTTCACCTCCACCAGGTCGAGCGACGTGAGGCGCCCCGAGTCGGCCACCATCTCCATCACCAGGTGCGCTTCGCGATAGTTCAGCCCGCCTTTGACCGGCGTGCCGACGCCGGGTGCGATGGTGGGGTCGCAGACATCCATGTCGAACGACACGTGCACGCCAGCCGTTCCGGCGCCGGCCAACTTGATTGCCTGCTCCGCGATCGACGCGATGCCCTGGCGGTCGATGTCCTTCATGGTGAAGACGTGCGCGCGCGAGTCGCGCACCAGCTGCTTCTCGCGGTCGTCGAGGTTGCGGACGCCGACGAGCACGGTGTGCTCCGGCAGCACGCTCGGCGTGAAACCGCCGAACTGCGCGAGCTCGGCCGGCTCGGAACCGAGCAACGCGGCCAGCGGCATCCCGTGCACGTTGCCGCTCGAGGAGGTCGCGGGGGTATTCATGTCGCCGTGCGCGTCGAGCCAGAGGAGGCCGATTCCCAGCCGTCGCGTCCGGCGCGCCCATGCCGCCGCCGCGGCCACCGACCCGGCGGCAAGGCTGTGATCGCCCCCCAGCACGAGCGGCAGGGCGCCGGCATCGAGAGACGCGGTCGCACTCTGATAAAGGGCCTGACAGACCCTGGCGATGTCGCCGATGTATTTCTTCTCCGGATGGCACTCTTCGCGCGTTTCCGGGATCGGTGTGGGGAGGTCGCCCTTGTCGACGAGCGCGACGCCGAGCGCGGTGATGTGCTCGGCCAGGCCGGCAATGCGGAACGCGGATGGACCCATGTCGACGCCGCGCCGGTTGCCTCCGAGGTCGAGCGGCACGCCAATCAGGTGCACCGGCTTCATCGGATTTTCACCGAGACCGAAATGCCTTCCCCCGAAGGCGTCACGATCGATGTGAGCACAGAGTCGCTGTTCTGCACCGCCTCCAGGAAGTCCGGCATCTCGCTGCGCTTGTTCACGACGTTGTGGGCGAGAAAGAGACCCCGCGAGGTGAGACGCGGCAGCACGATGTCGAAGAAACGTTTGTAGTCCCGCTTCCAGGCATCGAGGAACACGAAGTCGAAGTCACCGGACAGGCCGGGGATCTCCCGGAATGCGTCACCGGCGACCACGGTCACCACATCGGCGAGGCCGGCCCTCCTGATGTTCTCGGCAGCCGCCTTGGCGCGAGCCGGATCGTACTCGATGCTCGTCAGGCGGCCGCCGGTCTGGCGCAGGCCGAGCCCGATCCAGATCGCGCTGTAACCATTCCCGCCGCCGATTTCCAGCGCTCGCCTCGCTCCGCTGGAGAGGATCATCACGCGGAGGAATCGACCGTCCTCTTCCGAGACCGCCAGGAGATCTGTGTCGGAAGCCTTGATTTGCTGCAGCAGTCGCGCGACGTCGGGCGCAACCGCGGGCGAGCGCTGGGCGCCGGCGCCAGCCGCGGCTCCGAGCAGCGTCGGAACGATCACGCAGAGACGGATGACGAGAGCCATGAGGACACCTGTGACGCCGTCGAGCGGCCATCGGCAATGCAGTCGGGAATTCCCACGCCACGGAATCCGCTGCCGGTGACGAACAGGCCCGGGTGGCGCTCGAGGGCGCGATCGATCGCCGCCATCCGGGCGAGGTGGCCGACCTCGTGCTGCGCGCTCGCCCGCACCCACCGGTAGACGCGCGTCAGCAGCGGTGCGCCGGTGATGCGCAACAGCGGCTCGAGGGCCTGCCGCGACAGTGTCACCAGCTCCGCATCCGCGCGATCAAGTGCTGCGGGATCGCGCGCTCCACCGACGAACGTGCGGAGCAGGACCCGGTCCGCGGGGGCGCGGTGGGACCACTTCGACGACAGCCACGATGCGGCCAGGATCCCTGATCGCTCGACGCGCGGAACGACGAACCCCGACCCGTTCAGCGGATGGTCGACCTGCCCGCGGGTGAAGGCGAGCGCCACGGTGGCGGTTGACGCGTATCGGACTTCGGCGCAGAGCTGCGCGAGGTCAACCGCCGCCTCCCGGAGAATCTGCGATGTCACGTACGCAGGCGTGCAGAGGACCAGCGCGCGCGCTCGAATCAGCTCCCCCGAATGGGTTTCGACGCGAAAGCCATCCGACCGGTCGCAGCGCACGCGGTCGACCGGCGTCCGCAGCCGAATCGATCGGCGGGGCATCGCCGCGACCAGCGCCGTGACCAGCTCGCTCAGTCCGCCTGGAAGCGATCTGAATGCCCCCTCGGCCGCAGCCGGAGACGGCGGCTGACGCCGGAATGCCCTGAGCAGGCTGCCGTGCTGCCGCTCGGCCTCGACCAGTCGCGGAAACAGCGCCTGAACCGACAGGGCGTCCACGTCGCCGGCGTGAATGCCGGCAAGCAGCGGTTCAGCAAGGTAGGTCGTGGCTTCGACACCGAATCGGCGCCTCATGAACGCGCCGATCGACTCGTCAGCGTCATCGCGCTTCGCAGGAACGAAAAGCTCACCCGCCATCCGCAGCTTGCCCCGCCACGAGAACAGGCGCGTCGCCGCGAATGGACCGAGACGCGTCGGGATGCCGAGAACCGACGTGGCGGGCAGCGGATGAAGACACCCGTTGCGTTGGACGAAGGCGATTCGCGGTGGGGACGTCGGGATCAGCCGCTCGCCGAGACCCACCTCCTCGCACAACCTGATTCCGTCAGGCTTCTGGACGAGGAGCGCGTCGGGTCCGCCGTCGATCGTGTAACCGTCGATCTGCTCGCTGATGACAATGCCGCCGGCTCGCTCCGCGCCGTCGAGGAGGACGAACGGGATCTTCCGGGCGTGCAGCTCGAATGCCGTCGCGAGCCCCGCCATGCCTCCGCCCACGATGACGACACTCATACCGACTTCAAATTGTAAGGTGCTTCGGGCCGACGTGCACGGGCGCAGCGGAACCAACGGGCAGCGGCTTCGAGCCGATGATTTCGGGCGCCCGCGAGTCCTTTGTCCTGGCTACGAAGTCTCTTCTAATCCTGACGCCGGCGCGTGGCGTGGTGAACGTGGCGGGCGAGCGCCTGCACGTGCTCGACCTGGGTTGACGGCAGGATCCCGTGGCCCAGATTGAAAATGTGTCCGGCACGGCCAGCGGCGCGTGACAGCACGTCATCCGCACCGGCGAGCACGCGGGTGAGCGGTCCGAGCAGCAACGTCGGATCGAGATTGCCCTGCACGGCGCGGTCGTGACCGATTCGGTCCCAGGCCTCGTCGAGCGGTATGCGCCAGTCGGCGCCGAGCACGTCGCCGCCGGCTTCCCGCATCTCGGCGAGAATCGCGCCAGTGCCGACCCCGAAATGAATCGTCGGGACATTCCGCCCGCCGACGACGTCGAAGATCCGCCTCGTGTGCGGGAGGATGAACTCCCGGTAGTCGTGGGCGTTCAGCGCGCCGACCCAGGAATCGAACACCTGCACCGCATCGACCCCCGACTCAATCTGTGCGTTCAGGTAGTCGGAGACGATGTCAGCCATCAGATCGCATAGCCGGTGCCACGCGTCGGAATGGCCGTACATCAGCGCTTTCGTCCGCGCGAAATTGTTCGAATGCCCTCCCTCGATGGCATACGACGCGAGCGTGAACGGCGCGCCGGCAAAGCCGATCAGCGGAACCCGCCCGGCCAGCTCGCGCTTGACCTGTCGAACGGCCTCCAGCACCGGCGCGAGCGCCTCACGTGGCTCGAAACGGCGCAAGCGGTTGATGTCGTCTTCCGACTCGATCGGGTTGTCGATCGCCGGCCCCTCGCCGCGGATGAAATCGAACCGGATCCCCATCGGCTCGAGAGGCAGAAGGAGATCGGAGAAGAGAATCGCCGCGTCGACCTCGATTCGACGGACCGGCTGCAGCGTCACCTCGGTCGCCAGGTCGGGGGTGCGACAGAGCTCGAGCAGCGAATACCGCTCGCGCAGGGCGCGGTATTCGCTCATGTAGCGGCCGGCCTGTCGCATGAACCAGACTGGTGTCGCGTCGGTCGGTTGTCGGCGGCAGGCTTGAAGGAAACGGGAACCGGGAACGGTCAGTGCGCCACCCTGAGCAGGGTCCGGGCGAGGCCAACCAGATCGTCGAGCCAGAGGGGCTTGAACTTCAGTTCCGCGCCGAGCTGCTGGATTTCGGCCGATACGGTATCGTCGAGAAAGTAGTCGCCGGTCACGATCGCAACCGGCGTTCCCCGGTGATTGTCCTGCTCGCGGAGCCGTCGGAGAAACCCGAGGCCGTCGACCAGCGGCATGCGCAGATCGAGGATGATTGCGTCAGGCTTGACCTCCCGCGCCTCGCGGAGCCCTGTTTCCGCTGTCAGGGCGGTGTGGACGTCAAAGCCTTCGAGCCGAAGCATCCGCGCGAACGTCTGGGTCACCCCTTCGTCGTCGTCCACGATGAGAATGGTCGAGGTCGAATGAGGGGCCATCGCTGTGGACATGGGGCGCATTGTAACCCTGTTTGCGTGACTTATCGCAGAAGAGCTCAGTCAAACCCATGTTACACTTAGGGGTTTCGTGCCGTAAATATCCAATCGTTTGGAGGCGCTAGTTGAGCCCGATCCTGGTGCGGCCGGTCCGCGAGCAGCTCGAGCACGACCGGATTATCCGCCTGCTGCAGGCAAGGTCCCGGCGAAGGTATGACGCCGGAATCAATGCCGGCACCGAGCAGGTGGCGCCTGTCGGAAGCGGTCCCTCCGCCCTCTACCCCGACGTGGTGCTCCTGTCGATGGAACGAGGCCGGCGACTCGAAATCGTCATCGAGGTCGAAACCGGTGAATCGGTCAACCATCTGGAGGCGCTCGCGCAGTGGGTGCCCTATTCCAAGTTGAAGGCCGCTTTTCACCTGTACGTGCCCTCCGGCATGGTGGACGTCGCCAGGCGCCTGTGCGACGACAACCGCATCGCGGTCAGCGAAATCTGGAGCTACCACTCGGTCGGCGAGGACGTGCGGTTCACGCTCGTGCACAAGTCACGTGAGGCCGCGCCGGTCCGTCACGCGCCCGCCGCGCCGCCCCGCCGCAGGGTGCCGGCGCCAACCGCGAAGCGGCCGACCCGCGGAGCGAAAGCCGCGTCTTCGCGGAAGTCGGTGAAGAAGGCGGCGGGACGTGGCCGTGCCGCGCCGAGCGCGTCGAGCCGTGCCGCGTCGCGCACCCAGAAACGAAAGTAGCGGGTGCCTTATCTGAGGTTCTCGCGCGACAAGCGCGGGTACGAGCATACCTACCTGGTCCACGAGTCGGGTGGCCGCGGACGGGCGTCACGCGCCCGTGTCCTGTATTGGTTCCGCACTCCGCCAGGCATCAAGGTCGGCCGCGACCCGTTCGACGAGGATGCCAGGCGGAGAATCGAGTCGAACAACCCAGGTCTGTCCTTCGACTGGAACGCCATCGTCTCCACCCCCAAGCCACCGATTCCAGAAGTGGAACGTTGGCGGGAGCGCCGTCGCGTTGAACGTGCGGCGAAAGTTGCGCGCCGTGAGGAAGAACAGGAGTCAGAGGGCGCCGACTCTCCTCCCGAGCTCACCGAAGAGGCCGTGGCGCTTGTCGACATCCAGGCGTCCGGTGCGAGCGAACCGGCAGAGGGCAGCGCGGAAAGGATGGTCGCTGGCGCGCCGGGAGCGGATGACCCGCCTCGCAAACGCCGGCGCCGCCGGGGTGGCCGCCACCGCACCGTCGGTGAACCGCCCGCCACGCCCGTTCCCGGCCGGCTCGCGCCCGGTGTCACCAGCCCGCACACCGGCGCCCGGACAGATGCCTCAGAGGCGGGGGGCCCGAGCGAGCCGACCGCGCCTGATCCGACCGCCCACGACCCGTCCGGAGCCCTTTCGGAGACCTCTCGAGAGTGAGCGAAACCCGCGGCTGAACGTGGCATAATCACCGTGCTATGACACTGAACCCGAAAGGTCTGTGCTCGTTCGGCATGCTGGCGGCGCTCGTCGCCGGTCTCTCGGCGCAGGCCCCGGCGCCCGCCCCCGATCAGCCGACCCCTCCGAACTTCAGGGTGCAAATCGACGCGGTCACCATGGATGTGATCGTGAAGGACGGCGACGGCCGCTTCGTCCCCGACCTCCGCAAAGATGAATTCGAAGTCTTCGAGGATGGCGTGAAGCAGGAGATCACGTCGATGACGATGAGCCACGGCGGGCGCGTCACCAACGTGCTCGAGGCGGCGCCGCCGCCGCCGCCGGAGGGCATCATCCTCCCGCCGGTCCGCCGCGTCAACGACACCTCCGGGCGCATCTTTCTGTTCTTCGTCGACGACCTCCACCTGCAGTTCCAGAATTCGGGCCGCGTCCGCGAGCTGTTCAAGAAGATCGCGAAGAACCTGGTGCACGAAGGCGACCTCTTCGGCGTCGTGTCGAGCGGGCCGTCGTCGATTGCGATCGACATGACCTACGATCGCCGGCGTCTGGACGACGCCATCAACAAGATCGCCGGCAGCGGCTTGAAGCCGAGCGAGATCATCAATCGCGGATCGGGTTCGGAAGGCCCGACCGAGTTGCGTTACAACGCCCACGTGGCGTTCTCGACCATGAGGGAAGCGCTCGACAACCTCGAGAAAGTGCACAACCGCCGCAAGGCGCTGGTCTGGGTGAGTGAAGGGTACGACTTCAACCCGTTCCAGGAGTCGCGGCTCGGCCTCCGCGACCCGAGCTCTCCGTTTCTGCAGAACCAGTCGAACGTCATGCAGAACTCGCAGAACGACGATGGTTCCTCCGGCCAGCGCGTCGATCCGATCAACAACATGCAGAAGCAGTCCGAGACGTTCAGCGATTCCGATCTCGCGTTCGAGCTCGGTGAGCTGACCCGGTCGGCGAATCGCGCGAACACGACCATCTACACGATCGACCCCCGCGGCCTGGTCGCCGGGTCCGATATCGACGAGCAGGTGGATCCGTCCGAGTGGAACGCCTTCGTGCGGAAGTCGCAGGACAGCATGCGGGTGCTCGCCGAAGAAACCGGCGGCCTGGCGGTCGTGAACATGAACGACTTCGACAAGGCGCTGAAACAGGTCGATGCCGCGAGCAGCGACTACTATGTGCTCGGATACTACTCGAGCAATCCGGATCCGACCAAGCGCCGGCGCCAGATTGAGGTGAAGCTGACCCGCAAAGGGCTCGATGTCTACAGCCGGAAGGAATACGTGATCAGGCCCCCGAAGCCGCCCGCGCCTTAGACGAAGCCGCAGGCCGCAGCTGCGCTTTTCGCATTTTCGCGGCGCCCCGGCCGGGCAACTCCCGGCCGACCGCCATGCCCTCGACCCGCTCCACCGCCTCCGCAAGGTACGCTTCGTCCAGCTCGGCGCCGATGAAGTTCACCCCGACCCGGGCACAGGCCACGGCCGTGCTCCCCAGGCCGGTGAACGGGTCCATCGCCGTACCGACGCGGTCGAGGCCGTGCAGGCGCAGGCACTGCTCGGGCAGACGTGACGGAAAAGTGGCCGGATGAGGCCGGTCGCGGTCGCGCCGCTGAATCGTCTCGTACGGGATGAACCAGGTATTGCCCCGGCACCGGACGCCTTCGGCGCCGGCCCGCCACCGGGCAATATTCGACTGATCCTGATAGGGCACGCCCAGGGCGAGCCGGTCCAGGTTCGTGCTGGCCGATGGGGTGAGGTGGAACACGAACTCGTGGCAGTCGTTCAAGAATCGATCGCTGTTGATCGGTTTGTAGTGCCCCACCGCCAAATCTCGGGTGAGGCCAGCCCCGGCGCCCGCCGATTCCTGATCGATCGCAATCGACTTGATCCAGTGGATGATGTTCTGGAGCCGCAGGTGCGACCGCGCCGCCTGGGCGACGTCGAGCGCGGTCCACGGGTCGGACGGCCTCGTCCCGACGTTGAGGAAGAGCGACCCTTCGGGTGTGAGCACCCGCGCGGCCGCCGCCACCCACGCGCCGGTCCACTCCAGATAGTCCGAATGTGTCAGCGTGTCCTGATAGGTGTTGTACCGGATCCCCATGTTGTACGGGGGGGAGGTGACGATCACGTCGATGCTGTGCGGCGCGAGCTGTCTGAAGACCTCGAGGCAATCAGCCAGGTAAAACGTCGCCTCGCTGTTCTGTCTGGCCCTGACGATCCGGTACGGGTTCAGGATGACGGGCATGGGAGCCTGTCTTTTCGGCTGTGCACGACATGTAGGTTAGCCGGGGTGGTACCGCCGGAGCAAATCCACGGCCTGGCGTCCCATGGGGCCCGCCGCTTCCGGGACTGAGCGGTCGTGGAGATCGCCGGGACGATGTCCGTGGACGAGGTCCGTGGATGGGGACGCGCGACTAGACGGACTTGCTTTCGACGCCAACAGCCACAGATGCGGCGCGGTCGGCCATCAACGTATGGTTCCGGCGATGACCGTGGCTTCCGCACGCTTTGCCCTTCTCTTCGACGTAGCGCAGTTCACGGCTCGTCGCCACCTCGCGGTAGCGGCCGACGACGCAGCCGCAATCGAGGGTGACGAAGCCGAGAACGCGAACCAGGCTGCTCATGGTGACGCGCACTAGCAAGGGTTGTACCGCTCATCTTCCCGCGAGCTTTTGGTATTTGCCTGGGATTATCGCCTGTTTGCGACGTTCACACGTCGGCTCTCACGATATTCTCCTGACAGTTGGATTACTTGGTTCATGCGTTTGGATACTCGCTGCGAGGATCCGGCCGCGCGGCGATAATGCGATTCGTGCGACGTCCGATCGAAGCGCTGATCCAGACGACCGCAGGTGGGTGGCTCGGGTTCGAGGATCCGGCGCGCGTGGTGTGTGCTGACGGCGCCGGCAGCGTGCGTTCGGCCCTGGCTGACGTCGAACGGCTGACGCGCGACCTCGGTTTCCATGCCGTCGGCTTCGTCACCTACGAGGCCGCTGAAGCCTTCGATCTCGCGGTCCGGCCGGTGGCAGGCGATCTGCCGCTCGTCTGGTTCGCGCTGTTCGAACCGGCACAGGTCCGCCCCGTCGCCGCACCGGTGGCGAGCGGGAGCTACGAGCTCGAGCGGCTGGTGCCATCCTTCGATCGAGCCTCGTTCACTGCGGCCTTCGAACGCATCAAGACGCACCTCGCCGCAGGCGACACCTATCAGGTGAACCTCACGTTCACGATCGGGGGGCAGTTTGCCGGCGATCCCCGCGCGCTGTTCGCTGACCTGGTATCAGCCCAGCAGGGAGCGCATTCCGCGTATTTGTCGTCGGGTGACTGGTCGATCTGCTCGGCCTCGCCCGAGCTCTTTTTCGAGATCGAGGGCACGGCCATCCGGGCCCGGCCGATGAAAGGGACCACCAGCCGGGGGCGGACCGGCATCGAGGACGCAATGCGCCGCGACAGCTTGTTCGCGTCCGAAAAGCAGCGCGCCGAGAACGTGATGGTCGTCGACATGGTCCGGAACGATCTCGGCCGCATCGCGGAGGTCGGGAGCGTGACCGTTCCCGAGCTGTTCACCGTGGAGCGCTATCCAGGCGTGTGGCAGATGACATCGTCGGTCACCGGACGGACCCTCGCTCCGCTCGAGGACGTCTTCGCGGCGCTGCACCCCAGTGCATCGGTGACCGGCGCGCCCAAGGTCCGTACGATGCAGATCGTGCGCGCGCTCGAACCGGCCCCCCGAGGGGTCTACACCGGAGCGATTGGACACATCCGGCCGGACGGTGACGCCCGGTTCAACGTCGCGATTCGCACCGCCGTCGTCGACAACCGGACCGGACGAATCGTGTTCGGCACCGGAAGTGGAATCGTCTGGGACTCTGATCCGGCGGCGGAGTACGACGAGTGCCTGCTGAAGAGCGCCATTCTGGGCAGGCGCGCGGCGGCCTATGAGCTGCTGGAAACGATGCGCTGGTCGCCCGGGGAGGGTTTCTTCCTCCTGGAACGGCATCTCGCCAGGCTGAGGAGCTCCGCCGATTACTTCGGGTTTCCTCTCGACATGCACGCCGTGATGTCGGCATTGATCATCGCCGTCAGGGATGCGTCCGAGGTCCGGCGTGTCCGACTGCTCTTGTCGAAGGACGGGGAGGTTCGCGCAGAGGAGGGGGCGATCGGGCCAGGCCCGACGCCGATGCGCGTCACGATGGCCGCGGGTCCGGTCGATTCCCAGGACGTCTTTTTGTTTCACAAAACGACCAACCGCGCCGTTTACGAAGCCGCCCGGGTTGAAGGGTTCGACGAAACGATTCTCTGGAACGGCGACCGCCAGGTCACCGAAGCGACGACCGCCAATCTCGTCGTCGAGATCGATGGCCGCCGTCTTACGCCCCCTGCCGGCTGCGGGCTGCTGGCGGGCACCTACCGGGCAGAGTTGCTGGACCGCGGGGAGCTCGAAGAGGCAGTGATCCCGGTCGGGGAGCTGCGCCGGGCCGAACGCCTCTGGTTGATCAACTCGGTTCACGAATGGCGGCTGGCGGCGCTCAGCTCATGAGAACATGAAAGCGTATGGCTCTCACCCGCATGGTCGTTCTGGCTTTCGCGATCCTTCTGAGCGGCACCCGGGCGACCAACGGGCAGCAGCCCGCGGCGGTCGCCACGCTGGTTCAGGATCCGGTGGTGAAGGCGGCTCTCGCGGTTGCGAAGGACACCGAGGCGCGCACAATTGAGGATCAGATTCGGTTCTGCGAAGTGCCGGCCCCTCCCTTCAAGGAAGCCGCTCGCGGCGAGGTGCTCCGCCGCGAGTTCGCCGGGCTGGGTCTTCAGAACGTCCGGGTGGATCGTGTGGGTAATGTGCTCGGCGACCGTCCCGGCGGGGCGGCACGCCCGAGGGTCGTCATCGCCGCGCACCTCGATACGGTGTTCCCGGAAGAGACGAACGTCAAGGTGTCCCGCGAGGGGAGCACTCTTCGCGGGCCCGGGATCGGGGACGACTGCCGCGGCCTCGCCGTGATGACGGCCATCATCCGATCGATGCGCGAGGCGAACGTGCAGACGGCGGGAACGGTCACCTTCGTGGCCAACGTGGGCGAAGAAGGCCTGGGCGATCTGCGCGGCATGAAGGCGCTCTTTGGCGAGACGATGAAGGGGCAGATTGATCGTTTTGTCTCCATCGACGGCACCGGCCTGCACGTGACGACGGTGGCGGTCGGGAGTCATCGCTACAGGGTGACGTTCAAGGGCCCCGGCGGGCACAGCTACGGGGCGTTCGGGCTGGCAAGCCCGATCCATGCGCTCGGCCGCGCGGTTGCGAAGATCGCCGAGTTCCAGGTGCCCCAGCATCCCCGGACCACGTTCACCGTCGGCAGAATCGGCGGCGGGACGTCGGTGAACTCGATTGCGTTCGACGCCTGGATGGAGGTGGACATGCGGTCGCCCAGCCCGTCGGCGCTGGCGAACCTCGACGCCCGTTTCCAGGATGCGGTCGACGCCGCGGCCCGCGAAGAGAACAGCCGGTGGGGCAAGCCAGGTGTGATCACCGTCGTCAAGGAGCTGGTGGGGGACCGGCCCGCCGGGGAGGCCCCCGAAGGATCGCCGATCGTCCAGACCGCCCTCGCCGTCGGGCGGACGCTCGGCCTGCCGGTCGGTCTCGGCGAGGGCTCCACGGACGCCAACATTCCGATCAGCCTGAACATCCCCGCCATCACCATCGGCGGCGGCGGTCGGGGTGCAGATGCACACGCGCTCACCGAGTCGTTCGACACGACCGACGCGTGGAAGGGCGCGCAGAACGCCCTTCTGCTGACGATCGCCCTGGCGCGGTAGATCAGGTCGGCCGCGCGGGCTGAGAATGAACCACGGACACCACGGGACCCACCGAGCTCAGCTCCCTGGCCTCACAGGCTCTGCGCGTTCCGTGAGCTCTGTGGCTCCTGTGTTCGCGCCTGTGTTGACCTCGTCATGATCGACAGCAAGGTCGCGCTTCAGCCGCTCGAACCGCTCGAGATCGGTGGGGCGCTGGCGGGCTGACTGGCCACGTGCGACCGTGACCCGTGCGAGAAAGAGCGCGTGCGCGGCGCCCGTCAGCACCCACTCCTCGATGCGCGGCGCCGCCAGGATTGCGGGGACGAGATTCGCCGCCGTCGCCATCCAGAAGAACGACGCGAAGAGCGGGTCGCTGCCGCCGCCTGGAAAGGTGCGGCCGAAGGCCATGATGGTGTGTTCCCAGCGCCGTTCCGCAAACGAGTCCTCGTAGAACACCTGAAGGTAGCGGCCGATCCGCTCGACGCCGGTGTGCAGGGCGAACACCGCTTCGAACACCGCGGCGAGCACCAGGAGCGGGAGCAACGCGGCAGCCGGACTGGCGTTCACCGCCGCAGTTGCGACGACGAGCAAGGCCCAGGCGCTGAGGCCGGCGACGAACGTCCAGACCCGCGTCGTTCCGCGCTCGTGAATCGTTGCGCGGAGCGATCGATATTCCTCAAGCTCGCGGGGTGTCATCTCCGGCTTCTGGCCCTGGTGCTGGCGTTCATTTTCACCACCGTGTATCAGAGGTATCACGGGGAGGCGGACGGACACGAACCTCCTTCACGGCGCTGATAATTGCTCAGTTTGACGGGAATCTGGTAAGTACTTCTGTTCGCGGGGCGATAAACTGCTTGCCGTCTACCAATTCCCTGCTAGAATCACGTGAAATCTCCACACACTTACGCGGCTGGGGTTACCGACTTGCGCAGAAACTCATATTTCTGGATCGCTCGGCTCGTCCTCGTGAGCCTCGTCAGTATCGGTCTCGCGCCGATCGCCACGGCGCAGACGCCAAAGACCAGCAAGCCGACCGCGACCAAGAAAACCCAATCGACCGCGACCAAGAAGCGGCCGGTTCAGAAGAAGCTGTATTCAGCGAAACGATCGCTGTCACGCAAGGCGAGGCTGGCGCGGGCGCGCGCGGTCGCCACCGCCCGCGAGCTGGCCGAAGCGATTGTCCCGCGCTACAAGGTGGACGCCGAGGGCGATCTGGTCCCCGACCTGCGCGCCGCCGCCGCCATCATCTACAACCCGGACACGAACGAGGTGTTGTGGGAAGAGAATTCACAGAGCCAGCGCTCGATCGCGAGCATTACCAAGGTGATGACGGCGGCAGTGTTTCTCGAGGACGCTCCCGACCTGTCCCAGCCGGTCACCATCGCGCGGAGCGACGTGCACCGGGCCTCGACGACGTATCTGCGGGCGAACGATCGAGTCACCACTGACGATCTGCTCCACCTGCTGCTGATCGCATCCGACAACGCCGCGGCGCGTGCGCTGGCGCGGATTTCGCCTCACGGATCGGCCGGCTTCATTCAGCGGATGAACGAGAAGGCGTCCGAGCTCGACCTCACCAGCACGCACTACGCCGATCCGTCCGGGCTGCTCTCGGACAACGTGTCTTCCGCCTACGACATGGCCAAGCTGATCGTGCACGCCTCGAACGACGAGCGCATCGGGACAATCATGCGCACGCCGGAATACACGGTCCGTACAGCGAAGCGCAGCATCACGTTCCGAAGCACGAACTACCTCCTTCGCCAGGGCGAGGTCGACGTCAGGGCCGGAAAAACCGGGTTCATCTCCAAGGCAGGCTATTGCCTGGCCACGCTGTTGCGGCTCCCCCAGGGGCAGGGCGGACAGGAGGTGGCCGTGGTGGTGCTCGGCGCCCGTTCGAATGCCGGCCGCTTCGTCGAAACGCAGAACCTGTTCAACTGGCTGTCGTCGAAGGCCGCCACCCTCTTCGCGACCCAAACGCCGGCGCCGATCTTGACGAACGAGTAGCGCCCTCGGACGCGGTTTCTTCCTATCCCAGATATCCCCGCTGCATGGCGGCTGCATCCAGCGGCAGCGTGGCAATCGAATCGACCGCCACCATCACTGGCCGCGACGCGCGACGGCCGTCGTACGCTTTCAGGTAGCGCCGGCACACGTCACATGCGTAGACGCGGTACTTGCCGTCGCGTGTGGCGAACGAG
The DNA here is from genome assembly GCA_009380045.1 of Luteitalea sp. Classification (GTDB taxonomy): domain Bacteria; phylum Acidobacteriota; class Vicinamibacteria; order Vicinamibacterales; family CAVVIG01; genus WHSN01. The sequence continues at coordinate 20,728 of WHSN01000032.1, forward strand.
GTGATCAGCGCCCGGTCGTCGTTGGCGCAGAACGGGCACGTCAGCGGACCGAAATCCCACTGAGCCAGGCAGCGGCCGCAGATCAGCCGTCGATCCGCGTTGGGCGTGATGACCGAAAAGTCCGGTTCCCAGCCGCAATAGGGGCAATGCCCATGGCGCCAGGCCGACAGGTCGGCACGCTGCAGCAACGACTCGGCACACCGGGCCAGAAAGGGGCGCATCGACAGGACGAGCACCTGGTCCAGGCTGGGCGGTGCGTGTGGCGAGGCACTCGGCCGTGGACCGGTCTGGTCAACACCTGAGGTTGTCGCGTACCACTGCGAGACGAGCGGCTGAAGCGCGTTGCCATCCCGGCTGAGCGTGAGGATCTGCTCGTGCTCGGCGCGATCGATGGCCTCGTATCGGTGGAGGATGTCGGCAGTCTGGCGCAACGTCAGCCTGAGGTCGGACCATTCGAGCGGGATGTCGGCAAAGCGGATCACGGGCCGCCCGGCGCGTTGCTGCGCGGCGACCCACTCAGGATCGGGCTGAATCCACGGCAGAGGTACGCGCGACTGCACTCGCCGCTGCGCCTCGACGAGCTCGAGCTGCATGTCGACGGCCGTGGCGAGCTCCGGCTGCGCCGCTTTCAGCTGCTTCAACTCGACCACTTCGCGGGTTTCGGCGCGGGAAGGACGGGGCGGACGGTCGGACACCGGTGGATTGTACAATCACTGCGCGTGGCGGGACGTCCGGGGCCATTCCTGGCACCGTTACACATGGGAGTACGTCAAAATATACGGATGCGCGGTCGAGCAGGCTGGGTGCCTGGCGACGCATGGCGGGCGCGGGCTGAGGAGAATCATGGCAACGGACAACGTGCAGACCTTTACGGACGGGAATTTTGAGTCGTCGGTGCTCCAGGCTGGTGGCCCTGTGCTGGTCGATTTCTGGGCGGAATGGTGCGGCCCGTGCAAGCGGCTGGGTCCAACGATCGACTCGCTGGCCGCCGACTATGCAGGCAAGGTGACGATCGGCAAGCTCAACGTGGACGATAACCCCAACACCGCCATCAAGTTCCAGATCCGAGGCATCCCGGCGGTCCTGCTGTTCAAAGGCGGTCAGGTCGTCGAGTCGGTCATCGGGCTCGCGCCGAAAGAAGACTTCAAGAAGGCCATCGACAAGCATCTCGAATGATGGCGGCGCGCAATGTTATCGTCATCGGGTCCGGCCCGGCCGGACTCACCTCCGCGCTCTACTCCGCGCGGGCCAACCTGAAACCGCTCGTCATCGAAGGCATCGAAGCCGGCGGTCAGCTCATGCTTACCACGCTGGTCGAAAACTGGCCGGGGTACCGCGACGGGATCATGGGACCCGACCTCATGATGGAAATGCGGGCGCAGGCGGAGCGTTTCGGCGCCGAGATCATCCAGAACCAGGTCACCAGCGTCGACCTCTGCGTACAGCCGTTCGTCGTCAAGACGAGTGACGCCGAGTACACCGCCACGTCGGTGATTGTCGCGACCGGCGCGTCGGCGCGGCTCCTCGGGTTGCCGTCGGAGCGGACGCTGATGGGGCACGGAGTCTCCACGTGCGCAACCTGTGACGGCTACTTTTTTCGCGGCCACGACATCGCGGTCGTCGGCGGCGGCGACTCGGCGATGGAAGAAGCGACCTACCTCACCCGGTTCGCCAGCAAGGTGACCGTGGTGCACCGCCGCGATACGCTGCGGGCGTCAAAGATCATGCAGGACAAGGCCCGGGCAAATCCCAAGATCGAATGGTGCCTCAACGCCGAAGTGGAAGAAATCAAGGATACGGGCAAGGGCGAAGTGACCGGGATGGTGGTGCGGGATCGATCGACCGGCGCCACCCGCGAGGTGCCGGTCAGCGGCGTCTTCGTGGCGATCGGTCACACACCGAACACGTTGCTGTTCAAGGGGCAGCTCGAGCTCGACGCCAACGGCTACATCGTGACCCACGACGGCGCCAAGACGAGCGTGCGAGGGGTGTTCGCCTGCGGCGACGTGCAGGATCACAAATACCGTCAGGCGGTGACGGCCGCAGGCTCAGGCTGCATGGCGGCGATCGACGCCGAGCACTTCCTCGACGATATTCCCGAGCACCTGCAGACCTGGAAATAGATAATCGGGTCATCTGGTGATCGGGTGATCTGGTCATCTGGTGATCGGGTGATCGGGTGATCGGGTGATCTGGTCATCTGGTGATCTAGTCATCTGGTCAATGGATCCAATGACCAGATGACCAGATGACCCAATGACCAAATTCGCTATTCGATCCACCCTCCGCCAACCACGGCGTCCCCGTCGAAGAACACCGCGGCCTGACCCGGCGTGATTGCCACCTGCGGGGTGTCGAACACGAGCTCGGCGCGCTCGCCCTCGAGAGCTCGTACGGTTGCCGGGGCGGCCTGATGCCGGTGGCGAATCTGCGCCACGATCCGCCGATCGCCGGTCGGCTTCGCCATCACCCAGTTCACCTGCGCCGCCGTCAGGGTGGTCCGCTCGAGCGCCATTTTCGGTCCGACCACGACGTGGCCGTCCGCTGGCTTGAGCGCGAGCACGTACATCGGCGCGTGCGTGGGGGAGGATGTCAGGCCGAGGCCCTTGCGCTGGCCGATCGTGAACCGATGAATGCCGGCGTGCGTGCCGAGCACCGTTCCGTCCTGTGCGACGATCGCGCCCGGCTGGATCGCCTCCGGGGCGCGGTGACGGATGAACGACGCGTAGTCGTTGTCGGGGACGAAGCAGATCTCCTGGCTGTCGGGCTTGTCGGCCACCGGCAGATTTCTGGCGCGAGCGTAGTCCCTGACCGACTCCTTCGGCCGATCCCCGACCGGGAAGACGGCGCTCGCGAGCTGCTCCTGGGTGAGCGAGAACAGGAAATAGGCTTGATCCTTGGACAGGTCGGCCCCGCGCCGCAGCAGGTAGCGTCCGGTGCGCCCGTCACGGAAGACGCGGGCGTAATGCCCCGTGGCCACCGCGTCGGCGCCAAAGCCTTGCGCCCGCTCGGCCAGTGTGGCGAACTTCAGGTCGCTGTTGCAGCGGGCGCAGGGGAGCGGCGTTCGTCCGGCGGTGTACTCGGCGACGAAGTTCGACACCACCTGCTCGTTGAACTGGCGCTCGAAGTTCATGATGTAGTGCGGGATGCGGATGGCGGCAGCCACTCGCCGCGCGTCGTGCAGATCGTCAATCGAGCAGCAGCTGCCGAACGAGGTCTGGCCCTCGCTCTGGTCGTAGAGCTGCATCGACAGCCCGATGACGTCGTGCCCTTGCTCGACCAGCAGCGCCGCGGCGACCGACGAATCGACGCCGCCTGACATGGCTACAACGATCCGCACGTTCCGAACAGTCCTTCGGCCATTCTGCCTTCTGCCACTTTCACGAAGTCACGAGGTTCACGACGGATCAGTGTCTTCGCGACCCCCGTGTTCGTCGTCGCTTCGTGAAGATGAGGGTGGCCGCCCGCCCGTTCTGGACGTCAAACCGCGGAGCTTCTGGACCAGGCGCGGGATCACCTCGATCACGCGGTCGACTTCTTCATCGGTCGAGAACAGGCCGAGGCTGAAACGCAACGAGTTCTGGGTGCGGTGCGCGGGGAAGCCCATGGCGCGCAGCACGTGAGACGGTTCGAGCGTCCCGGACGAGCAGGCCGAGCCGGTCGAGACCGCAATCCCTTCGAGATCGAGCGCGATCAACAGACTCTCGGCCTCGACCCGATCGAAGCTGATGTTGGTCGTGTTGGGCACGCGCTCACCGCGGGCGCCATTGACGACCGTCCCCGGCACGCGCGCGGTAATCGCTTCCTCGAGGCGGTTTCTCAAGGCGCTGATCCGCGGGGTTTCGAGGTCCATCTTCTGTGCGGCCAGTAGCGACGCCGCTCCCATGCCGGCGATGGCGGCGACATTTTCAGTGCCCGCCCGGCGGTTGCGCTCGTGTTTGCCACCAGTCAGGAGCGGCTGCATGCGGGTCCCGCGCTTCACCCAGAGCACGCCGGCGCCCTTGGGACCATTCAGCTTGTGCGCCGACATCGCCAGCAGGTCGACCTGCAGCGCGCGAACGTCGATCGGAATCTTTCCGGCCGATTGCACGGCGTCGGTGTGCATCAGCGCGCCGCCCTCGTGAGCGATCGCGGCAATCGCGGCGATCGGTTGGATCGTGCCAATCTCGTTGTTGGCGTGCATCACCGACACCAGCGCCGTGTCCGGCGCCATGGCCTCGCGGATTCGTTCGGGCGATACGATGCCCGATTGATCGACCGCCACGAGCGTGGTCCGCCAGCCGCGACGGCCGAGCGCCCTCAGCGTGTTCAACACCGCTTCGTGCTCGATCGCGCTGGCGACGAGGTGACGCCGACCGGTGGCTTCGAGCGCCTCGGCCGCTCCTCGAATGGCGAAGTTGTCGGCTTCGGTGCCGCCGCTGGTGAAGATCACCTCGGAGGGGTCCGCGTTGATCAGGGCGGCGACCGCTGACCGGGCATCGTCCAGCGCCGCCTTGGCCTGCTGCCCGAAGTGGTGCACGCTCGAGGGATTTCCAAAGAGGTCCCGTGTCGCACGGACGACCGCTTCGAGCGCGACAGGGGCGAGGGGGGTGGTCGCGTTGTAGTCGAAGTAGACGCGCATGGTGAACCGTTGATTATAGCACTCCCGTAACCGATGGCAACAAAAAAGGAGTAGACAAGGGGGAACCGCTTTCATATACTGGCAAAATTCTAGCGTCGCATTTTGAGACGGTTGGTCACCACCGCGCGGGAAGGGTGACGCGGAGGAGGCTGCATGTGGAAAAGGGATGAAGCGGTCCGACCCGGGAGCGGACAACCCCTTGCGCCGACACCGCGGGCGTCAGGAACTGGTGGTGGAGGTGGAGTGTCTGCACCTCGCTCCGAGGCGAGACCGAACATGGAGACGGACACCATGAACATCGGGAAATCGGTCGTGATCAAGGGCGAGCTCAACGGTAGCGAGGACCTGACCATCGAAGGGCACGTCGAAGGCACCATCCAACTCCGCGATCATGTGCTGACCATCGGGCTGAACGGCCGCATCAAGGCGCAGGTGTTTGCCAAGGCGGTCATCGTGCTGGGAGAGGTCACGGGGAACGTCACGGCCAGCGACAAGGTCGACATCCGCGACGGCGGGTCGGTGGACGGTGACATCATTTCGCCGCGCGTCGCCATCGCCGAAGGCGCTCATTTCCGCGGCAGCGTCGACATGCAGCGCAAGGGCGCCGCACCGGCGCCGCCGCAATCAGTCGGCAAGCTCGCGGCGCCGCCCGAGAAACCGACCGTCGGCGTCCAGCAGCCGCAGCCGGTAAGGGCGTAGATCGGCAATCCCGGGCGGCAAGAATGCTAGGATGCAGGGATGCCGGGATCACAGCCTGAAATGTCGCGTCCCTCGTCTCCCCAGAACTTCTTTCCACTAGATTCGCCTTGGGCCTGCTAGACCGCCTCGCGCCGCGGCAGAAGGAGCCGGGCCACGGACCGGCCCCGAGCTCTTCTGAGAACCCTGTCTTTGCGACCAAGGCGCTTCGCAAGTTCCTGACGACCCTGACGTCGCAGGAATCACCGACCCTGCTCGACCTGGGGCCGGTCGTCGGGAGCAACGTCAGTTTTTTCGGCGAGCAGCTCGGGTGCAAGATTCTCGTCGAAGACATCTTCTCCGACATCGATCGACACATTCGCAGCGGTCGCATCGACGATCTGCCTGCCTTCCTGACCAAGCGGTTCAGCCAGGCCGACGCGTCGGTCGACGGGATCCTCTGCTGGGACGTCATCGACTACCTGGACAAGGTGTCGGCGCACGCTCTGGCGGAGCAGATGACGAGGCTGCTGCGTGCCGACGGGGCGCTGCTCGCCTTCTTCGGGACCGCGCAAGCGAAGGACATGCGCTATACCAAGTACGTGGTCGTGGACGAGGTGAACCTGAAGCACCGACGCTATGCGGCAGCACGCGGGCGGCAGGCGATTCTCCTCAATCGCGACATCATCCGGCTGTTCTCCGGACTGCGCGTATCGGAATCGTTCCTCCTGCAGAACAATCTCCGGGAGATCCTGTTCAGAAAACCGGCGTACGACGTCCGCTGACCGCGTCATGGGCCGGCCCGTCATCGCGCTGCTGACCGACTTCGGGCTGCGCGATCACTATACGGGAACGCTCAAGGGCGTCGCGCTCGGCATCTGCCGTGACATCACCTTCGTCGACATCACACACCACATCCCGCCGCACGACGTGATCACGGCCGCCCTGGAACTGGCGGCGGCGTTTCGCTATTTTCCGCCCGGGACGATCTTTCTGGTCGTCGTCGATCCCGCCGTCGGCTCCGCAAGGAAGGCGATCGCGGCCGAAGCCGGTGACTACCTGTTTGTCGCGCCGGACAACGGCGTGCTCTCGGTCGTCTTCGACGAGGCGCCGCCCGGACGGATCGTGGAGCTGAGCGACGAGCGCTACGCCAGACCCTCCAAGAGCCGGACCTTCGAGGGGCGCGACCGCTTCGCGCCGGCCGCCGCCTGGCTGGCATCGGGTCTCGACCTCGGTTCGCTCGGCAGGCCGTTCGGACCGGTCCGCCGCCTCGAGATGCCCAAGGCGCAGATCGCCGGCGATGTCCTCGCCGGCGAAGTGCTCCGGGTCGATCGCTTCGGTAACCTGATCACGAACATCGGCCGTCGCGAGCTCGACGGCTTCGCTCCCGACGGCAAGGTGACGATTTACATCTCGTCCCGCCGCGTGTCGAGCGTGGTCCCCACCTACGCGGACGTGCCGGCCGGGAACCTGTGCGCCGTCATCGGCAGCTCCGAACAGCTCGAAATCGCCGTCAACGGCGCCAGCGCCGCGAAGGAGCTCGCGGCTGGCCGCGGCGCCACCGTGCACGTTCATCGCCTCGCGTGATAGGATTTCCGGCCCGTATGATTGGCTTCGACCTGTCAGAGGAACAGCGGCTGCTCGAGCAGTCCGTGCGCGAATGGAGCGCCCGCGAGATCGCGCCGCACATCAAGGAGGCCGATCGCCAGCACCGGTTCGACCGGGATCGCGTCCTCGGCGGCATGGCGGACCTCGGCCTGCTGGGCATCTCGGTTCCGCGCGAGTACGGCGGCGCCGGCATGGACTATCTGTGCCTCGGGCTGGCGAGCGAGGAGCTCGAATACGTCGATACGTCGCTGCGCGTGATCATGTCGGTTCATGCCGGGTTGAACTGCCTCACGCTCTTGTCCTGGGGCACCGAGGCGCAGAAGCAGCAGTATCTGGTGCCACAGGCCCAGGGCCGCAAGATCGCCGGCTACGGGCTCACCGAGCCAGGCGCCGGCAGCGACGCCCGCGCCATCCAGACGACGGCGATCAGGAAGGGCGACCGCTACGTCCTGAACGGCGAGAAATCGTGGATTTCGCTGGCGGACGTGGCCGATCACTTTCTGGTGATTGCCTGGACCGACGTCGAGAAGAAGAAGCTGCGCGATCCCGTGGGCTTGAGCGCCTTCCAGGTCGAGCGCACCTTCAAGGGGTTCTCCAGCGGTCCGATGAAAGAGAAGTGGGGCATCCTCGCCGGCAACACCGGCTGGCTCAAGATGGACGATGTCGAAGTGCCCGATGCGAACCTGATCGGGAAGTCGGGCGAAGGCTTCAAGATCGCGATGTTCGCCCTGGATCAGGGGCGGTACACGGTCGCCGCCGGCGCCACAGGCCTCATCCGCGCCTGCCGCGACGCCTGCGTGAAGTACGCCCTGGAGCGCAGGACGTTCGGGGTGGAGATCGGGCAGCACCAGCTGGTGAAGGAGATGATCGCGCAGATGGAGTCGGACTACCAGACCTCCAGGCTGCTCTGGCTGCGATCGGGATGGCTCAAGAACCAGGGGCGCCGCAACACCCGCGAAACCAGTCTCGCGAAGTGGTTCGCGACGGTCGCTTCGGAGCGCGCCGCCGGCGATGCGGTGCAGGTGCACGGCGCAAACGGGTATTCCGACGAGTACCCGGTCGGGCGTTTCTACCGCAACTGCAAGGGCGCGGTGATCTACGAAGGGACGCGCGAGATCCACAAGTTGATGCAGGCCGACTATCTGCTCGGGTACCGGGCCGATCGTCCTACGCGCTGTGAACTGCCCGCTTACGACACATAACCATGGATACAGACCTCTCGCTCGAATTCCTGCGCGTCGTCGAACAGGCGGCGATTGCCTGCGCCCATACCATGGGACAGGGCGACCGGCACAAATCGGATCAGGTTGCCGTCGAGGCGATGCGGCGGGTGATGGACACGGTGCCGATCGACGGGACCATCGTGATCGGTGAAGGTGAGCGCGACCAGGCGCCGATGCTGTACATCGGCGAGAAGGTCGGCATGCCGCACGCTCGAAGGCCACCGGACGGCGGTTCGTTCCCCCAGGTTGATATCGCCGTCGACCCGCTCGAAGGGACGAACCTCTGCGCGACCGGCGCCGCGAATGCGATCGCCGTCCTCGCCGCGTCGAATGGCGGCGGCCTGCTGCATGCGCCCGACCTGTACATGGAGAAGCTCGTCGTCGGTCCGAGCTCCAGGGATCACGTGAGCCTCGATGCCCCGGTGCACGAGAATCTCAAGGCGATTGCCGGGTGCCTCGGCCGGCACGTCGAAGATCTGGTCGTGATCGTGCTCGAACGTGAGCGTCACGCCAAGCTGATCGAGGACATCCGGGCGACCGGCGCCAGGATTCGGCTGATCGGCGACGGCGATCTGTCGGCCGGCATCGCTGCCGCGGTCGTCGGGTCGGGCGTGCACGCGGTCATGGGGACCGGTGGCGCGCCTGAAGGCGTGCTCACGGCGGCCGCCATGCGCTGCTTGAACGGCGAAATCTTCGCGCGGCTCGTGGTCAGCAAGCCCGAGCACGAGGAGCGCTGCCGCGCGATGGGGATCAGCGACTTCACGAAGGTGTATCGCGCCAGAGACCTGGCGCCTGGAGAACGCATCATCTTCGCGGCCACCGGCGTCACCGACGGCACGCTGATGCGCGGGGTCCGGTTCTTCGGCGACGGCATTCGCACGAGCTCGCTGATCATGCAGAACGAGCCGCACCAGATCAGGTTCGTCGACAGCATTCACGTCTCGGAGCCGGACGTGAAGATCCGGTTCTGAGCCGCCGGGAGATGATTCGGATCGCGGTTGACGCGGTGCGGCCCGACGCCGCCGGGATCGAGCGGGCCGCCGCGGAGATCCGCGCCGGCCACCTGGCCGCGATTCCCACCGACACGCTCTACGGGCTCGCCGCCGATCCGTTCAACGGTACGACGGTGGCGCGCCTGTTCGCGGTGAAGGGACGCGACGCCGACCGTGCGCTGCCGCTGGTCGCCGCCGACGCCGGGCAGGTGACCAGCCACTTCGGCGAGCTGCCGGAGCTGGCCAGACGGCTCGCCGGCCGATTCTGGCCCGGTCCGTTGACCTTGCTTCTGGACGCTCCTCGAGCCCTGGCGCCGCTGGTCAGCGGCGGTACCTCCCAAGTCGGTGTCCGGGTGCCGGCTCACGCCGTCACCGTCGCCTTGTGTCGTGCGTGCGGCGGGCCGCTCACCGCGACCAGCGCGAACATCAGCGGCAGCCTGCCCACCGACGACCCCGATCTGGTCGCGCGCGCGCTCGGCGACCTCATCGATCTGCTCGTGGACGCGGGGCCGACGCCCGGTGGCGCGCCGTCGACGGTGGTGGACGCGTCAGGCCGCGAGCCGCGGCTGATTCGGGCCGGGGCGATTCCGTGGGACGAGGTGAGAGCATGTCTGGACCTCGCGTAGCCGCACCGGAACGCGCGGCGCTGGTGGGCCTCATCGCGGGCCGCGCGCGGCGGCTGGAAGCGGAGCGGTCGCTCGAAGAGCTCGGCGGACTCGCCGAAGCCGCCGGAGCGAAGGTCGTGCTCCGGCTGCTTCAGGATCGACCCAAGCCGGACCCGTCAACGTATCTCGGAGCGGGAAAGATCGCCACACTTGCGGCCTCGGCGGCGGAAACCGAGATCGACGTCGTGATCTTCGACAACGAACTGACCCCGGCCCAGTTGCGGCACATCGAAGAGCAGGTCGGCCGTAAGGTGATCGACCGCACGCAGCTGATTCTCGACATCTTCGCGCGGCGCGCTCGCACGCGAGAAGGCAAGCTGCAAGTCGAGCTCGCCCAGTTGAAGTACCTGTTGCCGCGGCTGGTCGGCGCCGGCGCGGCG
>WHSN01000168.1 GCA_009380045.1 Luteitalea sp.
CGGGAGGCGTCGAGCACGTGGACCGTCGTCTGTGAGTATTCCGGAGCGACCTTCACGGCGGTGTGCTGCTTGCTGGTGGTGGCCCCGCCAATCAGTAGCGGAACGCGAATGTTCCGCCGCTCCATCTCCCTGGCGACGAAGACCATCTCGTCCAAGGACGGCGTGATCAGGCCGCTCAGCCCGATCAGATCCGCGCTTCGCTCGACGGCGGCCTGGAGGATGCGGTCGCTCGAGACCATCACCCCCAGATCGATCACGTCGTAGCTGTTGCAGCCGAGCACCACGCCGACGATGTTCTTGCCGATGTCGTGGACGTCTCCCTTCACCGTCGCGAGCACGATGGTGCCTTTCGAGCTCTTGCCGGCGCCGACGGCGCCGCCCGCCGCCAGCCGTTCCTGCTCCATGAATGGCTCCAGGTAGGCCACCGCCTTCTTCATGGCGCGAGCGCTCTTCACCACCTGCGGCAGGAACATCTTGCCGGAGCCGAACAGGTCGCCCACCACCTTCATGCCGTCCATCAGCGGCCCTTCGATGATGTCGAGCGGCCGCGGATACTGCTGCCGCGCCTCTTCGACGTCGGCTTCGATGAAATCGACAACGCCGTGGACCAGCGCGTGCGACAGCCGCGCCTCGACGGTGCTCGCCCGCCAGGACAGATCGTGCTCCTGCTTGCGGCCCGCCCCATTCACGCGGGCGGCGAACTCGACCAGCCGTTCGGTGGCGTCCGGCCGCCGGTTGAAGATGATGTCCTCGACCAGCTCGAGCAGATCCTTCGGAATGTCTTCGTAGACGGCCAGCTGGCCGGCGTTGACGATCCCCATGTCCATTCCGGCCCTGATCGCGTGGTAGAGGAACGCCGAGTGAATCGCCTCCCGGACCATGTCGTTGCCGCGGAACGCAAACGAGAGGTTGCTGACGCCGCCGCTGATCTTCACCCCGGGGCAGGTGGCCTTGATGATGCGCGTCGCTTCGATGAAGTTGATCGCGTACTCGTTGTGCTCCTCGAGCCCCGTCGCGATCGCGAGGATGTTGGGGTCGAAGATGATGTCGGTCGGCTGGAAGCCGGCCTGCCCGGTCAGGAGCGTGTAGGCGCGCTGACAGATCGACACCTTGCGCTCGATGGTGTCGGCCTGACCCAGCTCGTCGAACGCCATCACCACCACCCCGGCGCCGTAGCGCTGGATGGTGCGCGCCTTCTGCAGGAAGTCGTCTTCGCCCTCCTTCATGCTGATCGAGTTGACGACCGGCTTCCCCTGCACGCACTTGAGCCCGGCGAGGAGCACCGACCACTTCGAGCTGTCGATCATGAACGGGACGCGCGCGATTTCCGGCTCGGTGGCGATGAAGTTCAGGAAGTCGGTCATCGCCCGCTCGGAATCGAGCATGCCTTCGTCCATGTTGACGTCGATCAGGTTGGCGCCATTGCGCACCTGCTCGAGCGCGACGTTGGCCGCCTCGGCGTAGTCGGCGGCGCGAACCAGGCGCGCGAAGCGCGCCGAGCCGGTGACGTTGGTCCGCTCGCCGATCATCTGGAAGGTGCTCTCGGGACGGATGGTCAGCGTTTCGAGCCCGGCGAATTGCGTGTACGGAGCCCGAGCTCCAGATGCCGGGTCCCCGATTCTCCGCGGCGGCAGCGCCGTCACCGCCGCCGCGATCTGCCGGACATGATCGGGGGTCGTGCCGCAGCAGCCGCCAACGATGTTCACCAGTCCGCCGGACGCGAACTCGCGCAGCGCCGCGGCGGTGTCGGCCGGCAGCTCGTCGTACTCGCCAAAGGCATTCGGCAGGCCGGCGTTCGGATAGCAGTGGATGTAACAGCCGGCCAGCCGCGCCAGCTCCTCGACGTACGGCCGCATGTCGCGGGCGCCGAGGGCGCAGTTCAGTCCGACGGTGAACGGCCGGGCGTGCGCGACCGACACCCAGAACGCATCGATCGTCTGCCCCGACAGCGTCCGGCCGCTGCGATCGGTGACCGTCACCGAGATCATGATCGGCAGCCTGACGCCCCGCTCCTCGAACACCTCTTCGATCGCGACCAGCCCCGCCTTCGCGTTCAGCGTGTCGACGATGGTCTCGAGCAACAGCAGGTCGCAGCCTCCTTCGATGAGCGCGCGCACCTGCTCCTTGAAGGCGTCACGGAGCTGGTCGAACGTCATGTTGCGGAGCGCCGGGTTGTTGACATCCGGCGAGATCGACAGGATGCGGTTGGTCGGCCCGATCGACCCGGCGACGAACCGGGGCCGATCCGGCGCTTGTGCCGTGAACTCGTCGGCCGCCGCCCGCGCCAGCCTGGCGGCTTCGAGGTTCAGCTCGTAGACGACCGACTCGAGCCCGTAGTCGGCCTGGGCGATGGCGTTGCTGTTGAAGCTGTTGGTTTCGATGATGTCGCTGCCGGCTTCGAGATACTCGCGGTGAATGGCGGCGATGACGTCGGGACGCGTCAGCACGAGAAGGTCGTTGTCACCCCGTAGATCGTGCCCGTGACCGGCGAAGCGGGCGCCCCGGAAGTCGGCCTCGGTCAGCTTGTGCCGTTGGATCATCGTCCCCATCGCGCCGTCGAGGACCAGAATCCGCCGGGTGAGAAGGTGGTCGAGCTGGGTGCGTGTATCAGGATTCATCGGGTTCGTGTTTTCGTGATTTCGTGGCTGGATTCGGTTTCTGTCCGGATCCGATCAGCACGGTGAACGGATCGCCGACCTTGCGGGCGCCGACGCCGACGCGCGGGTGGCGCAGGCCGGCATCGGCCAGCATGTTCCTGAGCTCGTCGTCGCTGAATCCGAGCCGGCGGTCGCCGAGCTTCGATCGGACCCATTCCTCGTGGTGCCGCCGCAGATCCAGCACCAGCACGCGGCCGCCCGGAACAGTGATGCGGGCCGCCTCCGCGACCGCGCGCGGCGGATTGACCGCGTGGTGCAGCGCCTGCGACAGCAGCGCGACATCGACCGCTTCGTCCTTGATCGGCAGCTTCTCGAGCTCGCCCCGCTTCCAGGTGACGTTCGACACCCGGCGGCGGCGGCCAAGGGCGCGCGCGCGTTCGAGCACCGCTTCGGACCGATCCACGGCGATCACCCGCGCCGCCCACCGCGACGCCTCGATCGTGAGATAGCCCTCGCCGCAGCCGAGATCGGCGATCGTCAGCGGCGGCAGCAGCAGGCCGAGCGCACGCGACCACGCCGCCCAGCTCCGCCCGGGGACGAGCTGCCGCGCATCCCGGGTGTCGGCGGCGCCGTGGGTGTCGAAGTTCTCCTTGCGCAGCCGCAGCACTTCCTGCAACCGCGCCTCGTCGGCGCGGACGCTCGGGTCGCCGGTGGCGGCGCCAAACTGTTCCTCGAGCGCGGCCCAGATCGCGCGGTGGCCGTTCTCGTGAAGCGAGGGGGCGAGGCGATAGTAGGTATAGCCGGCGTCCTTCTCTTCGGTGACCAGGCCGGCGTCCTTCAACAGGCCGAGATGGCGCGAGACGCCGGACTGCGCGAGGCCGAGGATGCCGGTGAGCTCGGTGACGTTCAACCGCTCGCGGTGGAGAACGCGGAGCAGCCGCAGCCGCGCTTCGTCGCCGAGCAGGCGGTAGAGCGCTGAGGCCTGACGCATATCCATTAATCTACATCCGTTGATGCGTCTTCTGCAAGCCCGCCAACAGCGCGACGCGCCCCAGGCCCCGCCAGAACATGCTGTTGCGCTCTGCGGCAGACGTCATGTCCGCTCGTGCCGATCGATCGCCGCGCCGCTAGAGATCGTCGATTGACCGGGGCCAGTCTCCCTTCAGCAGCCGCGACAGCGACCTGTCGGCGAGGAGACGGCCGCCGGTCTGACAGCGCGCGCAGTAGTTGCACTCGTTGGCGGCGTACACGATGCGCTGGACGGGCGCGCCGCAGACCGGGCATGGCTGCCTGTAGCGCCCGTGGACGGCCATCCGAGGATGAAAGGCGGTCACTTTCTCGGGAAATTCACCCTTCGCCTCCTCGCGGAGCCGCTCGGTCCAGCTCGCAAGCGTCGCGCGCATCGCCTCGTACAGGCGCCCGACCTCTTCTTCTGTGAGCGCGCGCGTGAGCTTCAGCGGCGACAACCTCGCGGCGTGAAGAATTTCGTCGGAGTAGGCGTTGCCGATGCCGCTCACAAGACGCGGGTCGGTCAACCAGCGCTTCAGGGTATGACGCTCTCTGGTGAGCGCCTGGCCAAAGTCGTCGCGGGTTGACCCGAGTGGCTCGATCCCCCCGCGTGCGATCGTCGTGATCGCTTCCCTGCCCTGGACCAGCTGGATTGAGGCGCGCTTGCGGGAGGCCGCCTCCGTGAAGAACAGAGTGCTGTGGCCGAACTCGAAGGCCGCGAGGATCATCTTGGGGCCCATTCCCGGTTTCTGTCCCGGCGCCCGCCACCGCAGCCGCCCGGCAATCATCAGGTGGACCACGGCGAACAGCTCTCCCTCGAAGCCGAGTGCAATCCGCTTCCCGATGCGGTGCGCGCCAATCACCCCGCGGCCATGAAGGGTCGCGATCGGCGGTTCCACCGTCCGCAGGACGAAAGGGCTGAGCAGGCGGACGCGTTCGAGCCGATGTCCCGTCAGCTGGCGCTCGAGCGCCTCGACGTAAACGACGACGTCCGGAAGTTCGGGCATGACAGATGCTACGTATATGAGGTTGCCCCGATCGAACTGAAGGGCTGGAGAAGGCGTCTAACCAGTATGCGGCTGCCGGTTCTGTTGGTTGCGGCGATTCTCGCGACGGCGCCCGCCGAGGCGCAGACACCTGCGCCACCTGCCCCGTCCTCGCCCGAGACCACGACTTCCCCACCAAAGGACGTCCCGCCGGCAGACCTGCCGGTGTCGCTCGATCACATCCGCGAAGCGCTCAAGAAGCCGGCCGAACCGTCACTGCTCAAGAACGCGGAATTGCCAGCCGATTTCCGCGTCGAGATTGTCGAGCAGCGGAAGATCGACGAGATGCTGTCGAACCTCGACTTCGGCGGTGGACCGGTGCCGGCCGGTGGTCTTTACAGCTTCGAACAGCAGCAACGGTTGTTCAGGCCGACCGACCGGCCGCTGATGCAGCCGTACGCGGCGTTCAATGGCGGTCAGTTCATTACAATCGCGCTCCAGAATCTGATCGCCAGGTATCTCGGGGGCAGGGCCATCGACGCAGTGTCGAGCGCCGAACGCGCACGCGCCGAACGTGCGGCCCGGGAAGAGGTAGACGGAGCCGTCGCCAAATACTGCGCATCCCGTCCGGATCGGTCCGAGATTCAGCTCTGCAGCAACTACGTTCCGGCTCGCTGACGGGCCGGAGCTTGCACCGCCGAGAGGTGCCATGGCCATTCTCGCACCTCGCGTCCTCCGCCGCGTCGCGGCGATGTTCCTGGTCGGGTCGCTCGGCGTCACCGCTGCTGACGCCCAGTACTTCGGGCGGAACAAGGTTCAGTACAAGGACTTCGATTTCCAGATCCTCAAGACCGAGCACTTCGACATCTACTACTATCCCGAGGCGCGCGAGGGGATCGACATCGCGGCGCGGCTCGCCGAGCGGTGGCACGCGCGTCTCGAGAAGCTGTTCGATCACCAGCTGCGCGGCCGTCAGCCCCTGGTGCTCTATGGCTCGCATCCCGATTTTGAACAGACCAATACCATCCAGGGAGAGCTCGGCGAGGGCACCGGCGGCGTCACCGAGCCGCTGAGACGCCGGATCATTCTGCCGCTGGGCGGACCGCTGGCAGATACCGACCACGTCATCGGACACGAGCTTGTCCACGCGTTCCAGTTCGACATCACCTCCAACCCGGAAATGGGTCCCGGACGGTCGGGGATCGAGCGGGTGCCGCTCTGGTTCATCGAGGGAATGGCCGAGTACCTGTCGATCGGCCCGGTCGACGCGAACACCGCCATGTGGGTCCGCGATGCGGCACGAAAGGAAACGCTGCCGTCAATCGACGACCTCGACAATCCGAAGTACTTCCCGTACCGATGGGGACAAGCCTTCTGGGCCTATGTCGGCGGCAAGTGGGGCGACTACTCGGTGCGACAGATGCTCGCGATTGCCTCCGCCGCCGGCGACCCGGCAGTGGCGATCGAACGCGTGCTCGGAGTGACAACCAAGCAGCTCACCGAGGAGTGGCACGCGTCGATCCGTCGCGCCTACGAACCGGTGATGGCAGGCACCACCCCGCCGTCCGAAGCCGGCACGCTGATCGTCGAGTCGCAGAAGCTGGGTGGGAACCTGAACGTCGGGCCGGCGATCAGTCCGGATGGACGGCTGATCGCCTTCCTGTCGGAACGCGGGCTGTTCTCAATCGATCTCTTCGTGGCCGACGCCGCAACGGGGGAGGTTCTGCGCAAGCTGACCAGCACCGCCAGCGACCCGCACTACTCCAGCATTCAGTTCATCCATTCAGCGGGCGCGTGGGACGCCGACAGCAAGCGGATCGCCATCGCTACGATCACGAGTGGCCGCCCGGCGCTGGCGATCTTCAACGCGCAGAATGGCGACCGTGAGCGCGAGGTGAAGGTGCCAGGGGTTGACGAGATCTTCAATCCCACGTGGTCGCCAGACGGCCGCTCGATCTGCTTCACCGGCATGTCCCGTGGTCTCACCGATCTGTTCGTCGTGGACCTGCAGTCCGGCGCGGTGCGGCAGCTGACGAAAGACCCGTTCGCCGAACTGCAACCCGCCTGGTCGCCCGACGGCCAGCGGATCGCGTTCGCGACAGATAGATTCTCGTCCGACCTCGCCACGCTCAGCATCGGCGCCTACCGTCTGGCGCTCGTCGACCCGGCGACCGGCCGCATCGAGCAGACGCGCGCATTCACCACCGGCAAGAACATCAACCCCCAATGGGGACCGGACAGCCGGACGCTGTTCTTCCTCGCCGATCGCAACGGCATCCCGAACCTCTATCGGATGCCGATCGACGGCGGCGAGATCACCCAGGTGACCAATGTCGGCACCGGCTTGAGCGGCATCACGAACACCAGCCCGGCGATGTCGATCGCGGCGCGCGCCGGCACCGCCGCGTTCAGCGTCTACGACGAGGGGAACTACGACATCTACACGCTGCCGATGGCGCTCACTGCCTCGTCCGCCGGGACAGCGTTGGGCGACGCGTCGACTGCCGCCGCGACGCTGCCTCCTCTGGACCGCCGCCCGAGCGAGGTGCAGGCTCTTCTGAACGACCCCGGCTTTGGTCTCCCGCGCCCTCAGGAGTACGAGAGCGTCGACTACAAGCCGGGCCTCTCGCTCGTGGGAATGGGTCAGCCGAACATCGCGGTCGGGGCCGACCGCTACGGCGCCGCGATCGGCGGCGGCCTCTCGTTCTTCTTCAGCGACATGCTCGGCGATCACAACCTCTCCGCCGGCGTGCAGCTCAACTCCGGGCTGAGCAGCAATTTCAGCTTGAAGAACACCGCCGCGCAGGTCGCGTACATGAACCAGGCGGACCGATGGAACTGGGGGGTCGTCGTCGGCCAGGTGCCGTATCTGAGCGGCGGCGTACGGCAATCGCTCGGCGTCGTGAGCGGAGAGCCGTCGATCATCGACGAGACGATCATCCTCCGCCAGACCGAACGGAGTGCCTCCGGCATCGTCGCCTACCCGTTCAACAGGGCGCAGCGCGTCGAGTTCCAGGCCGGCGTCACGCAGCTGTCGTTCGACCGGATTGTGCAGACGCAGGCGTATTCGCTGAACACCGGACAACTGTTCTTCGACGAAACGGACGAAACCAAGGCCGGTGACACGTTGAGCCTCGGCACCTCCTCGGCAGCGCTGGTCTACGACACGTCGGTCTTCGGAGTCACGAGCCCCGTGCAGGGGCAGCGCTACCGGTTTGAAGCCGCGCCGACCTTCGGGTCGATCAACTTCACCAGCGTGCTCGCCGACTACCGCCGGTACTTCATGCCGGCCACCTTCTACACGCTGGCCGCCCGCGTGATGCACTACGGCCGCTACGGCTCGAGCGCCGACGACGGACGTCTGTTCCCGCTGTATATCGGGTATCCGAACCTGGTGCGCGGCTACGACGTGAACACGATCAGCGCCAGCGAGTGCTCGCCCACCGCTGAGAGCTCGTGTCCTCAGTTCGACCGTCTGATTGGCAGCCGCATGCTGGTGGCGAACCTCGAGTTCCGGTTCCCGCTGTTGCGGCCGTTCACCGGCCCGTCCCAGAGCATGTATGGGCCGGTGCCTGTCGAAGTGGCGCTCTTTGCCGACGGCGGGGTGGCCTGGAACCGCGATGAAAGGCCTTCGATCTTTGGTGGCGGGCGGGAAGGCGTGTCGAGCGTCGGCGTCGCGCTTCGCGCGAACCTGTTCGGGTTCGCCATCGGCCAGTTCGACTTCGCCAAGCCGCTGCAACGCGCCGGCAAGGGCTGGGTCTTTCAGTTCAACCTGTCGCCGGGGTTCTGAGGTCCAGGCGCGTGGCTGACGAAAAGCCTCGAAACGATTCAAGAACCGGCTCACTCGACTGGTGCGCATGCCTTGACGAGCAGGAGCGGGAACACCAGGACGCTAGGAAGAACGACGGCGGCGGACAACACGCCAGATCACGCGACATTATCCCCAGACCGCATTGAAGTACAGTAACGCGCAACCCGGAGGAGCCGAAAGTATGGCTAACGTGGGTCGGACCGTCGTCGTCGCCGCGGCGTTGGCTCTCGTGCTGGCGGTGGGCGCCACTATTACAGCTGCACGGGACATGCAGCCACGTCGAAACGCCGGGTTTCACGTGTTGGGAGCGCCGGGTGGCGGAATCGATTGTCAAGATGTGACGGACAACCTGCGAACGAAGAGAGCGTCGTGGCGCCTGTACTACACGAGCTACGCCATGGGCTTTATCACTGGCGCCAACTTCGTATCGTATCGAGATGACGGCCCTGACCCTAACGTTGGATCTCGTATTCCAACTGACATGATTTTCCCATCGTTCGAGGCAATATTGCGATCAGAACCCGTCGAAGGGAATAGCCGAGGCTGTGGTGACGGTGTATTCGCAACTCGCCGCACGTTAGACCCGGGCTTCGGGCTGACCGGGGCTCCTCATTTATCCTACCATCCGGTTGCACGGATGCATGGAAGGGCGCCGGCTATCCTCGATCATCTCGCATCGCTCGCGGACACGACGCGGAGCCGGGCGCTCGTGCTCCTCGACCGGAACGAGCTCAC
>WHSN01000187.1 GCA_009380045.1 Luteitalea sp.
CCGTCCATCATGTCGGACGGCGCCACGATGTCGGCCCCGGCGGCCGCGTGCGATACCGCGGCGCGAACCAGTTGATCCACGGTCGGGTCGTTCGCGATGTCGTTCTCGACGACAATGCCGCAGTGCCCGTGGTCCGTGTATTCGCACAGGCAGACGTCGGTGACGACCAGCGTGCCAGGCACCTCCCGGCGGATGGCGCGGATCGCGGTCTGGACCGGCGCCTCCGGGTCGTACGCCATCGACCCGATGTCGTCTTTCCGCTCCGGCAGCCCGAAGAGCAGCACGCTGCGAACCCCGTCGGCTCGGGCGGCGGCCGTTTCACGCACCGCCTCGTCGACCGACAGATTGAAGACGCCCGGCATCGACCGGATTTCGCGGCGTACGCCCTCACCCTCGCAGACGAACAGCGGCAGGATGAAGTTGTCGGGCGAAAGCCGGGTCTCGCGGACGAGCGCGCGCATGGCTTCGTTGGCGCGCAGTCGGCGCAGACGGCGTGAGAGGTTGAGCGTCGTATGGGTGTGAGCAGGGGTCATGACGGCCTCTCGAAATGGCGGACGATGGCATCGGCGAGCGCCTGGACGTTGTACTGAGCAGGCACAATCGTCGTCTCGATGCCGTACTGCAAGGCGGCCTCTGCCGTGACCGGTCCAATCGCCGCCACCACCGTCGGCCGCAGCAGGTCGGCGGCCGGTTCGGCGCCGATGGTCGAGACAAAGCTCCGAACTGCCGACGGACTGGTGAACGTGACCACATCGATGCTCCGCTCGAGCAGCAAGCGGTAGACATCCGGCCCTTCGCGCTCGTGATCGACGAGCACCGTTCGATACGCGATCGCCTCCGCGACGACGGCGCCACGGCGGCGGAGCTCGTCGGCAATCACCTGCCGTCCGATGTCGCCCCGCGGCAGCAGGACCGAGAGACCGGCGATCGGCGCCAAGCCGGCGATGGCGTCGGCGACCGCCTCGGCGCGCGACTCGGCGGGAACGACGTCGACCTTCAATCCGTAACGCGCCAGCCGGTCGGCGGTGCCCTGGCCGATCGCGCAGAGTTGCACGGCGTGCAGCGCGCGCACGTCGAGCGATGACGCGAGAAGGCGGGTCATGAAGGAGTCGACCGCATTCGCGCTCGCAAAGACAATCCAGTCGAACTCGCCGGCCCGGCTGCACGCCGCGTCGAGCGGCGCGAAGTCGAGGGGCGGCAGTATGCGAATCATCGGCGCTTCGATCGTCTGCGCCCCGAGCGACCCGAGCAGCTGGGCGAGCTCCCCGGCCGGTTCCTTCTGCCGCGTGATGAGGATGCGCTTGCCGAACAGCGGCCGCGAATCGTACCACCGCAGATGCTCGCGCAGCGCGGTGACCCGGCCGACCACGAGGAAGGAGGGCTGCGGCTGCGGCGCGTGCGCCAGCGCCCTCTCGATTTCGCGCAGTGAGCCGGCGACCGTCTTCTGAGTCGGCAGCGTGCCATCGTAGATCAAGGCGGCGGGATCGTCGTCGGATCGGCCGTGCGACATCAGCTCGGTCAAGATGTGGGGGATCTGGCTTGCGCTCGCATAGCAGACGATGGTGCCGTCCAGACGCGCGAGCGCCCGCCAGTCGACGACCGGCCGGGTCTTGCCGTCGTCCTCGTTGCCGCGCACGAACGTCAGGGTGTCGCCCCCGCCGGGATAGGTGAGCGGGATACCGGCGTAGCTGGCGGCGCCAATGGCTGCCGGAATGCCCGGCACGACCTCGAACCGTACGCCCTGCTCGTGGAGGAACAGCGCCTCGGATCCGCCGCGATCGAACACGAAGGGATCGCCCCACTTCAGGCGCGCCACCGTTTTGCCCTCACGCGCCTTCTCGGCGATCAGATAACAGATCGCCTCCTGTTCGATCGCCTGCGGCGCCGCCCGGCCGACGTCGATGGTCTCAGCATCCGCGCGCGCGTGCCGCAGCAGCTGCGGGTGCACGAGATGGTCGTACAAGACCACGTCAGCGCTGGCCAGACACTCCAGCCCGCGAACCGTGATCAGACCCGGATCACCCGGACCGGCGCCAATCAGATAGACGATGCTCGGCGTCGCAGGTTGGTCAGTGGTCATTGGTCACTTGGGCCGTTGGGTGCTGGTTCACTCGTTCGTCGCTCATCCGGGTGGGGGTTCCCGGTCGGTGGTCAACACATGACCCGTTACCGCCCCCGCGTCAACGGCCGACGGTCATTTTAGGGCTGTATCCCCTCGACCGCGCACTGCGCGCGGCGGGCTTCCTCGAGAATGTCTGCCGCGCCATCCGCGATCAATCGCTCCGCCACGCGTTGACCCAGTGCGGCGGCCTCGGCGATTGATCCGCGATCGGTGGCCCGCACGATGCGGCTGCCGTCGAGCGCAATCACGGCGGCGACAATCTCCAGCCCATCGTCGCCGACCGGGGTCGCGAGAGCGCCGATCGGCGTCTGGCAACCGCCGCCGAGAGCCTCGACGAGACCTCGTTCGGCATCGAGGGCCGCCGCGGCGTCCGGGTCGGTGATGGCGGCGACCGCCTGCCGGACCGGCGCGTCGCCGTCACGGATTTCGATCGCGATGATTCCCTGGCCGGGCGCCGGCACGCAGGCCGTGACCGGCAGCGCGAACGAGATGCGCGACCCGAAGCCAAGCCGCCCAAGGCCCGCCGCCGCCAGCACGATCGCGTGGTGTTCGCCGGAATCCAACTTCCTCAATCGGGTGTCGAGGTTGCCGCGCATCGGAACGAACCTCGCGCCTGGCAAGAGGCGCTTCAGCTGCGCAATTCTTCGTACGCTGCTGGTGCCAATCAGCGGAGTCTGACCGATGATCGCGACCAGCTCGTCGACGCCGCTGAACCGGGCGCTCACGCCCGGCGGTTCGACCGCTGACGGCAGAACCACCGCATCGCGCGGGTCGTCGCGGGGCAGGACCCCGGCGATGGCCAGGCCGTCGGGGAGCGCCGCGGGCATGTCCTTGCTGCTGTGCACCGCGAGGTCGATCTCGCCCTTCAGCAGCGCGTCCTCGAGCTCCTTGACGAACAGCCGCTTGCCGCCCACTTCCGACAATGGGGCTTCCTGGAGTCGATCGCCGGATGTCCGGATGACCACGATTTCGCACGGCGGGCCGCCGGTCTCCGCCAGGCGGGAGGCGACGCTGCGCGCCTGATACAGCGCGAGCTGGCTGCCGCGGGTGCCGAGGCGGAGTATTCGTGGTGGCTGCATCGAAGGTGACGCGATCTGATCAGCCCTTGTTGGAGCGCCGATCGAGTGAGTCGGAGATGGTGGAGCGGTCCGCTCGACGGATGAACGGTTCAACCTTCCGGTTCGCATCCTCGGCGACGCTTCCCGTCTGTCCGCCCAGCCCGAAGAGCCGGGTGAGCGCCTCGGAGTATGCGCCCACGGTGTCCGCGTCGGTGAGCGATTTCAGCTGTTCGGTCGGCGTGAGCAGCAGCTTTTCGACAATCAGACGCGTGATCTCGTCGACGCGGGTGCGCGCTTCCGGCGGCAGCGACGAGAGCTTGAACTCGAGCCGCTCGAGCTCGGATCGGCGGATGTTTTCGAAGCGCTGACGGAGCGCGACGACCGTCGGAATGGCGCCGCGTGACCTCAGCCAGGCGCTGAACTTCTCGACCTCCTCGCCGACGATCGCTTCCGCGCGAGAGACTTCGCTGGTACGCCGCGCCAGGTTGACTCGAACGGTGGTCTGGAGATCGTCGATGTTGTAGAGGAAGACCTGTTCGATCTCTCCGGCCGTCGCCTCGACATCCCGCGGCACGGCGATGTCGATGATGAACAGCGGGCGGTTGCGCCGCGGCCGCATCACGCTCTCGATGTGGCCCTTGGTCAGAATCGGCGACGCCGCGCCGGTGGCGGTAATCAGGATGTCCGCGGCGCCCAGCGTCGTGTCGATCTCGTCCCAGGGCGCAGCCGACGCTCCGCCAATCGCTTCTGCGGTCCGCGCCGCGTGGGCCATGGTCCGGCTGACGATGGTGATGCGGTTCACCCCCTGAGACTTCATGTGCAGCGCCGTGAGCTTGCCCATCTCGCCGGCGCCGATCACCAGGACGTTCCGCCCTTTCAGGTCGCCGAAAATCTTCCTGGCGAGCGCCACCGCTGCGAAGCTGATCGAGACCGCGCCGGAGCCGAGGCCCGTCTCCGTCCGCACCCGCTTGCCGGTGGCAAACGACGCATGGAACAGCCGGTTGAGCACCGCCCCCGAGGCGTGCACTTCGGCCGCCGCCAGGTGCGCGTCCTTCACCTGTCCGAGAATCTGCGGCTCGCCGACGACGAGGGAGTCGAGCCCGGCTGCGACGCGGAACAGGTGTCGCGCGGCGTCGAGATCCGCGAACTCGTACACATGCGGCTGCACCACCGAACGATCGATCGAATGGAACTCCGAAATGAAGTTCAGGAGATCGACGCGCGCCACGGTCGGTTCGTCGCAAGCGACGTACAACTCGGCCCGGTTGCAGGTGGAGACGACGACCGCCTCGCGGGTCGAGCCGCGTGACGCCAGCGCCCGCACCGCCGATTGCAGCCCCGGCGCCTGGAAGTCCAGCCGCTCGCGCAACTCGACTGGCGCGGTGCGATGACTGATTCCCACGAGCAGCAGGTGCATCGGGCGATCTCAGGCTGGCAGGATGGCAGGATGGCGGGATGGCGGGATGGCAGCAGACCCGTCTGAGAGGGCGGTCATTTCAAATTGCCCACCGCGTCGTTCCATTAGGAGATCGGCCAGCTCGGTCGTCATGCCACTCCGGTGGTCGCGCGCGATCATGCCGTTCGCCACGTTCCCATCGTGCAATTCTGCCATCCGTCAATCCTGCCATTCAAAAGTTGTGGCTGTTGGTCAGGAAGTAGCTGATCGGCACGAAGTTCAACAGTACGATCGCGAAGCCGATCGCCGACAGGTAGGCGGCCCGTCGGCCGCCCCAGCCGATTCGCCGCGCCGCGAACACCTCGAAGGAATAGACGGCCCAGCAGATGATCGCGACAAAAATCTTCGGGTCCTGCAGCGACATCGCCTGCACGCGGGGATCGTGGTTGGGCGCCTGACTCGCCCAGACCGCTCCCACGACCAGGCCGATGGTCAGGAAAATCCACCCCACCACCGTCGCCCGATGGTTCATCGAGTCGAGCACCTGCAGCGACGGAAGCCTCGCGTAGAAGAATCCGAGGTGCTTGGCCTTGATCTCCTTGAACAAGAGAACATAAGTGATGCCGATGACGCAGGCAAGCGCGAAGCTGGCGTAGGCGAACAGCAGCGACGAGACGTGAATGCCGAACAGAGGACCCTGGAGCACGTCGGCCCGGTCCTCGATCCCCGGCTGGACCGCCGGGATGGTCTGCAGCGCCACGGCCAGAGGGAGAATGAACGTCCCCATCGCACGTTCGTCGGTCGTCATCTCGGTGTAGAGATACGCCAGCGCCAACAGCCAGACGAACGTCGAAATCGCGGACGAGGCGTTGGTCACCGGCACATGGCCGACTTCCATCGTCTGCATGCCGATGACGAACGTGTGGGCCAGCGCTCCGGCCACGAGCAGCGTCGTCGCCGCGCGCCCGACGTTCGGCTGGCGGCGGGCGAAGTGCCAGACGTAGGCGACCAAGGCTGCTCCGTACAGCGCCAGCGGGATAGCGTTCATAGTCGGTTCATCCAAGGCAGGCTGGCCGTCGGCCCGGAAGGCCGGAGGTGCGGTGAGGGTCTCACCCGCCCGGCGCACCAGCCCGACCCGGCTGACCCCCTCTCGTGCCGTCGAATCCTTACCGTGTCGGCGCGAAGTACCCCTGTTTGGCCCGAGCAGTCGTGCTCGGACGATTCACCCGCACGACGATCCTCCGCCAGGCCCCGTCGCGTCGCCCGTTCTTCGAGGTGTAGCCCACCGTGTACTGGCTCGAGAGCTCGTCGGAGATCTGACTGTAGATGCTCGCCAGCTCGGACATCTGGGACGGGAAGAAGGCCCGCCCGCCGGTCTGCTGCGCCAGCTGCCGGAGCACGAACTCCGCTTCCTTGAAGCCGCGGCTCGCGGCGGAGCCTTCGCCGGTGCGCAGCCCGATGGCGTAGATCGCGGTCTCGGAGCGCTTCGCGAGATCGAGCACCTCTTCGAAGGGCAGCAGGCTCGACGTATCCTCGCCGTCGGACATCACCACGATCGCCTGCCGCCGGATTTCCTCGACGTTGGTGGCGACCGCTTTCTTCAGATCTTTGAGCGCGATGTAAACGGCGTTGTACATCGACGTCGACCCACCGGCGGAGGTGCGTCGAATCGCCTGCTCGAGCTCGCTGGCCCGGTTCGTGAAAGCCTGCAGGATGATGACGCGGCTGTCGAAATCGATCACCTCGGCCAGATCCTGCGGGCGCAGCTTGCGGGCGAACCCGATCGCCGCTTCCTGGGCGATCGGCAGGCGCGTCTCCATGCTGGCGCTGGTGTCCACGAGCAGCGCCAGCGCGATCGGCAGGTTCGTGCGGTTGAAGAAGGTCAGGTCCTGTTTCACGCCGTCTTCGTAAATCTGGAAATCGATCTCCTCGAGGTCGGTGACGTATCGCGTCGCACTGTCGGTGACGGTGACGTTCAACGACACCAGCTCGACCCCGGCGCGGAACGCGGGGGTCTGGGGTGGAGCCGGCTGCGGCGCGGCGGGCGGTTGAGCCGGCGCCGGCGGTGACGGGACATCCTGGCCGGCCGCCGACACCAGCCCGATCGAGGCACAGAGCGCGAGAATGGACGCCCACTGGCGCATCACGGCCGGCGCTCCGGTTCGCCGGTGTCGCGGGCCGCAATCCCACGCACCGTCAATCCTTCTCGGCCTGAGGCAACCGTTACCCGATCGGGTGGAATCAGCGTCTGCGGCCGTGCGTACGTGACCCGGAACTGGTGGGTCAGCTCCGCGGCGACCTGCTTCAGGCGCGAGGTCAGGGCGTTCCCGGTCAACAACGTGTCGTAGCGGCCGCCGCCCTCCCGCGTGCCCTGGTCGAGGACAATCGATCGGTCGTATGCGGGGTTGCTCGGATTGCCGACGACGATGACGTGAAACGCCGCGCCCGATTCCCGCAGCGGTTCGAGGACGCTTTGATAGACCCGGTCGCTCATCTCCGGGCCCTCGGTCGTGATCGCGACAATCACCGGTCGGGAGAAGTTGCGCTTCCGGATTCCCTGGCTGATCTCGATCAGGCCGTCGAGAAGATACGTGCCGCTGCCGGGAATCGCGAACAGCCGGCCGGCGCCGTCAGCGAGCCGGGCCGCATCCGTCGTATAGTCAGTAATGATGGTGGGACGTTCGGCCAGCGTCACGATCGAAATCTGGTGCTTGGCGCCGCTGTCGTCGCCCAGAACCGCCGAGATGAAGGCGGGAAGGGCCTCGCGATAGTCGCGGATGTAGGGCTCGGCTGCCTGGCTGTTGTCCACGAGCAGCGCCAGATGCATCGGCTCCACGGCCCGGGCGATCGACAGCACTTCGCGCGCCACGTTGTCCTCGCGGACCACGACGTCGGGCGGCGAGAGGCTGCTGACGGGGGCGCCGTTCTGATCGAGCGCGCTCACGTAGACGGTGCGCTGTATCGCTTGCCCGTGCCCGGCAACGGGCCGCGACACCACGAGAACCGTCGCGAGCGCCGCGCCCTGAAGCAGTCGTGTGGCCGTCATCGGGCCAGTATAGGTCTCGTGTTTTGGCAGCGTCAAGCTGAGACACGGACGAAGTGATTTAGATTGAGCGATTTGCGGGAAATGGCCGTATCTGAGCCGGTTTCTTGACCACCCCTCAGGTCGCATGTTATAAAACCACCGCTTTTCCGGGAAGCCGTCCCAACCCCCATGATCTCAGCGTACATCCCAATTGCCATCTTCGTCGTCGTCGCGACCGGTTTCGCGATCTTCACGCTGGTCTTCACGAGCCTGATTCATCCCGAGAAGTACAACAAGGTGAAGCTCGAGCCGTATGAGTGCGGCATCGAGCCGGCGACTGACGCCCGTGATCGCTACAGCATCCGCTACTACCTGATCGCGATGCTGTTCGTCATTTTCGATGTCGAGACCGTGTTCATGTTTCCGTGGGCCGTGATCTTCGATCAGCTCCTGCTGTTCGGGCTGATCGAGATGATGGTGTTCATCTTCATCCTGGTCGTCGGGTACTACTACGCGTGGCAAAAGGGCGCGCTGGAATGGGTCTAGATGGTTGACGATCCGACGACTCCCCCGGGACCCACGCCGCCCACCACAGCAGATGA
>WHSN01000064.1 GCA_009380045.1 Luteitalea sp.
CGATGCCTGCCGCGGTGCCGATGGCGTTCAGGATGTCGCGGATGTTCGAGTTGGTGAACCGCATGTTGAGCGGTTCTCGCGACGCCGGGTTGATCAGCGGCGGCGCACTGGCGGCGCGGGCGCGGTCGCGCAGCCCCTCGATCGCCGGCCGCGGCCGCGACGCTTCGATCCGGGCGCGGATCGTCTGGTCGAGCGTCGCCACCTTCGCGACGGCCTGGCGGTTGGTTGCGTCGTACTCGGCGGCGATTTGATACTCGCCCCGGGCCGCTTCGAGCTGCCCTTTCTCCTCGAACTCCCTCGCCCGATCGAAGTGCGCGCGCGACGCCGCTAGCATGGCCCGATCGAGCGCGATCTTGTAGTTCGGGTTGTCGGGCGAGGCCTGCACGGCGGTCCGGTAGTACGCGACCGCCTGGTCGAGATCTCCGGTTCTGGTGGCAGCGTTGCCCTGACGGAATGCCTTGCCTGCGGCGCACCCGGAAGCGACGACCAGGACGGCGGCGAGCGCGAGCGCTTTCAGACGTCGTCTCCTCACGAGTTCCCTCTCACGATCCGCTCAAGCGAATAAGCTGGCGACCGGTGCCGTCGAGATGCGTCATCTCGATTGACTCGGCGCCGATGCGAATGATTCGATAACGGCCTTCGATGATATCCCCTTCACCGCCGCGGTAGATTCCGCGGGCGTCGCCGAGCACGGCGACCCGCAGTGCTCGCTCGGGGGCTTCCATCACGCCGAGAAACTTCAACGCGATTGGGGGCGCCCCTGCCGGCGGCTGGCCATCACCCGGCGTCGCCGGGTCGATGGTGTCACGAGGCGACGGCTCGGCCGGCGCCGCCGCCCGGGGCTTGAAGCGGAACAGATTGCGATCGACACTGCCAGGGCGGGGCCGCTGGGACTCGAGCGCCTCGAGATGCACGTCCGGCGCGGTCACGCCGCCGCTGACGCCGCCGCGGCCGGTCGCCGCTGTCACGTTAGACGCCGAGCGCGTCGAGGCGGCCGGGCCCGACCGCAGCCAGTAGATCCCGGCCGCCGCCAGCACGACGATCAACACTCCGAGCAGCGCCTTCTGGCGGCGCTCAGGCTCCATCCGCCGCCACCCTGTAATACGTCGACATGTTCACGGTCAGCGTCAACTCGTCCGAGCCGGTGCCCTCGACCAGGGTGACGTCGTCGATAATCACGAACTCTGGCGCGCTCTCGAGCTCGAACACGAACTGCCGCAGGCTCTCGTAATCACCCTGCAGGACCATCCGTATCGCCATCCGTCCGAGCCGCGTGTCCCTCTCCCGGCTGCCGGCCTCGATTTCGGTGGTGCGCGCGCCGTAACGCACATTCGTGCGTCGCGCGAGCGCCGGCAGGCTCGCGTAGGTCATCCGTCGAGCCGCATCCTGGTTGGCTGGCAGCACCTTCTGGTAGAAGGAGCTCAGTTCCTCGTCGGCGCTCGACTTGCCCGCCACCAGCGCGCGCGCCGCCGCCATTTGATAGTCGGCGGCCCGCAGCTCGTTTCCCGCGGCGGCGGCGCGATCGGCCGCGCCGGCCGACTTGGTGCCCAGCGGCCGGACGACGATGAAATAGGCGAAGAGGTTGGCGACGAGCGCCACGGCCAGCGGCAGGATGACGGCTCTCTTCTCGCCCAGAACCCGTTTCACGAGCGGCGTCATGGCGTACTCCGGTCCGCTGCCGGCTGCGCCGTCGCGGGTTCCTGGGCGGCGGTTGCCGTCTGCTGCGGCAGGTAGACCGCTTCGAGCACCGACTCCACCTGGCCCTCGTCGTTGATGCGCTCCTGCGTCGGTGTCAGCCGGGCGAAGGCGCCCGTGGCATCCAGGTTCTCCATGAACTGATTCACGTCGTCCACGCTGCGTGCGACCACGGTGACGGTGAGCAGGGTTTGCCGCTCCAGATCGAGTGCCGGACGGACCGAGGTGATGCGGGCGTCGGGGGGAAGCGTGGTTTCAAACCGGTTGAACAGCTCGGTCCACGAGAAGATCCGCCGATCGATCAGATCGTTGGCCTGCCGCGCGTCCGTTGACGCGGCCTCGATCTGTTTGGGATCGACGCTGCCGCGCAGTCGAACCGCAGCCGCCCTCAGCTCTGCGGCCCGCGCTTCGTCCCGCGAGGCCTGCGCCGCCAGTTCGGTGTTCGTTCCCGAATAGCGGATGATGCGCGACACGTTGAAGAGCGTCGCCGCGGCGACGATGCCGAAGCCGATCAGCAGCCACAGGCGCACGGCGCGGTCGTTGTAGAACGGGCGGGTCGAGAGATTCGATCGAATCACGCCGCCGCCTCCCGATCGCGCACCAGCAGGCCAACGAGCGGCGCCAGCCGATCGAGCAGCATCGGAGGAGCGGCGATGCGGTCGGTGAGTGTTGCGGCCGCGCGCGGGTCGACCGTGGCCAGCGGCGTGCCGAGGCGGGCTTCCAGGCTGCGCTGCAGCTCGTCGATGTCTGCAACATGCCGCGGGTCGGCGGTGGAGGCGCCGCATATCAGCGCGCGCTCGAAGCCCTGTCCGTGGAGACGATCCTCGTAGTACATCGAGGTCTGATGGGCGAGATCCACCAGCGTGACGTCGCCCTCCGACCCCCGGCTGCGGAAGAAAATCAGGTGCGGCCCACGCATGATGGCGATCGACGCCCAGTCGGGCGCGAGGTTGACGAGCAGCCAGTCGCCCGATGGCGGCGGCGATCCGGCGAGCGCCGCATTCGCCACGTTGAAGGTCGAAAGATCGACGATGCCGGCGTGGGCCCCCGCGGTGGCGCAGACCGCCTCGTACTCGTCGATGGCCGCACGGCGTGCGACCGACACCACGAATTCCTGGCCCTCGTCGGTCCGGGCGCCGGCGACGTAGCTGACCTGCGCGTCCTCGATGGAGAACGGCGCCGCTTTCCGCACCTGCCAGCGGATCAGCTGGTCGAGCTCGGTCGCCCGGGCGGCGACCCGCTCGAACCGCACCAGCGACACCTTGGCGACCGGATCGGGAATCACCAGGCCGATCCGGCGCGGGCGTCCGACCTGCTCGAGGACGCGGGCGACGGCGGCGGCGACCGCCGGTCGATCGTGCACGTTCTCGCCCATCAGAGACGGCGCCAGCGCCCCCGCCGGCAGCGCCTCCGAGGCATGGCCGGTAATCGTCCGGCGACCGGACCGCAGGTCGATGCTGGCGGCCGACACGCGCTCCGACCCGATCTCGACCGCCGCGGGCGGCGGGCTGGCGTGTGAGAGCGACAACGACCAGCGGCTCATTCGACGAACGTCACTTTGTTGATCTCCCGCAGCGTGGTGATGCCTTCCATCACCCGCTCGACCGCCGATTCGCGCAGGAACCGCATCCCCTCCTCGCGCGCCGCCTTCTTGATCTCCGACGTCGGGCGCTTCTCGAGGATCAGTTCCCGAATCCGGTCGCTCAGATCGAGCAGCTCGCAGATGGCGAGCCGCCCCTTGTAGCCGGTGCCGTTGCACTCGATGCAGCCGATGCCTTCGTAGAACGTGTGGGTCTGTTCGAGCGACGGATCCAGACCCGATTCCTCGAGCAGCGTGCGCCCGACTTTCACCGGCCGCTTGCAGTGGGTGCAGATGATGCGCACCAGGCGCTGGGCGAGGACGCAGTTGAGCGCCGACACGAACTGATACGCTTCCACGCCCATGTTCAGGAAGCGGCCGAGCACGTCGAGCACGTTGTTCGCGTGCACCGTCGTGAACACCAGGTGGCCGGTCAGCGCCGAGTTGATCGCGATCTGCGCCGTCTCGTTGTCGCGAATCTCGCCGACCATGATCTTGTCGGGGTCGTGCCGGAGGATCGAGCGCAGCCCGCGCGCGAAGGTCAGGCCCTTCTTCTCGTTGATCGGAATCTGCGTGATGCCGCGCAGTTGGTACTCGACCGGATCCTCGATCGTGATGATCTTGTCTTCGATCGACTTGATCTCCGACAGCGCCGCGTACAGTGTCGTCGTCTTGCCGCTGCCGGTCGGTCCGGTCACCAGCACCATGCCGTAGGGCTCGGCGATGTACTTGCGGAACCGTTTCAGCTCGGTCGCCGGGAAGCCCAGGATGTCGAGCCGAAGCTCGGTGAACTGCTCGCTGATCGATTCCTTGTCGAGAATGCGGATCACCGCGTCCTCGCCGTGGACGCTCGGCATGATCGACACCCGGAAGTCGATCGTCTTGCCCGGCATCCGCAGCTTGAAGCGGCCGTCCTGCGGCACCCGTTTCTCGGCGATGTCGAGCTCCGCCATCACCTTGATCCGCGAGATGATCGAGCTGTGGAACTGCTTGGCGATCGGCCGCATCGCCGGCTGCAGCACGCCGTCGATGCGGTACTTGACATGGACCGCCTCGTCCTGCGTCTCGATGTGGATGTCGCTCGCGCGCCGCTGGATCGCCGTGTAGATGGTCGAATCGACCAGCCGGATCATCGGGCTGATGTCGCTGGTGAGCCGCTCGACGGTGAGATTGTCGTCGCCGAGATCCTCGTCCTTCAGGAGCTGCAGCTGGAAGCTCTCGGTCGCTTCCTCGAGCACGCGGGTCGAGCTCTCGCTCTTCTTCAGGATCGACTCGATCGCCGACCGAGGGCCGACCACGACCTTGATCGGGGTCGAGAGGAGCACGGCGAGCTCGTCGATCATCGGCAGGTCGGTCGGATCCGAGACCACAATCGAGAGCGTCCTCCCTTCCCGGCGGTAGGGGACGAAGCCGTAGCGCAGCATCAGATCGGCCGGTATCGACCGGAACAGCTCCTGATCGATCCGGAAGGTGTCCATGTCGACGTACTCGAGGCGGTACCGTTCCGCCAGCCGCCGCGCCTGATCCAGCTCGGCGACGCGATCGTCGGCACCGAGCTCCGCCTGTCCGGTGTGAAAGTCTGGCGCGATCTTGATGTCTGGCATGCCTGCCTGTCCCGCCTGTGCCCGTGGCGTCAGCTGAGCACCGAGCTCAGTTGGAAGAGCGGCATGTACAGCGCGAGCAACAGCCCGGCGATGACGATGCCCATGATCACCAGCAGCAAGGGTTCAATCAGCGTGACGAACCGCTCCATGTTGGTCGAAATCTCCTCGTCGTAGAAATCGGCGACCGTATTCAGCATGTCCTGGAGAGCGCCGGTCGACTCCCCCACCTCGGCCATCTTCACCGCCACCTCGGGGAACACCCGGCGGGCTTCCAGTGCGCCGGCGAACGAGGCGCCCTCACGAACCCGAACACCCACCACGTCGAGCTCCGAGGCGATGAACTGATTGCCGACCGACTTCGCGGCGATGTCGAGCGCATTCACCAGCGGCAACCCGCCGCCCAGCAGGGTCGCCAGGGTGCGAGCCATTTGAGACGTCGCGAACTTGCGCGCGATGTCGCCGAGCATCGGGATGTGGAGGATCGCGCGGTCGAAGCGCGCTTTCTGACCCGGACGCCGGAGCCACAGGACCATGCCGCCCACCGTCACGCCCAGCCCGATGGTCAGCAGCAGCACCTGCCGCTGGATGAAGAGGGAGACACTCACGATGACGCGGGTCGAGAGCGGCAGCTCGGCCCCGAATCCGGCATAGAACTCCGAGAACGCCGGCACCACACGCAGCACGATGATGGCGACGAGCGCCACCGCCAGTGTAATCAGAATGATCGGATAGACCAGGGCCGAAATGGTTTTCCGCTTCATCGTCTGCACGATTTTCGTGTACTCGACGAAGCGCCGCAGCACCGTGTCGAGGCTGCCGCTGCGCTCACCGGCGACGAGCGACGCGGTGTAGACGCTCGGAAACAGGCTGGCGTGCGCGCTGAAGGCGTCTGACAGCGCCGCGCCGCCACGAACCCGCTCGTGCACGTCGTTCAGCACGCTGCGGAACACCGGCGAATCGACCCGGCGCTTCAACAGATCCAGCGACTGCACGAGCGGCATGCCGGCCTTGAGCAGGGTCGCCAGCTCCTGGTTGAACACCAGAAACTCCCGTGACGCGATTGACGACTTCTTCAGCCGAATCGGCAGCCCGCCCACCGCGCCCTTCGCCTGAAGCGACAGCACGTACAGGCCCTTCTCTTCCAGCTCGTGACGCAGCCGGGCCTCGGTGTCGGCGAGGTAGACGCCTTCGACGATTTCGCCGCTGGGCGACGCGAGACGGCACCGGAACTCCACGGTCAGGCGCCCCCGGCGCGGCTGCAACGGCTTGCAGTCGTGGACATTAGCTGATTGAGAATCATATCAAGCTCATACCCCGGTCCTCTCCGGTTAGACCGTGCATCGGCAGGAAAAGCTGGGGCGTTGACGCGAATTCTCAGTGCCCGACGAGTTTCAGGATGCGCGACACGTACGTGCGCGTCTCCGGGTACGGCGGAATGCCGCTGAAGCGCAGCACGGCTGACTCTCCGGCGTTATAAGCGGCGAGCGCCAACGACAGCGGCAGACGATCGAGCAGCGACCGCAGGTGGGTGGTCCCCGCCTCGATGTTCGACGCGGGATCCCAGAGGTTGGTAATCCCGTACTGCCGGCCGGTGGCCGGCATCACCTGCATGAGCCCGACCGCCCCCTTCGGCGAGCGCGCGCGCGGCTGATACGCCGATTCCACCTGGATCATCGCCCGAATCAGGACCGGATCGACACCGTGCACGGCTGACATCCGTTGGATGATCGGTTCGTACCTGGACAGCGACAGGCTTGACGGACGACCGGTGACGCCACTCTCGAGGCGGGTCGAGATGTCCACGCCCTCTTCGAGGGGCTCGGGATAGGGAATCTCATCGGGCTCGATCCGAGCAACCAGCCCCCGCTCGAAGGAAGCCTCGCCCCCCCCACGCAGAGTGAGCACGAGCGACTCCCCTTCAATCCGCGACGCCTTCACGCTCATCGTCCGGCCGTTCGCGAAGTACACGAGGTCAGCCCAGGCAGGAGCCGCGCCCGCCAGGCCGACGACGAGCGTGAGCACGGCGCGGCGAGTGGCGCGGGTCATCGGGGATCGACAAAGGCGTGGAACACCCGGACGCCCAGCTCACGTGGATCCCTGCTGGCGCCGCCGGTCGCGACAGACGGGACGAACGTCTTGTCTACGACGATCTGGAGCTCGGCCATCTCGGCCTCGCCCATCTGCGCGGCCGGGAGCTTGACCTTCTTCAGCATCCGCTCTTCCGGGACGAGCGTGAACTCCTCCACGATCTGCCCCCCCATCGTGATCTGCACCTGCTGCTCGGAATGGAGCGCTTTCTGGGGGCTGTCGAGATCCAGGTGCAGGACGGAATCCTTCTTCGGATTCCTGAAGGCGAGGGTGGCTTCCTTCTTGGTCCATTGCCATTCCAGCGGCGGATCCTGCGACGCAAGCTCGGCTGGGTGCCACCCGTCCTTGAACACTGTAAACAGGTTATCGGTCTGAGGCAGAAGCTGGAGGCGCCCCACACGATACGCCTGCTGGCTGGCCTCGTCGCCATCGAGGGGCACCCGTACTTGATCGTTCATCGAGTGCAGGCCAACCTGAATCGTCGCCTCGCCGACGTAGGGCACGACCGGGACGAAGACCGTGCGCGTGTATTCAATCGTCTCACCAGGTTTCCACTGACTGGTCGGCACCGACGGAAAGTGGTCGTCGAACCACAGGGTCTCTTCGTCGGTGTCCACCACGTGCACGAACACGCGGTAATCCTCGCCAAAGGAAGCGCCGTTGGCCACGACGAACTTGTAGGTCAGCTCGATCGGGCTCCCCGCGGGCGCACGGTCGTGATTCAGGGTGAGAGTCGGGGTCGCAAGCGGCGCGACCGACGGCTCCTCACGGCTGCAGGCGGAGGCGACCAGCGCAGCCACCAGCGCGGCCGCGCCAATCAGGTAGAGGCGGACAGGTACTCGGATTCTCATTGTTTGCGGTTACGTTCTCCAGATCCCCGCGGTCCGCGGATCGT
The DNA here is from genome assembly GCA_009380045.1 of Luteitalea sp. Classification (GTDB taxonomy): domain Bacteria; phylum Acidobacteriota; class Vicinamibacteria; order Vicinamibacterales; family CAVVIG01; genus WHSN01. The sequence continues at coordinate 7,862 of WHSN01000064.1, forward strand.
ACTGGATCTCCGGGATCGGCGCAATCAGCCGCTCCCCTTGTGCTACAGTTTCCGCGCGCGGAGGATCGCCCGCATGGCACAGGAAGCGTTGGGGTTAATCGAGACGAAAGGCTTCATCGGATCGGTCGAGGCTGCCGACGCCATGGTGAAGGCGGCGAATGTCGTTCTGGTCGGCAAGGAATATGTCGGCGCCGGGTATGTCACCGTCATCGTCCGCGGCGACGTCGGTGCCGTCAAGGCGGCTACCGATGCCGGGGCCGCCGCGGCGCGCCGGGTGGGAGAGCTGGTCTCGGTGCACGTGATCCCTCGCCCGCATGCGGAAGTGGAGCGGATCCTTCCAAAGGGGGCAACGACCTAATCCGTGCGCTGTGCGCGCTTTCGTGGCGAACCCGTTATCTCATGGCCGAAGCTGCTCCCCAGACCGATCGCGATCTCGTCTCGATTGCCCAAGCGCGCGCCCTCGCCCGCCGTGCCAAGGCGGCGTTGTCGGAGCTCGCCGAGCTGAGCCAGGAGCGGATCGACGCCATCGTCGACGCCATGGCCGCCGCCGCGACGTCGCATGCCCAGGCCTTCGCCCAGCTTGCGGTCGAGGAAACGGGCTACGGCGTCGCTGCCGACAAGGTCCAGAAGAATCTATTCGCCTCCGAAAAGGTCTACCGGTTCATCCGGCCCATGAAGACGGTCGGGGTGGTCGCGCGGCACGAGGCGCGACGGGTGATCGAGATCGCCGAGCCGTTTGGCGTTGTGGCCGCGGTCGTCCCATCGACCAACCCGACTTCCACCGCCATCTACAAGATCCTGATCTCGCTCAAAGCGCGCTGTCCACTGGTCTTGAGCCCCCATCCGTCGGCGGTGAAGTGCATCACCCGCGTCGCGGAAGTGATGGACGAAGCGGCCCGGGGCGCCGGAGCGCCCCAGGGGTCGATCAACTGGATGACGACGGTCACCCTCGAGGGCACGCAGGAGCTCATGAAGCACCGCGACGTGGCGGTGATTCTCGCTACCGGTGGCATGGGGTTGGTCCGCGCCGCCTACACCGCCGGCAAACCGGCCTACGGCGTCGGTCCCGGAAATGCCCCGGCTTTCATCGAGCGGACCGCGGATCTCAAGAAGGCGGTCCGCGACATCGTCACGGGAAAGACGTTCGACAACGGGGTGCTCTGTTCGTCAGAGAACTCGGTCGTCGTCGACGAGCCGATCGCCCCTGCCGTGAAGCGTGAGTTCCAGGCCCAGGGCAGTCACTTCCTGTCCAAGTCGGAGATCGACGCCGTGACGCGGATGCTGGTCACGCCTCAGCGGCTGCCCAATCCGGCTCTGGTCGGGAAGAGCGCGACGTTCATCGCCGGGAAATGCGGGATCACGGTTCCGGCGGAAACGCGCGTCCTGATTGCGCCGCTTGACGGCGTCGGTCGTGACTACCCGCTGTCGATCGAAAAACTCTGTCCTGTCCTGTCCTACTATGTCGTTCGAGACTGGCGCGAGGGCTGCGAGCGCTGCAAGCAGATCCTGCGCTACGGAGGGATGGGCCACACCATGTCCATCCACTCGCAGAACGACCAGGTGATTCTCGAGTTCGGCCTCAAGAAGCCGGCGTTCCGGATAGTGGTCAACTCCCCGACGACGCACGGCTCCATCGGCCTCACGACAGGCCTGGACCCCGCCATGACCCTCGGGTGCGGCGGCTACGGTGGCAACATCACTTCCGACAACATCTCGCCGCGGCATCTGTTGAATGTCAAGCGCGTCGCCTACGAGATCACGCCGGTCTCGAATCGGTTCGAGCAGGCCGGCAGCCCTGGCGCGCCGCGGATGCCTGCCACCTCCCCCGCGGCGGCGGGTGCCGGGGGCGAGCGATTGCCGATTGATCCCGTTCAGACGCCGGAATCGACCGGCATCCCGGCCGACCTCCTGACCCAGCGGATTGACCAGTTCCTCGGATTGCGCGGCTACACCGGCGGCGGATTCAGGCCCCCCGCAGGTGGTCCGCCGCTTGCCGCCTCGAGCGAGAGGTCGGAGACCGCTGGCCCCCCACTCGATTTCGTGTGCGAAGACGACGTCCGGTCCGCGATTCAGGCGGGCCGCAAACTCGTGGTGTCCGAGCGCGCCATCGTCACACCGGCCGCCCGCGATCTCGCCGAGCAGCACCGTGTCTTCACCATCGCGCCCTGGGGAGGTTAGCCACGGTCCATTCCCCGTTATTGCTCAGTCTGCTGGACTTGTTGTTTGACCGAGCGCGGAACCGATGGTAGGATGCCCCCGCCATTGGCGAAGGCGCGAGCCTTCGTTCTCAGGCGGGGGCACTAGCCCTCGGCTACACGTAAGGGTCTGGGTGAGCGCTCGCCGCCCGCCCGGGTCCGAAGTTAACCGGAGCCCCCGTCAGGGGGCGACTTACGATATGCCGGTCTCCCGACAGGGCGGCCAGCGCGATCGCGGAGCGCCCGATGGACCGACGTCTACTCCCCAGGCTTTTTCTTGTCTTCGTGCTGCCGATCGTCGCGGCGTGCGGCGCGGGCAAGGGCAAGACCGTGCGCATGGTACCTTCCGCTCCTGCGACCGTTCTTCTTGCACCGCCGCAACTGCCTCCGGTAATAGTCGAGGATCCTGTTCTCACCCTTATTTCCCAGTCAGACAGTCATTTCAAGGCTGGCCAGCGTGAGCTGGAGCTCGGGCATGTCGGCGGCGCCAAGGTGGAGTTCGATCGCGCCGTCAACGTGCTGCTCGAGTCGCCCTACGGCGGGCGCACGGAGCCTCGCATTCGCGAGTATTTCGACCGCCTCGTCGATCGGATCAGCACCTACGAGGTGAAAGCGCTGGCCGAGGGTGACGGGTTCACGGAGAAGCAATACGAGCCGGCGTCGATCGACGAATTGCTGGCCATGTCGGCAACCCTGGTTCCCGAGCCGGCGCCCGCGCTCACCGACACGGTGAAATCCGACCTGCAGTCCGGCGAGCACGACATTCCCATCCCGCTCAATCGGCGGGTCCTCGCGTTCATCGAGCTGTTCCAGGGCCGGCTGCACGGTTTTCTCGAGGAAGGGATGAGACGCGGCAGCAAGTACCTGCCGATGATTCAGAACGTCTTCCGCGCCGAGGGGCTGCCGCTCGACCTGGCGTACGTGCCGCTCGTCGAGAGCGCGTTCAAACCAAATGCTCTGTCCCGCGCAAAGGCCAAGGGCGTCTGGCAGTTCATGCGCGGCACGGGCGTCGAGAACGGGCTGCGGCAGGACTGGTACATCGACGAGCGGTCGGATCCGGAAAAAGCCACGGTGGCGGCGGCGAAGTATCTCCGCGCCCTGGCGAAAATCTTCGATGGCGATTGGCACCTGGCGCTGGCGTCCTACAACGGCGGCCCCGGCCGGCTCCAGCGAGCGGTGAAAGCGACGCGGTTGGACGACTTCTGGAGGCTGGCCGAGAAGAAGCGGGTGCTGCCGCGCGAAACGCGCGATTACGTGCCGATGATTTTGGCAGCCATCGTCATCGCCCGGAACCCGGCGCAGTACGGGTTCGATTTCGAGACCGAGCCGCCGCACGTGTACGACACCGTCACGCTTCCCCGCCCCGTCGACCTTCGTCGGGTGGCGGAATGGGCGGACACCACCATCGGCGAGATTCAGGCGCTCAACCCGGAGCTGCGCCGCTGGACGACGCCGGTCAACAGCGACGCGTACGACTTGAAGGTGCCGGTGGGCACGGCCGCAACGGTGAAGGCGCGCCTCGAAGAGGCGTCGACGCACGATCTGGCGTCGCTCAACTGGTACACGGTGAAGAAGGGCGATACCCTCATCAAGATCGCGCGGCTGCTCCGCGTCAGCCGTACCGACCTCGCGGAGGCGAACTACATGAAGGTCACCGCCCGCGTGATGGCTGGGACCAAGCTCATGGTGCCGCGCGAGTCCACAGTTCTGATGGCGGCTCGAACCGACCGCACCGTCCCGGTCGCCGATTCCAGGGCCCTCGCCCCCGACGCCGTTGTCGCGACGGTCGAATCCTCGAGCTCCGACCGCGTGCGGGTGTTCTATGAGGTGAAGAGGGGCGACACGCTTGCTTCCATCGCCCGGATCTTCAGAACCACGGTGGCGTCACTCCAGACCTGGAACCGGATCCCCGGCACACAGATCCTGGCGGGCCAGCGCCTCACCATCTACACCGCTCGCGCGAACTAGACCGCATTTCGATCCGCCGTAGCAGTCTCATCACGAAGGAACACGAAGTTCTTTTGCCGAAGGCTTCGTGATCCTCGTGATCCCCGTGGCCTTCGCCCATCCTGCGCACCCGTCCTCGTTCACGCTCTGCAGAATTTTCGATCTGCGCCGAAACGGCTCGCGTAAGTCATTGAAAGCAGGCATGCCCCCCGTGAGTCGTGCCGTTTGCAGGCGCGGAGGCGATGCTCGCCTGCCTTCGTACGGCCGCGGTCTTCGGAGTCGAAGCCTCGCCGGTGCACGTGGAGGTGGACGTGTCGTTCGGCATGCCCGGCTTCACCATGGTCGGCCTCCCCGACGCGAGCGTTCGCGAGAGCCGCGATCGCGTCAGGAGTGCCATCCGCAACTCGGGCTTCGACTTCCCGGCTCATCGCATCACCGTGAACCTCGCGCCGGCGGACCTGCGGAAGTCGGGCGCCGCGTTCGACCTGCCGATCGCGCTCGGAATTCTCGCCGCGCAGGGCGTCGTCGAACGCCGGGACATTGCGGACGTGGTCGTGCTCGGCGAGCTGTCGCTCGACGGATCGATTCAGGCCGCGCGTGGGGTGCTGCCGATTGCGGCTGCGGCGCGTCGCGACGGCGTTGCCAGCATCCTGCTTCCGCGCGTGAACGCAGCCGAGGCGGTGGTCGTGGGCGGGCTCTCGGTACTGGCCGTATCGTCGCTCACCCAGGCGGTTGACGCTCTCAATCAGCCAGGCACGGTGGCGCCTGCTCCGGCTCTCCCGGAGCCGGTTCGCGTCCCGCCACCAGATCTGCGCGATGTGCGCGGTCAGTTGCTGGCCCGCCGCGCGCTGGAGATTGCGGCGGCGGGTGCACACAATCTCCTGTTTGTGGGACCACCCGGGGCAGGGAAAACGATGATGGCCCGCCGGCTGCCCGGTATCCTGCCGCCGCTGACCTTCGACGAGGCGTTGGAGGTGTCGGCGGTGCACTCGGTTGCCGGGCTGCTGCCGGCCGGATCGGCTCTCCTCGCGCATCGCCCCTTCCGGGCGCCCCACCATACGATCTCGAACGCGGCGCTGGTCGGCGGCGGCTCCCAGCCGCGGCCAGGCGAGATCAGCCTGGCTCATCACGGGGTGATGTTTCTCGATGAGATGCTCGAATTCCATCGCCACGTGCTGGATCTGCTGCGCCAGCCGCTCGAAGAGGGCACAATCACCATTGCCCGATCGACGCGCAGCGCGGTGTTCCCGGCGCGCTTCCTGCTCGTGGCGGCGCTGAACCCGTGCCCCTGCGGGTTCGCGGGAGACGCCGCGCGCGAGTGCCGGTGCACGCCGCAGCAGCTGCTCCAGTACCGATCCCGACTCTCCGGCCCTCTGCGCGATCGGCTGGACCTCACGGTGGAGGTGCCGGCTGTTCCACCGGAGTCCCTTGCCGATGGTGCGCTGGGCGAGTGCTCGGAGAAGGTACTGGATCGCGTGGTTGCCGCCCGCAGCCGTCAATCGCAACGCTATGCGACGGAGCGGATCGCAACCAACGCCGAGCTCACGCCGGGTCTGCTGGCGCGCTGGTGCCGGCTCGATCCCTCCGCGTTGCGCATGCTCGGCGCTGCGATCCGGCGACTGGGCTTGACGGCACGTGGATACGATCGCGTTCGCAAGGTGGCGCGGACGATCGCCGATCTCGAGGCGCATCCCGATGTGGGCGCCGACCACGTCGCGGAGGCGCTCCAGTTCAGGGTATCTGTGTAAGGGTGAATCCTTTTTTGATGAGTTGATCGCCGATCTTGTTCTTCCTCGATCGAAAACGGTCTTGGGCGTCGAACGTTCCGTGTGTTACAGTTCCGACGCTCCTGTTGCGGCCCTGCCGCACCTTATTATCCTTTTGAGCATATTGGACCACCGTATTCAGTGAGGTTATGCCTTCGCGCCGCTACACCATAGTCATCGCCGATCGCTCGAATGGAGTCGTCCGTCGCCTCACGATCAGCCTCCGCGCGGCCGTCACCAGCGTGACGGCGGTTCTCATGTTGCCCGTGCTGATCGGGTTTGGCGCCATGCGGAGCGCCGGACTCGAGCTCCATCACTTGCGCACCACAACGGAAGAGCTCAAAGCCGAGAATGGCAACTATCGCGAAACCACCAGAGCACTGACGACGCAGATCCAGTCGCTTGACGAGGTGATCAACGAGCTCGGCGCGCGGTCGGCCCTCGACCCGGCGCAGGCCCGGGCGATGCAGAAGTTACCGGCAGTCGTCAAGGCTCGCGCGGCCGGTGGCTCGTCGTCGGGTGGCTCGTCGGCCAGCACCGCCCTGTCGAACGTCCTTTCCTCATCGTTCGTTTCCCCGGAAGATACGTTCGGCGTCTTGCGAACGCTCTTGCAGGGCCTCGAAAGCCGCCTCCGGAATGTCCGGAAGGACGTTGAGCGGCAGGAAGCGCTCGCGGCGGCAACTCCGTCGATCTGGCCGGCCCATGGTTGGCTCACCGGCAGATTCGGCGGCCGATCCGATCCGTTCACGGGCGAGGCAGGCTTCCACCAGGGACTCGACATCTCGACCGAAAAGGGACAGCCGGTCTACGCAACGGCCGACGGCCGGGTGGAATCGGCGTCGTATACAGGGGAGTACGGCAATTTCGTGGTGCTCAGCCACGAATTCGGACTGACAACGCGCTACGGTCATCTGAGCCGGTTCAAGGTGGCGCCTGGGGCGACCGTAAGACGCGGCGATGTGATCGGCCTCGTCGGATCCACCGGCCGCTCCACCGGCGCGCATCTCCACTACGAGATCCTGGCGAATGGCCGGCTGCTCAACCCTCTGCAGCTGCTCACCCAGCCGGCGCAACGCTGAGCGGAACCTGCGGTCACGGCGGGTAACACGATTGCGCCAACACGGCTGCCGTCCACAGTGAGAAGGCGGGCGGCGGCCGGAATGGGCCGCACTACATCTGTTACAATCGCTTGATTACCCTCAGTGCGCCCAGCGCTCTAGATGCTCCAGACATTCCTTGCGAAGGTAATCGGCACACAGAACGAGCGTGACCTGAAAAGGTTGCGTCCGGTCGTCGAGTCGGTAAACGCCCTCGAAGCGTCGGTCAAAGGCTTGACCGACGAGCAGTTACGCGGCAGGACGGCCGAGTTCCGCGAGCGCCTCTCGAGGGGTGAGACCCTCGACGATCTGTTGCCCGATGCCTTCGCCGTCGTGCGTGAGGCCGGCCTCCGCGCGCTCAACATGCGGCACTTCGACGTCCAGCTCATCGGCGGCGCCGTGCTTCACCAGGGACGCATCGCCGAGATGAAGACCGGCGAAGGCAAGACCCTCGTGGCGACCCTGCCAGCCTACCTGAACGCCCTCGCAGGCAACGGCGTCCACGTCGTGACGGTGAACGACTACCTGGCCCGCCGCGATTCGGAGTGGATGGGCAAGATTTACCGGTTCCTCGGCATGACCGTCGGCGTCATTCAGCACGAGCTGAACGATGCCGAGCGGCAGGTCGCCTACGCCGCTGACATCACCTACGGCACCAACAACGAGTTCGGATTCGACTACCTTCGCGACAACATGAAGTTCGAGCTCGCGCACTATGTTCAGCGCGGGCACAACTTCGCCATCGTCGACGAGGTGGACAGCATCCTGATCGACGAAGCGCGGACGCCGCTCATTATTTCCGGCCCGGCCGAGGAATCGACCGACCTGTACTACGAGGTGGATCGCCTCATTCCGCGGCTGAAGCCCGGCGCGGTGATCCGCGGCGACGCCAAGGCGGAAGAGCGCGAACAGCTGGAGACGACCGGCGACTACATCGTCGACGAGAAGCACAAGACCGTGACGCTCACCGAGAGCGGGACCGCCAAGATCGAGCAGATGCTGCTTAACCGGTTGAACGGCGGCCACATCTACGACCTCGAGAACGCCCACATCAAGCACCACGTCGATCAGGCGCTTCGCGCGCACGCGTTGTTCCGCCTCGACGTCGACTACATGGTGAAGGATGGCGAGGTCGTGATCGTCGACGAGTTCACCGGCCGGCTGATGCCCGGCCGCCGCTGGAGCGACGGCCTGCACCAGGCGGTCGAAGCGAAGGAAAAGGTCAAGATCGAGCGCGAGAACCAGACGCTCGCGACCGTCACCTTCCAGAACTACTTCCGCAAGTACAAGAAGCTGGCCGGCATGACCGGCACCGCGGACACCGAAGCCGAAGAGTTCGCCAAGATCTACAAGCTCGACGTCATCGTGATCCCGCCGAATCGGAAGCTCGGTCGCATCGAGCAGCCGGACCTGGTCTACCGGACCGAAACGGAAAAATGGGACGCGATCGTCACCGACATCATCGATGAGCACCAGAAAGGCCGGCCGGTGCTCGTCGGCACGGTCTCGATCGAGAAGTCCGAGAAGCTCTCGACGCTGCTCGACCGCCGCGGGCTGAAGCGCGGCACCACGACCGGCGGCGATTCCGACAAGCACGTCGTGCTGAACGCGAAATACCACGCCCAGGAAGCCGAGTTCGTCGCCCAGGCCGGACGCAAGGGTGCGGTGACGATTGCGACGAACATGGCCGGTCGCGGCACCGACATCCTGCTCGGCGGCAACCCGGAGTTCATGGCCCGCCAGCAGGCGCTGGCGGAGCAGATCGCCGAGCGGTTGCCGAAGGGGCAGGAACGGTTCATCGAGGACGAGCAGTTCGTCTACTACTACCACCTCGACGGCTTCTATCGAGTGGCGAAGCCGGAGTACGACCGGATCTTCCAGCACTTCAAGCGCCTCACCGAGACCGAGCACGAGGAAGTCGTGCGCCTCGAGGGTCTGCACATCGTCGGCACCGAGCGTCACGAGGCGCGCCGCATCGACAATCAGCTGCGCGGCCGCGCCGGTCGCCAGGGCGACCCGGGATCTTCACGCTTCTATCTGTCGCTGCAGGACGACCTGATGCGGATTTTCGGATCCGATCGCATCTCCGGTCTGATGCAGAAGCTCGGGATGGAGGAGGGCGTTCCGATCGAGCACGGCATGGTGACCCGTGCGATCGAGCGCGCCCAGCGTCAGGTCGAGGCCCAGAACTTCTCGGTCCGCAAGCACCTGCTCGAGTACGACGACGTGATGAACAAGCAGCGCGAGAACATCTACGCGTTGCGCCGCCAGATCCTCGATGGCCAGATTCGGTTGAGCGACGAAGACGATCAGGAGGAGGTGATCGGCACGCGCGACTACCTGACGACGCTCGCCGAAGATCTGCTCGACTCGCTGGTCGCCACCTACACGCCGAACGAGGCCGACGCCGAAGAATGGGATCTCGACGCGCTGACCCGTGAGGTCACCCGGGTGTTCGCGGTCCCGGTCAATGCGGCGGATTTCGCCGACCGCACCGCCGATGAGATTCGCGACGTGCTGTGGGAGACGATCCGGTCGTCCTACGACGAGAAGGAACAGCTGGTCGGCCGCGAGGTGCTGCAGCGCGTCGAGCGCGACATCATGCTGCAGATCGTCGACGCCCAGTGGAAGGATCACCTGTACAGCCTGGATCACCTGAAAGACGGGATCGGCCTCCGGGGGTACGGTCAGCGCGATCCGCTGGTCGAGTACAAGAAGGAAAGCTTCGCCATGTTCATGGCGATGAAGGAGCGGGTCGATGAGGAGATCGTTCGCTACCTGTGGTGGCTGCGGCCGATCCTGACCGATGGCGGCAGTGGAACGGCGGTGCCGGCGCCCCGTCGTGCCGCCGTGGCGCGGCCGTCCGGCAGGTCGCAGCTCGTGCTCAACGATCCCTCGTCTGAATCCGCTTCGGCGTTCGGCGCTCGAATACCCGAGCCGGCGTTTGCCAGGGCTTCGAGAACTGCGTCGGCGGCGGCGGCGCCCGCCCGCGGGCTCCAGCCGGCACGCGTCGGCGGAGACGACGCCGAGGTGAAGACCGTGCGTCGCGACATGCCCAAGGTCGGGAGGAACGATCCGTGCCCGTGCGGCAGCGGGAAGAAGTACAAGAAATGTCACGGGGCCAGCCCCGCAGCGTCTGCCTGAAAGCTGAAGGCGGGCCCGCCGGCCCGCCTTTTTTGTATCTGCCATGCCACTCAAAACCGAATCGCCATCTCGCGTCTCCGTCGAGGCCGCTCTCTCCACCGCGTTGACCTTCGACGACGTGCTGCTGGAGCCGCAGCACTCGACGGTGCTGCCGTCCCAGGTCGACGTCAGCACGCTGCTGACCCGGCGAATCCGGCTGAACGTGCCGCTGGTGAGCGCGGCGATGGACACGGTGACCGAGTCGCGGCTGGCCATCGCGATGGCGCAGCATGGCGGGATCGGCGTGATCCACAAGAACCTGTCGATCGAGGAGCAGGCGTCGGAGGTGGATCGGGTGAAGCGTTCCGAGAGCGGGATGATCGTGGATCCGATTACGCTCTCCCCGACCCATCGCATCTACGAAGCGCTCGACCTGATGAAGAAGTACCGGATCTCGGGCGTGCCGATCACCGAGGACGGCAGCAAAGAGGGGCGGCTGGTCGGCATCCTGACCAACCGCGATCTGCGGTTCGAGACCAACGTCAACCGGCCGATCTCCGACGTGATGACGCACGAGAACCTGATCACGGTGCCGGTCGGCACGACGCTCGACTCGGCGCGGGAGATCCTCCATCAGCACAAGGTCGAGAAGCTTCTCGTCGTCGACCGCAACTACCGGCTGAAGGGGCTGATTACGGTCAAGGACATTCAGAAGGCGGTCAAGTATCCAATCGCCTCGAAGGATGCCCTCGGGCGTTTGCGTTGCGGCGCGGCAATCGGCGTCGCCCGGGACACCATCGAGCGCGCGTCCGCGCTTGCCGCCGCAAACGTCGACGTGTTGGTGCTCGACACCGCGCACGGCCACTCGCAAGGGGTGCTCGACATGGTGGCGTCGATCCGCGAGCGTTTTCCCGATGTCGAGCTCGTCGCCGGCAATGTCGCCACCGCGGAAGGCACGACCGCCCTGATCGACCGGGGTGTCGACGCGGTGAAAGTCGGGATTGGTGCCGGCTCCATCTGCACCACCCGCGTCGTGGCGGGAATCGGCGTGCCGATGATCACGGCGATTGTGAACTGCGCCCGGGTCGCGGAGGGCCACGACGTGCCGGTCATCGCCGACGGCGGCATCCGCTTCTCCGGCGACATCACCAAGGCGCTCGCGGTCGGGGCCAGCACGACGATGATCGGCAACCTCTTCGCCGGCACCGACGAGAGCCCCGGCGAGATGATTCTGTACCAGGGACGGAGCTTCAAGGAGTACCGCGGGATGGGGTCGATCGGCGCGATGCGCCGCGGCAGCCGCGATCGGTACTTCCAGGACGACTTCGACCTCGACGGCATTGCGGCCAGCGAGAAGCTGGTGCCGGAGGGAATCGAGGGCCGGGTGGCGCACAAGGGCAGCGTCGCGGCGATGGTGCATCAACTGGTCGGCGGTCTCCGCGCCGGCATGGGCTATTGCGGGTCGGGCTCGATTGGCGAGCTGCAGCGCAAGGCCACGCTGATTCGCATCACCCCCGCCGGATTCCGCGAGAGCCACGTCCACGACGTGGCGATCACCAAGGAAGCGCCGAACTACCGATCGGAATGAGACGCCGCTGGCGCGATCGCGGGCTGGCCGCGCCGCTCGCCTGCTCGTGGGCTCGCCGACTCAACTGGGGTGACCGAAGTCGCACCCGGGGTGAAACGGCTCCAACAAGTCAGGGGTTGAGCCGTCCGCCTGATTCCTCAATCCGGATCAGCCGTTGATCGCCGTCGCGGTGTTCGAGGTGCACGATCAGCGCATCGGCGAACTGGCGGGGCAAGCGCTCGGGCCATTCAATGGCGGTCACCCCGGCGTCGAGGGTCATCTCGTCGAGGCCGAGATCGTCCACCTCCACCGGACGCAGACGGTAGAGGTCGACGTGATAGAGCGGCAGCCGGCCTCCCCGGTGCTCCTGCACCAGCGTGAACGTCGGGCTGCTCACCTCGAGCGGCGGAATGCCAAGACCCTCGGCGATGCCGCGGACGAACGCGGTCTTGCCGGCGCCCAGATCGCCTTGCAGCAGCACGATCGCGCCGGCGGTCAGTGTGGTCGCGAGCTCCCGGCCGACCGCCGCCGTCTCGGCTTCGGAGTTGGTGATGACTGTTTTCACACCAGGACTAGGTCGAACCGTGTCCCTCGACCACCTTGCGGCGGGCGGTGAGCTCGAGCACGGCGTCGCCAAGGTGCGCGGCCACGTCGGCCGACGTCATGGCGACTTCGCCTTCGTCGGCTTCCGCCAGATCGCCCGCGAGGCCGTGCAGGTAGACGGCGATCTTGCACGCCGCCTCCGCGTCCAGCAACTGCGCCAGCCATGCCGCGATCATCCCTGCGAGGACATCGCCGGTCCCGCCCGTGGCCATCCCGGCGTTGCCGGTGGGGTTGATGAAGATTTTCTCGTCCGGAGTGGCGACGAGCGTCCGGTGGCCTTTCAAGATCACGTAGACGTGGTGCGCGGTGGCGAAGTTTCTCGCGATCTCCAGCCGGCTCGCTTGCACTTCGTCCGCCGACATGCCGACCAGCCGGCCCATTTCTCCGGGATGCGGCGTGATGATCACATCGCGACCGTCCCGGCCGCTCAGTCGATCCGGATCGTCGGTGAACGCATTCAACCCGTCGGCATCAATCACCAGCGGCATGGTCGCGCGATCGACGAACGCGCGGATGAAGTCGCGGGTGCCGCGGCCCCGCCCGAGACCTGGCCCGATCGTCACCACGTCACGGGCCAGATCGAGGACCGCGTCGACCCCCTCGGGATCGAGGCCTTCCATCGTCTCGGCGATCGGTTCGGTCATGTACTCCGGACCCATCGCCGCCACCACGAACTGGCAGCAGGCGGGTGTGGCCACGGTCACCAGCCCGGCGCCGGACCGCAGCGCGCCGAGCGCCGCGAGATGCGCCGCCCCGGTCCTGCCGCGCGACCCGGCGACCACCAGCACGTGGCCGAAGTCCCCCTTGTGGGTGTCGGGAGTGCGGGGCGTGATCAGCTCGCGCATCGACGCCCTCGTCAGCAGATCGACGCGGGGACCATCGAGCTGATCGATCACGCCGAGCGGGATCCCGATGTCGGCGATGACGATGTCGCCGGCGCGGGTTTCAGCCGGAGGCAGCACCAGCGACAGTTTCGGCGCGCCGAGCGTGACCGTCATTCCGGCTTCGATCGAGTCGCCGACGGTCCGGTTGGAATCGGCCGACAAACCCGACGGCAGGTCGATCGCGACCACCGGAACGCCGGATCCGTTCACGTCCGCCACCACCGTCTCCATCAATCCTGACAGCGGCGCGTTCAAACCGGTCCCGAAGATCGCGTCGATGATGAGCGCGCAGTCGCTCACCTCCGTGAAGTGCAGCTCCCACGCCTGGCTGTCGCTGATCTCGACCACGGTGAGGCCCAGACGCCCGAGGATCTCGAGGTTGGCGCGAGCGTCGCCGCGCACGTCGGCGACGCGTCCGATCACGAACACCGAGACGCCGACACCGCGCTGCAGCAGCGTGCGCGCCACCACGAACCCGTCGCCGCCGTTGTTCCCGCGGCCGCAGAGCACCGCCACGCTTCGTTCGAGCAGATCACCGTGCACCGCCTCGATCGCCGCCACCACCTGGCGACC
>WHSN01000043.1 GCA_009380045.1 Luteitalea sp.
CCGTCGCTTCGGCGGCTTCGCCCTCGCCCAGCCGGCGCTCCGCCTGCGACATCAAATAGAGCGCGCGCTCCTCGGTGCCGCGCATCTCCAGCGCTTCCCGCAACGCTTCGCGGGCCTTGACGACGTCGGCGCGATTCCCGGCATTCAACAGCGACGACGCCATGCGGACGCGCAGGTCGAAGCTTCGCGGGCTCCTCTGCAGCGCGCGCTGATAGGCTGCCGCCGAATCGCTCCATCGGCGTTCACGGCCGTAGAAGTCGGCGAGACTCGCAAAGAGCTGCGGGTTGTCGGCGGCCGCTTCTTCGAGAAACGCGATCGCTTCGGCTCCGCGGCCTGCCGCCGAGTACGCCTCGACCAGGAGCGTGGGACCATCGCCCCAGCCCGGCTCCTGCTTCACGAGATCGGACAGCATCGGAATCGCCTTGTCGTAATCGGCCGCCGCGACATACAAGCGCGCGAGAATGGCGCGGACGTTGGCATCAACCGACACGACCGGCGGTTCGATCGTCCGCTCGAGGTGCTGAATCGCTCTGGTCAGGTTCTCCCGCCGCGAGCCTCGGTTCGAGCCGCGGCTGCTGTCCGGCGTGCCGGTTGCGAGCGACGCGTAAACCGTGCCGAGGACCCGGTGCGCTTCGCGATTGCCCGCGTCGATCTTCAGCGACTGTTCAGCGGTCGCCACCGCCTCGGCAGCCCGATCCTCCCGCATGTAAAGCTCGGCGAGGTCGGCCGGAATGTCGGCGGCGCCCGGGTCGAGCGTCATCGCCCGCTTGTAGGCGGCGATGGCCGCCTCGACGTTCTCGTCCTCCTCGAACATGTGAGCGCGGAGGAACTGCTCATACGCCTCGGCCACGCGATCGGTCGCCTGCGGGGCCAGCGGCTGATCCGCAGCCGCTGGCTGCACGGCGGCCGCCGGCGGCGCCAGGAGACCCAGTACAGCGAGGATGACTACCACCTTCATAGCTCGAATTGTTCCACAAAAGCCGGAGAGTGTCATATATTCCCCGCATGGCCGTCGACCCTGAACTGCTCGAGATTCTCGCCTGTCCGCTCTGTAAAACCCCGGTTGCGCTGGTCAAGAACGACACGGCGCTCAAGTGTGGCACCTGTCATCGGGTCTACCCGATCAAGGACGACATCCCGGTGATGCTCATCGACGAGGCCACGATCGAAGATTGAAGATTGTAGATTGAAGATCGACGATTGCGACATCGGATCGAGGGAGGATCGAGGCCGTCAAGAGCGGGGCGAGGCGTCTCGGGATGCACGGAAGCCTGGCTGAAGAATTGATTGAAGATTGAGGATTCTCGTCGTTCGTCTGCGTGAGATCGGGGATGTCATTTTCACGACGCCGGCGCTCCGGGCACTTCGAGAGCACTTCGCAGACGCCCGCATCACTTACATTGTCGAGCCGGCCGCGGCGCCGGTCGTTCTGAACAGCCCGCACCTCGCCGAGGTGATCGTCGCGCCGCGCCTGACTGGCCTGGCGGGACTGCGGGCCGACCTTGCACTGGGCCGCCGGCTGCGCCGCTCTGCCTACGACATCGCGATCGACTTTCACGGCGGCCCCGCGCATCGCTCCTGACGTGGTTGAGCGGCGCGACAGCTCGAATCGGATACCGAGTGGCGGGACGGAGTTGGATGTACACCCGCGCCGTCAGCCGGCCGCGCCGGCTGCGGGCGCGGCATTCGGTCGAGAATCAATGGGATCTCCTCACGGCCGCCGGCATCGGGGCTCCCGATCGGGAGCGGTATCCGGTGGAGATGGTCGCCGACCCGGCTGTCGCCATCATCGTGAACGGCCGGCTCGCCCGCCAGGGCGTCCCCGCCGAGGGCCGCCTCGTCGTCGTGCATGTGAGCGCCGGCAACCCGTTCAGGCGATGGCCGCTCGAATCGTTCGCGACGGTCGCCGCGGATCTGGCGGCGATCGATGGCGGGTCGTACATTGTCTTCACCTGCGGGCCGTCCGAACGCGACGCGCTCGCACGCGTGATTGCGGACGCCCGGCGGCAGCTTCCACCCGACACCCGGCACCGCATCATCGACTGCGGCGAGTTCTCGCTCGTCGAGCTCAGGGCTCTGACCGACCGAGCGGCGCTGTACGTCGGCGGTGACAGCGGGCCGATGCACATCGCGTCCACCGGTCCGGCCCCAATCGTCTCGCTGTACGGCCCGACGCTGCCGGCGCGCTCGGCGCCGTGGCGATCGTCGCGTTGGATCGCCGCCGCCGTCGAAGTCGAGGGGCTGCCCTGCCGTCCGTGCGACCAGCGGGTGTGTGCGCCGGGCGATTTCCGCTGCCTGACGCGGATCCGGCCCGGCGACGTGGTCGGCGCCGCGGCCCGACTGCTGGCCAGAACGGATAAGATTGGGGAACGCGACGGATGCCAGGATGAATAGCGCTCACGCAGCCGTACCGGCGGCATCCGACGACAGCATGTCGCCAACCGAACGGCTCGAGCTGTTCGGCCTCTGGTCGCTGTTCGGGGTCGGCGCCTCTCTGCAGCTGTCGATCGCGGTCGGGCAGATCCTGCTGGCGGCCGCGGTCATCTTCTGGCTCGCCGTCCTGGTGGTCGGGCGCGAGCGCTTCTCGGCGCCGCGCTTCTTCTGGCCGCTCCTTGCGTACGCGGCGGCGACGCTGGTCTCGGCGGCGTTCTCCGGGCAGCCGGCGCTCAGCCTCGCCGACTCGAAGCAGCTCGCGCTGTTCCTGATCGTCCCGGTGGCCCATCGGTTCGTGTCCGGCACGCGGGGGGCAACCATGCTGACCGTGATTGTGTCGGCCGGCGCGGCGAGCGCGCTGTTCGGCATCTTTCAGTACGGCCTGCTCCACTACGATCATCTCGGCCAGCGGCCGCAGGGCACGCTTGGCCACTACATGACCTACTCCGGCCTGCTGATGCTCGTCATCGGCGTCGCGCTCGCCCGGATCCTGTTCGGCCGCGGCGAGCGCCTGTGGGCCGCACTGGTGATGCCGGCGCTGGCGATGGCGGTGGTGCTGACGTTCACCCGCAGCGCCTGGGTCGGCGCCTGCGTCGCGACGGCGGTGCTGTTGACGCTCAAGGACTTCCGGCTTCTGGCGATCATGCCGGTTCTCGCCGCGGTGCTGTTCGCGTCCGCGCCGGCGGCCATCATGCAGCGGGCCTGGTCGATGTACGACCTGAACGACCCGACGATTCGCGACCGCGCCGCCATGATGCGCGAAGGGGTGAACATGGTCCGCGCCCATCCGCTGGTCGGCGTCGGGCCGAACATGGTGCAACAGCTGTATGCGGAATACCGGGATCCCGACGCGGTCGAGATCGTCAACCCTCACCTGCACAACGTCCCGCTGCAGATCGCCGCCGAGCGCGGGCTGCCGGCGCTCGCCATCTGGGTGGCGTTCATCGGCCTGCTCGGGTTCGATCTGGTTCGCAGATTCCGGACCGGACGTCTCCGGCTGGTCAGCGGCGCGGCCCTGGCGGCGCTCGTGTCGATGCTCGCCGCCGGATTGTTCGAGCACAACTTCGGCGACTCAGAGTTTCTGATGCTCTTCCTGCTGCTGGTCACGCTGCCGTTCGCCGCCGACCACCGGGCGCGCATCGACGCGCCGGCCGCGGAACGCTCCTGACGCGGCTCACGAAGACGCGTTGCATCACGATGAACACGATGGTCGGCCGTTGCTGTGGCGGGATGCCGCTTCGTGATCGTCGTGACCGTCGCGACTGCGTGAACAGCCGCGCTCGAACGCCCGCATGACGACCCTGCCGCCGCTCGACGAGCGACGCGCCGAAGCGCTGCTGGCACGGCTCGACCGGATTCAGGTGCTGGTGGTCGGCGATGTGATGCTCGATCGCTTCATCGTCGGCAGCGTCACGCGGATCTCGCCGGAAGCGCCGGTGCCGGTCGTCCGTTTTCAGTCGGAGCACGTCCGGCTCGGTGGAGCGGCGAACGTCGCCCACAACCTCGCCGCGCTCGGCGCGCGGGTGTCGCTCGTCGGCATCGTCGGAGTGGATGCGACGGCCAATCGGCTCGGGCGTCAGCTCGAAGCGTCGGGCATCGACCCGTCGGCGCTGGTGGAGGATGCGACGCGCCCGACCATTGAAAAGGTCCGTATCGTCACCGAGCGGAACCAGCAGGTGGCGCGGATCGACTACGAGAGCGATGCCGACGCGGCGGCCGGAGTGGAGCAGCGAATCGTCGAGCGCATCACCGTGGCGGCTGCGCGGGCGGACGTTCTTCTCGTCTCCGACTACTTGAAGGGCGCGATCACGCGCGAAGTGGTGAGCTCACTGGTGCGGACGCGGAGGAGCGACACGCCGCTTCTGGTCGATCCCAAGATTCCACACCTCGACTACTACGCGGGCGCGACGCTGGTCACGCCGAATCATCATGAGGCGGAAGCTGCGACGCATCGACGGATCAGGAACGATGAGGAGGCTCGGGCGGCCGCGACCGATTTCCGTCGGCGCGCCGGCTGCGAGGCTGCGCTCGTCACCCGGGGGGAGCAGGGCATGTGGTTATCGAGCATCGACGCGGAAGGGCCGATCCCGTCCGTGGCGCGCGAAGTGTCAGACGTCACGGGTGCGGGCGATACGGTGATCGCCACGGTGGCGCTCGCGGTGGCGGCGGGGGCGACGCTCCCGGAAGCGGCGGCGCTGGCAAACTACGCCGCCGGCGTGGTGGTCGGCAAGTTCGGCCCGGCGACGCTGACGCGAGCCGAGCTGCTGGCGGCGGTGCGCAGCGGGCTCGGCCCGCCGGGCGTGCGCTGAACCGGCATGTGAACGTCTTCGCGATCGTCGAGGGGGTCGCGGCTTCGTGGACACACCTGCCATCAGAAAAGAGTCGTTGCCTGGCTTCGACTCGTGGGACGTGGATGCGCCGGGTCGCACCGCCGGGGCTTACCGACTGATCGTGCGGATTCAGTGCCTGAAGTGGCGCCGGCCGGTAAGGACCATTGCGACGCCGTGCTCGTCGGCTGCGTCAATCACCTCGGCATCTCGCACCGACCCACCTGGCTGTACGACGGCGGTTGCCCCCGCGGCAGCGACGGCATCGAGCCCGTCCCTGAACGGGAAGAAGGCGTCCGACGCCGCGACCGACCCCGCCAGCGGTGCCGCCGCCGGCGAGGGGCCCCGCGCCTTCATCACCGCCACGTTCACTGCGTCGACGCGGCTCATCTGACCGGCGCCGATCGCAAGCGTCCGCGCCGAATCGGTGAAGACCACCGTGTTCGACTTCACGTGGGCGCAGATGCGCCAGGCAAACCTGAGCGCCGTCCATTCGTCGGTGGTCGGCTGCCGTTTCGTGACCACCCTCAGCCCGTCGATCGGCGCGGCGCCCCACGGCTCCCGGGCTTCGCTGACGACATCGCGCTCCTGCGCCAGGACCGCCCCGAGGATGCTTCGGTATTCGACACCGCGCCCTTTCAGGGACGAAAAATCGCCGGCGATGACGCGCATGTTCGTCTTGCGCGCGAGAATCGGCCGGGCGGCGCTGTCCACGGCAGGCGCAACCACCGCTTCGATGAACGTCGACACGATTGCCTCCGCCGCTTCCACGTCCAGGACACGGTTCAGCGCGACAATTCCGCCGAAGGCCGCCAGGGGGTCGGCGTCGCGGGCCCGGAGGTAGGCATCGGCGGCGGAGCGGCCGATCGCGGCGCCACAGGGATTGGTGTGCTTGATCACCACTGCCGCCGGTTCGTCGAACTCCAGCACGATTCGCGCCGCCGCGTCGAGATCGAGCAGGTTCGTATACGACGGCTCCTTGCCTTGCAGGATCGAGGCTGCGCCGAGCCCGCCCCGGCACGCCGCGCCCGCGGCGACGTACCATGCCGCCTTCTGGTGCGGGTTCTCGCCATATCGAAGGTCGCGGAGTTTCTCGAGCGACAAGCTGACGGCGACGCCGAGCGACGCTGCGCCGGCAGCCAGCCGTTCGAACCGGTCGCCTTGCAGGGAGATCGTGTTCAGCGTCGCGGCAATCGCCGTGTCGTAGGCCGCGGTATGGGCGATCGCCTTGCGCATCAGGTCGAGACGGAACTCGAGTGTCGGGCCGGCATCGAGCGCGTCCACCAGCGCCTGGTAGTCGGCCGGATCGATGACGACCAGCACGCCGCGAAAATTCTTGGCGGCGGCGCGGACCAGCGAGGGGCCGCCGATGTCGATCTCCTCGACCAGCGCGTCGAACGGGATCGCCGGATTGGCGGCCGCCTTCACGAAGGGATAGAGGTTCACGACGACCACGTCCACCAACCCGAGCCCGTGGGCCTCGAGCGTCGCCAGGTCGTCGGGACGATCGCGCCGCGCCAGGATGCCGCCGTGCAGCGCCGGATGGAGCGTCTTGACGCGTCCATCCAGCATCTCGGGAAAACCGGTCAGGGTCGACACGTTGGTGACGGCCAGTCCGGCGTCAGCGAGCGCTCGGGCCGTGCCTCCGGTGGAAATCAGCTCGAAGCCGCGAACCGATAAGTTCCGCCCGAGCTCGGTGATTCCAGTCTTGTCGGACACACTCAGAAGTGCTCTTGGCATGGTGAAGGAAGTCCAGTATTATCTCCCGGACGCCGGGCGGGCCTGGCGCCGTAAGGGAAAGGCCGCATAACGCGGCCTTTTTTGTGTTCAATGACGCCCGTGGCGTCCAGCAAGCAGGAAGAGAACGATGCGCATCACAGGCAAGGTCAAGTGGTTCAACAACGCCAAAGGTTACGGATTCATCGAACGCGACGGAGGCAGTGACGTGTTCGTGCACTACTCGGCGATTCAGGGTGACGGCTTCCGTTCGCTTGAAGAAGGCCAGGCAGTTGAGTTCGAGATCGTTGACGGCCCGAAGGGCCCGCAGGCCGGCAACGTCACCAAGATCTAGCCATTACCAGAGCTGAGGCAGAAAGGCTGGGGGGACGCTCCCAGCCTTGCCTCGGCCGTTCGCATCCCCTTCAAGATCAGCCTTTCGTGCCCGTCAGCGCTCGTGCCGTGAGCGCGACCTTCCCGTCCTTCACCGCCACACGAAACGCGACTTCGGCGTCCCCGTTCCGACCGAGCCTGGTCATCTGACGCGTCACCAGTTCGGCGAACGTGTGGAACGGCACCGTCTCTTCCCCGATCCCGCGCTTCGCCTCTGTGAGTGACTCGTAGAGCTCCCGCAGCTTGTCGGCTTGGTGAGCCGGATCGCGAAGCGCCGTCACGTACAGGATGCCGTCGGCGGGCCGTCGCGATGCGGCGTCCGGGGGCGTCCGGTGGGCGAACGGGCCTGGCCGGCCTTCTTCCCTCGAGCGCAGGCCACGGTCCCAGAGCTCCACGAGCGACGCGTAGCGGGACTGCAACGTCGTAAAGCGGAAACGATCGGCGTAATTCGCGAGAGAGACGCGGTCGAGCTGCTTGACCATCGCGTCGACGCGGCTGCGCGTCTGCGACGGCGGCTTCGGCGTCTGTCCCGAAAAAAACATGTTGTACTCCGCCTCCAGCCGCTGCAGCTCCGACTGCAGCCGGTTGAGATCACGATCTGTTTGCTTCGGGACCGCCACGGATCATCCCCGCGGCAGGAGAAACCACACCAGCGGGAGCCATAGTTCCCGCGCATACGGCACCGGCCTGTCGTCGATGAGGACCTCGGTCGCGCCGGCCGGGCCGACGATCTCGAACAGATCCCGGAGACGTGTGGCGTCACTCGGCCAGAAGCGGGCGCGATACCGGTGCGCGGCCGCGGACCCCGTTTCACGGAACTCCGCCGATGCGCGGGCCAGTTCGAGCGCCCGCTCGAATTCAGGCGTGTCGAGCCTGGGAAACACGAGGGTGATGGAAAACGGGCGCGGCGGCGTGCCGAACAGCGCCTCCTGCAGATCGGGATCGAGCGCCGCCAGCTCTTCGTCGGTCGGCTGCTCGGAGAGCCCGGCGTACGGCCAGAAGCGCTCGACGGGACGGTACTTGGGCGGGTCGGGAGCCATCGATGAACCTCCATACTATTGCAGATCGAAGAGGTCCAGATTTCACTCCGCCTTGGCCTCGCTCCTAGAAGATCGTGCCGATGGAGGCGACGGCCCAGTCGAGCACACGGCTCGGCAGGATCCCCAGGTACACCACCAGCGCGACCGACGCGACCAGGCCAATCGCGGCGGCTTTCGGCACCGGCGGAAGCTGCAGGGGCGACATCGACGGTGTCATGTACATCATCACGATGATGCGCAGGTAGAAGAACACCGACACCACGCTGGTGAGGACGCCGATGATCGCCAGCCACGTGTAGCCGGCCTGCATCGCCGCCGTGAACACGTACCACTTCGCGATGAACCCGCCGAGCGGCGGAAAGCCGCCCAGCGACAGCAGGAACAGCGTCATCGCGATCGCCAGCCTCGGATGATCGTTCCACAGACCGGCGTAGTCGCGCACCTGATCGTTCGGACGATCGCCGGTTTCGAGCAGGCCGATCACACCGAACGCCCCCAGGTTCGTCACCGCATAGGTGAGCAGGTAGAACAGAATGGCGCCCTTGCCGACGTCGTTCGCCGACACCAGCGCGACCAGCAGGTAGCCGCCATGGGCGATGCTCGAGTAGGCCAGCATGCGCTTGACGCTCGACTGCACGACACCCACCACCGTCCCGACGATCATCGTCGCCGCCGCGACCGCCCAGAGCACCGGGCTCCAGTCGCTCTGGAGCGGCTCGAACGCCGACAGGAAGACCCGCACGAAGGCGGCGAACGCCGCCGCCTTGACGCCAGTGGACATGAATCCGGTGACCGCAGGCGGTGCGCCCTCGTAGGCATCCGGTGTCCACATGTGGAACGGAACCGCCGACACCTTGAACGCAAAGCCGACCAGCAGCAGACCGACCGCGAGCAGCTGCATCGGGGTCGGCGCCATCGACTGCGCCGCCATCAGGCTGCCGATGCGATCGAGGCGCGTGCTGCCGGTCATGCCGTAGGTGAAGGCGATCCCGTAGAGAAAGAACGCGCTGGAGAACGCGCCGAGCAGGAAATACTTGAAGGCCGCCTCGGTCGCTGCCGGCGAGTCACGCCGGATGCCGGTGAGCACGTAGACCCCGAGCGACAGCACCTCGAGCGCGAGAAAGATCACCAGCAGATCCGACGCCATCGCCATCAGGATCATGCCGGCGAGCGAGAACAGCATCAGAGCGTAGTACTCCCCGGCCGGCAGCTGCTCGCGCTCGACGGTCGGCGCCGAGAACGCCAGCGACAGCACGCCGACGATGATCAGCACTCCGGTCACGAACAGCGAGAAATTGTCGGCGACGACGACGCCGAAGCTGACCGCGTTGCGATCCCACAGCAGGCAGGTGGAGATCGCCGCACCGAGAAGCCCGATGTAGCCGAGCGGCCCGATCGGCATCTGCTCACCCGGCGATCGAAACGCCTCCGCCGTCATCGCCGCGATGGCGGCGGCGGTCACGCAGGCCATCGGCACGACGGCGCTGAAGGCGGAGAACATCAATTCGCCTGTACCTCGATCGGCGCGCCGCGACGGACCTGCTCGAGCAGGCGCTCGATCGACGGCCCCATCGGCCGCAGGAACAGGTTGGGCAGCACGCCCATGAGAATCACCATCGCGATGATCGGCACCAGCATCACCCATTCGCGCGGCCGCAGGTCGGCCAGCGCCGCGTTCGTCGCCGACACCGGGCCATAGTTCACCCGCTGGAACATCCACAGCATGTAGACCGCCGACAGGATCACCCCGGAGGTGGCGAAGGCGGCATAGCGCGGATCCCAGGCAAACGCGCCCAGCAGAATCAGGAACTCGCCGACGAACCCGTTCAGTCCCGGCAGGCCGATCGACGACAGCGTGACGATCAGGAACGCCGCGACCAGCCGCGGCGTCACCGCCTTCAAACCACCGAAGTCGGCGATCTGCCGCGTGTGGCGCCGATCCGACAGCATCCCGACGATCAGAAACAGCCCGCCGGTGCTGACGCCGTGATTCAGCATCTGGTAGACCGCCCCCTGGACACCCTGCGTGTTCATCGCGGCGATGCCGAGGACCACGAAGCCGAGGTGGCTCACGCTCGAGTACGCCACCAGCTTCTTCAGGTCCGGCTGCACCATCGCGACCAGCGCGCCGTAGATGATGCCAATCAGGGCGAGGAGCGCCAGGTACGGCGCGAAGTAGGCCGCCGCGAGCGGGAACAGCGGGAACGCGAACCTGACCAGGCCGTAGGTGCCCATCTTGAGGAGCACGCCGGCCAGGATGATCGAGCCGGCCGTCGGCGCCTCGACGTGGGCGTCGGGCAGCCAGGTGTGGAACGGAAACAGCGGCACCTTCACGGCGAAGGCCAGGGCGAAGGCCAGGAAGAACCAGAACTGCAGGTGAGCCGGAATCTCCAGTTCGTACAGCGCCAGCAGGTCGAAGCTGTAGCCGCCGCCGACCTGGTTGTGCAGCACCGCCAGGCCGAGAATCGCCAGCAGCATCAGCACGCTGCCGGCCATGGTGTAGAGAATGAACTTCACCGCCGCGTATATTCTGCGGTCGTAGCCCCAGATCCCGATCAGAAAGTACATCGGGATCAGCATCGCGTCCCAGAACACGTAGAAGAGGAACAGGTCGATCGACAGGAACACCCCGAACATGGCGCTTTCGAGCAGCAACATCACCATGCAGAAGGCGCGCGTCTTCTTGTGCACCGACTCCCACGAGCTGAGGAGCGCGATCGGGGTGAGAAATCCTGTCAGCACCACCAGCAGCAGGCTGATGCCGTCGACGCCGATCGCGTAGTCGATCCCGAACGCCGGAATCCAGCCGTAGCGCTCGACGAACTGGAACTCGGCCGAGCCGGGGTCGAAGCGCGACCACAGCAGAATTGTCTCGCCAAAGACCAGCAGCGAGACCACGAGGGCGATGTTCCGGATCAACCCTTCGTTCTGCTCTTCGTCGCGGACGAAGAACAGCAGAAGGGCGCCGGCCACCGGCACCGCGACGAGCGAGGTGAGAATCGGGAAGGGCATCACACGGTCTTTACCGCCACACGTAGTATCCGAGTATCAGCACCACGCCAAGGAACAACGAGGCGGCGTAGGCCCTGACCGAGCCGGTCTGCAGACGGCGCAGCCGTTCACTGAGGCCGCCGACTGCCTGCGCCACCCCGTTCACCGCGCCGTCGATGGCTCGCACGTCGATCCCCTTCCACAAACCCTGCTCCGAGACGATGTGCAGGGGCTGCACGATGGTGGCGTCGTAGATCTCATCGACGTAGTACTTGTTCTGCAGCACCGTGTGGAGACCGCTGAACCGCTCCGCGACGCGACCCGACAGGTCGCGGTTCCTCAGGAAAAAGAACACGGCGATGGCAATCCCTCCGAGGGCCACCGCGGTCGACACCCCCATCAGCCCGAGCTCGAGCGCCTGGCCGGACTCTGCGGCGTGGCTGTCGCCTGGCTCCCCTGCTGCCGGCTCGCCGCTGTCCTGCGCACCGGCGATCGTGAAGCTCGGCTCGAGGAACGTCTCGAGCATCGCGGATCCGCCCAGCGCGTGCGGCAGACCGACGTAGCCGGCGAGGATCGAGCCGGCGGCGAGAGCGATCAACGCCAGCGCCATCGGCGCCGGCGCATCGTGCAGGCGCTCGCCCGGACGACCGTGGCCGTGCGGATGCCCGGATCGATCCATTCCGGCGGCAGGAGCGCCGTGATCGCCGGGCACGACCGGCGCCTCGTCCTCGGCATGCCGGTGCCCGACAGCGGGCACGTACCGTTCACCGTGGAACGCCAGAAACACGAGGCGGAACATGTAGACCGCGGTCAGCAGCGAGGTGAGGAGGCCAACGACCCACAGCACGGTGTGACCGGAGGCATAGGTCCGAAAGAGAATCTCGTCCTTGCTGAAGAAGCCGGAGAGCAAGGGAACGCCGGCGATGGCGAGCGCGCCGATCAGGAACGTCCAGTAGGTGATCGGCAGCTCCCGGCGAAGGCCACCCATCCGCCGCAGATCCTGCTCACCCGCGAGCGCGTGGATCACCGCCCCCGATCCGAGGAACAGCAGCGCCTTGAAGAACGCGTGCGTATAGAGGTGGAAGACCCCGGCGCCGAAGGCGCCGACGCCCATGGCGAGAAACATGTATCCCAGCTGCGACACGGTCGAGTACGCCAGCACCCGCTTGATGTCGTTCTGCACCAGGCCGATCGTTCCGGCGAAGAACGCGGTCGCGGCGCCGACAATGGCGACGATCGCCAGCGTCTCGGGCGCGTGGCTGAACAGCACGGCGTTCCGGCCGATCATGTAGACGCCGGCCGTCACCATCGTCGCGGCATGGATCAGCGCCGACACCGGCGTCGGACCCTCCATCGCGTCGGGCAGCCAGACGAACAGCGGAATCTGGGCCGACTTGCCGGTCGCGCCGACGAACAGCAACAGCGTGATCAGCGACATGGCGCCGAATGTCGTCTCCGGGCTGAGCGAGGCGGCGGCGCGGGCGACCTCCTGGAAGTCGATCGTGCCGAACTGGACGAACACCAGGAACACGCCGAGCAGGAACCCGAAATCCCCGATGCGATTGACGATGAAGGCCTTGTTGCCGGCGTCGGACGCCGATTTCTTCTGGTACCAGAACCCGATCAGCAGGTACGAGCACAGGCCGACGCCTTCCCAGCCGACGAACATCACCACGAAGTTCGCGCCCAGCACCAGGACCAGCATGAATGCGGCGAAGAGGTTCAGGTAGGAGAAGTACCGGGCGTACTCGGCGTCGCGCTCCTCGTGCATGTAGGCGGTCGAATAGACGTGGATCAGCGAGCCGATCCCGGTGATGACCAGGATCATCAGCGCCGACAGCGGATCGAGCCGCAGCGTGAACCCGGCCTCGAACTCTCCCGACGTGATCCAGGTGAACACGTGCTGAACGATCGCGCGCGCGTCGGGCGGCAGCTGAACCAGCCGATACACCGCCCCGACCGACAGCGCGAACGACAGCGCGATCGCGCCGACGGCGATCGCGCCCGAGGCGGATTTGCCGAGCCGCCGGCCGAAGCTGGCGTTCAGCAGAAATCCGAGGAGCGGGAGAAGCGGGATCAGCACCAGCATCAGCGTCTCAGCCACGACATCACGAACCGGCGAGATCCCGTTGGAATTCCGCTTTCACGTGTTCGCGTGTTCGTGGCGACGATCGCGACCATGGGGATCGTCACCATTTCAGCAGCGTGAATGTTTCGGGATTCAACGACTCACGATGCCGGAACAGGCTGATGACGATCGCCAGCCCGACCGCCGCTTCGGCAGCGGCCACGGTCATGACGAAGAAGACGATGATCTGGCCGTCGGCGCTGCCGAGGGCGCGGCCGAAGGCGACGAACGTCAGGTTCACGGCGTTCAGCATGATCTCGATCGACAGCAGGATGGTGATCAGGTTGCGCCGGAGGAAGACGCCGGCGGTGCCGATCGCGAACAGGATTGCCGCGAGGATCAGGTAGTCGTTGAGCGACGGCATCAGAAGCGGCTCCCGGGCCGATCGTCGCGGCGCGCCAGCAGCACCGCGCCGACCATCGCGACGAGGATCAGCACCGAGGTCACCTCGAAGGCGAACGCGTAGTCGGTGAACAGGATCCGCCCGAGCGCCTCGACCGAGCTCACGGCGCCGCCGGCGAAGCCGCCCGATCCGCCTCCGGCTCTCGTCAGGGCCCAGATCAGCTCACCGGTGAACGCCGCCGCGAGCAGCGCCCCGAACTTCATCGGTCCCGGCCTGAGCAGCGGGTGCGTGCGCGCGTCGAACTCGGTGTCCTCCTGCGGCGCGTTCAGCAGCATCACCACGAACAGGAACAGCACCATGATCGCGCCGGCGTAGACGACAATCTGGATCACCGCCACGAACGGGGCGTCGAGCAGGATGTAGAGGCCCGACAGCGCGCCGAACGACGCGATCAGCAGCAGTACGCTGTAGACCGGGTTCCGCTGCGCGATCACCAGCAGCGACGCCCCGACGGCGATCGACGCAAACAGATAGAACACCGTCATAGGCCGAAATACAACACGCCCGCCGCAGTGACGAGAAGATTCAGCACCGCGACCGGCAGCAGGATTTTCCAGCCGAATCGCATCAGCTGATCGTAGCGGTAGCGGGGCAGCGTCCACCGCATCCAGACGTAGAAGAAGAGAAGGGCGGCCACCTTCACCAGGAACCATATCCAGCCGAGCGACTCGGGCAGGAACGGGCCGTGCCAGCCACCGAGGAACAGATCGGTCGCGACGGCGGAGACGGTCACCATGTTGATGTACTCCGCCATGAAGAACATCGCGAAGGTCATCGAGCTGTATTCGGTGTGATAGCCGGCAACCAGCTCCTGCTCGGCCTCCGGAAAGTCGAACGGCGCCCGATTGGTCTCGGCGACGCCGGCAATCATATAAACGACGAACCCGATCGGCTGCAGGAACACGAACCAGCGCGGGATGAACCCGAACCAGGTGCCCGACTGCGCGCCGACGATCTCGGTGAGCGACAACGAGTT
Source organism: Luteitalea sp. (assembly GCA_009380045.1). Lineage (GTDB taxonomy): Bacteria > Acidobacteriota > Vicinamibacteria > Vicinamibacterales > CAVVIG01 > WHSN01. The sequence continues at coordinate 14,408 of WHSN01000043.1, forward strand.
CCCGATCAACAGCACGGCGGCGAGCGACAGGCCGTAGGAGAGCTCGTAGCTGATCATCTGCGCCGACGAACGCAACCCGCCGAGCAGCGAGTACTTGCTGTTCGAGCTCCATCCGGCGAGGACGATCCCGTAGACGCTCATCGAGGAGATGGCGAAGATCACCAGGATGGCGACGTTGACGTCGGCCACCTGCAGGCGCATCGGCTGGTCGAGCAGCCCGAAGAAGGTGGTGTCGGCGCCGAAGGGGACGACCGCGAACGCGGCGAAGGCGGCGGTCGCCGAGATGATCGGTGCGAGCGCGAACAGCAGCGGATCGGCGGCGCCGGGGCGCAGCTCTTCCTTGAACATCAGCTTGATGATGTCGGCGAGCGGCTGCAACACGCCTCGGGGACCGACCAGCGTCGGTCCGACCCGTTGCTGCAGGAACGCCGCCAGCTTCCGCTCGAAGTACACCATCACGGCCGCCGATTGCAGCAGCATGAGGAAGACGAAGAGCGTCAGGCCGATCTGCGCGACCAGGAGAGGCGTCATGCGTAGCGACCCTGGCCACGCCAACACGAGTCGAGGTTCTTCGCGTCTTCGTGTTTTCGTGGCCTGGATGTGTGCGCGTGCATGTCTAGTGCGCCCCTACCGGCTGGCGCGCGCGCCACTCGGCCGGCAGCGTGCACCGGCCGTCGCGGATGTGCGCCTCGTATTCGTGCCGGAAGTGCTTGAGCGTCGTCAGCACCGGCGTCACCGCCGCGTCGCCGAAGGCGCAGAGCGTCTTGCCGGCGATGTTGCCGGAGATGCTCGCGAGCAGATCGAGGTCGCGCATCTGCCCGTCGCCGCGCTCGATCTTGCGCAGGATCTTGTGCAGCCAGTCGGTTCCCTCGCGGCACGGCGTGCACTTGCCGCACGACTCGTGGCGGTAGAAGTGCAGCAGGTTCTCGGCCAGCCACACCATGCAGGTGGTGTCGTCGAGCACGATCAGCCCGGCCGATCCGAGCAGCGAGCCTGCCTTCTGCACGGCGTCGAAGCTGGCCTCGGTGTCGAGCTGATCGGGCAGCAGCATCGGCACCGACGAGCCCCCGGGAATCACCGCCTTCAACGTCCGGCCATCAGCCACCCCGCCGGCGTCGCCTTCGATCAGCTGGCGCAGCGTCGTCTTCATCGACGCTTCGTAGACGCCGGGGCGCTTCACGTGGCCGCTGACGCAATAGAGCTTCGGCCCGCCGTTCTTCTCCGGACCGAGCGCGGCGAACCATTCCGCGCCGTGGCGCAGGATCAGCGGCACGTTGGCCAGCGTCTCGACGTTGTTCACCGCCGTCGGACAGTTGTAGAGGCCGACCACCGCCGGAAACGTCGGCTTGTTGCGCGGCTGCGCGCGCTTGCCTTCGAGCGACTCGAGCAGCGCCGTCTCTTCGCCCGCCTCGTAGGCGCCGGCGCCGCGGTGCACGTAGACGTCGCAGTCGAACCCCGACCCGAGCACGTTCTTCCCGAGCAGGCCGGCGGCATAGGCCTCGTCGATCGCGCGCTCGAGCACGTGCTGCACGTGAAAGAACTCACCGCGGATGTAGATGTAGGCCACCTTGGCGCCGATGGCGTAACAGCCAATCGCGCAGCCCTCGATGAGGAGGTGCGGATTCCGCTCCATCAGCAGGTGATCCTTGAACGTGCCCGGCTCGCTCTCGTCCGCGTTGCACGCGATGTAGCGGGGATTCGGCGATTTCTTGTCGACGAACTGCCACTTCATCCCGGTCGGGAAACCGGCCCCGCCGCGGCCGCGCAAGCCGGACGCCTTCACCAGGTCGATCACCTGTTCCGGTGTCTGCGCCAGCGCTTTCTTCAGACCCTCGTACCCGTCGTGCCGCAGGTAGAACTCGAGCGTGAAGCAGTTCGGCTCGCGGACGTGTCTGGTGAGCAGCGGTTCCATCAGCAACTGCTCGCCGCGCACACAGGCCCGGAATTCACGACTCCGAGCCAACAAGACACGAAGACACGAAGACAGGCGCGCCTGACAATCCCGTTCGCGCCTTCGTGTTGTCGCGGCCCAAACTGGTTCTGCGAGGTCATGACGTAGCGCCCCCTTCGATCACATGCACGCAGCCGGTCAACGCGGCTTCGCCGCGGGTGCGCAGGTCGTCGAGCAGACGGCCGACGTCCTCCGGCCGCTGACGCTCCTGCCAGCCGTCGTTCACCATCACCACCGGTGCCCGGTCGCAGGCGCCGAGGCATTCCACCTCGATCAGCGTGAACGTGCCGCTGGCGTCGGTCTCGCCCGGCCGGATCCCGAGCGCTCCGCAGATCTCTTCCGTCACGCGCTCGGCCCCGTTCAGCGCGCACGACAGCGTGCGGCAGACGCTCAGCACGAACCTGCCGACCGGCTTGGTGTAGAACATCGTGTAGTACGACACGACGTCCTCGACGTCCGCCGGCGTCATCTCCAGCAGGCCGGCGACGTATCGCATCGCGTTCGCCGTGACGTAACCCTGCTGGTGCTGGACCAGGTAGAGCGCCGGGAGCACGGCCGACCGCTTCCGGTCGGCGGGATAACGGGTCACGATCTCGTCGAAGCGCGCCCGATGCTCCGCCGTGTAGACGAACGGCTCGCCCGGCTCGGCCAGCGTCCGGGCCGATTTGTGGAACGTGGCGTCGTACGCCATCTCGGGATGGAAGCTCACCGGTCGACGTCTCCCATCACCACGTCGAGCGACCCGATCACGGCGATCACGTCCGCGATCAGCCCACCGACGATCATCCGTTCGAGCGCCTGGCAGGCGAGCAGCGACGGAGGCCGCGACTTGATGCGCCACGGGCGGTTGGTGCCGTCCGACGTGACGTGATAGCCCTGCTCGCCACGCGGTCCCTCGACCGGAACATACGCCTCGCCGGCCGGCACCGTGAAGCCCTGCGAGTAGATGAGGAAGTGCTGGATCAGGGCTTCCATCTCGGTGTAGACGCGGTCCTTCGGTGGCGGGGTGATGCGCGGATCGGCCACCGCATACGTGCCGGTCGGCGGGATCCGGTAGAGCGCCTGGCGGCAGATCTTGACGCTTTCCTTCATCTCCGCCACCCGCACCAGATACCGGGCGTAGACGTCGCCCTCGGTCCGGGTCGGGACGTCGAACTCGAACGATTCGTAGCCGAGGTAGGGGAAGGCTTTCCGGACGTCGTAGGCGAGGCCGGCGGCACGCCCGATCGGCCCGACCAGCCCGTAGCCAAGCGCCTCGTCTTTCGAGAGGCGTCCGACGCCCTGGGTCCGCTTCCGGTAGATCTCGTTCGCCGTCAGCAGATCCTCGTACTCCGCGAGCTTCGGCAGGAAGCGGTCGAGGAAGGCGCCGACGGCGCCGTGGAAGCCGCGCGGCAGGTCTTCGCGCAACCCGCCGACGCGAATGTAGCTCGGGAACAGCCGGAACCCGGCGAGCATCTCGTTGAGATTGAGCAGCAGCTCGCGCTCGCGGAAGCAGTAGAGCATCACCGACACCGCACCGACTTCCATGCCGTGGGTGCCGAGCCAGACGAGATGGCTGTTGATCCGCTGCAGCTCGGCGAGGAGGACTCGGATCGACCGCACCCGTTCGGGCACTTCGACGCCCAAGAGCCTTTCCACCGAGAGGCAGAATGCCACTGCGTTGGACTGCGCGCTCAGGTAGTCCATGCGCTCGACCAGCGGGATCACCTGTTGCCACTTCTTCTGCTCGCAGGTTTTCTCGATCCCGGTATGCAGGTAGCCGATCGTCGGCGCCGCCGACAGCACGGTTTCCCCATCGAGCTCCAGCACCAGACGCAGTACGCCGTGCGTGCTGGGGTGCTGCGGCCCCATGTTCACCGTCATCGTTTCGGTGCGAATCTCAGGCAACGAAGGAGCGCTCCACCAGATCGCAGATCACGTGCAGCAGGGTCCGGTGCACCTCCTGCACCCGCGCGGTCGAGGCCGAAGGAACGTTGATGTGGATCGCCGCGACGTGCGCCATCACGCCTCCGTCCCGCCCGGTCAGCGCCACGGTCGTCAGGCCGCGCGCCCCGGCCGCCTGCAGCGCCGCCACGACGTTGGTCGAGCCGCCGCTGGTGCTGATGCCGAACGCGACATCGCCCGGCCGGCCGAGCGCCTCGATCTGCCGGGCGAACACCCGCTCGAATCCGTAGTCGTTGCCGATGCTCGTCAGCACGCCGGCGTCGGCCGTGAGCGCGACCGCCGCGATGCCGTTGCGCTCACGCTCGAAGCGGCCGACCAGTTCGGCGGCGACATGCTGGGCATCCGAGGCGCTGCCGCCATTGCCGAAGATCAGCAGCTTGCCGCCGGCATGGATCGACGACGAGATCGTGGCCGCGGCCGCGAGCACCGCCCCGGTTTCGCCGTTCTTGACCCGCTCGTGCAGCGCGATCGTCTCCGCGAAGGTCGCCGTCAGCAGCTCACTTTCGTGCAAGGCGATCCTTCATCACGTTCGCCCGGAACTCCTGCTCGGTCACCTGCAGCGCCGACGAGATCTGCGCCGGCAGACTGATCTGCACCGGATAGTCCTTGCGCAGCGGATAGCCCTCCCAGTCCTCCGGCATCAGCAGGCGGCGCGGATCGGGATGACCGTCGAAGGCGATTCCGAACATGTCCCAGACCTCGCGCTCGAGCCAATTGGCGGCGGGCCACAAGCGGCTCAGGGTCGCCACGTGCGGATCGGCGCCGTCGAGGCGGACCTTGATCCGGAGGCGGTCGGCGCGTTCGATCGAGACCAGCAGGTAGACCAGCTCGAACCGCGGCTGCCGCGGCCAGAAGTCGACCGCCGTCAGCTCGGCCAGGAACGTAAACCCCAAATCGACGTCATCGCGGAGCAGCCGCATCACCGCCGGCACGTCGTCGCGCGACACGTACACCGTGGCGTGCAGATCGACGCTCGGGGCCGCCTCACACGGCGCTGCCGGCAGGGCTTCCTGCAGCCGCGCGACAATCGCGTCGGACGTCATGACGCGAGCTTCTGCAGGTCGATCTTCCGTTGGAGTTGGACGATGCCGTAGATGAGCGACTCGGGGCGCGGTGGGCATCCAGGGACGTAGACGTCGACCGGCACGACCTGATCGACGCCTTGCACCAGCGCATAGTTGTCGAAGACACCGCCGATGGACGCACAAGCCCCCATCGAGATCACCCACTTGGGCTCCGGCATCTGGTCGTAGATGCGGCGAAGCGCGGGCGCCATCTTCCGCGACAACCGGCCGGCGACGATCATCAGGTCCGACTGCCGTGGGCTGCCGCGAAACACCTCCGCCCCGAACCTCGCAATGTCGTAACGGCCGCAGCTCATCGCCATCATCTCGATGGCGCAGCAGGCGAGACCGAACGTCACCGGCCAGATCGAGGATCGGCGCGCCCACTGCACCATCTTCTCGACCGAGGTGGTCAGAACGGGAATGTCGGGGAGGTCAGCTTCGAGGCCCATGACAGCTACAATCTGAAATCGTCAACCTTCAATGCGAAGCGCTCTCACTGCCCCAGTCGAGCGCACCCTTCCGCCAGACGTAGACGTAGCCGGCCAGCAGCAGCACCATGAAGAGCACGACCTGGAGGAAGCCGGGCCATCCGAGCTCGCGCAGCGCCATCGCCCAGGGGTAGAGGAAAGCCACCTCGATGTCGAACAGCAGGAAGATCATCGCGACCAGGTAGAACTTCACCGACTGGCGTTCGCGCGCGTCGCCAACCGCCGGCATCCCGCACTCGTAGGGCGCCGACTTCTCGGCGGTCGGCCGGCGCGGTCCGAGCACGTTCGAGAGGACGACCGAGAACAGCGCGAACCCGGCGCCAAGCCCGATCATGAGCAGGATGGAAAGCCAGCCTTGCATGGTGAGCCTGTTGACTGTCCTACAGAGCTTGTGAACAATTTCTCAAGCTTGGTCCTCATGCTAACGCATCGTCCGGCGATAGTCGATAGCGCACGCCGACCATGTCAAAGCGACCACGGCCGGCACGGCGCCCGACGGCGACAGAACACTGGCGGCTGCAGACGAGGTGGCAGCGACGGACCTGATCGGTCCGCCTTGCTCGAACTAGAATTTGATTGCGCCCATGCGGCGGTTGATCTCCCCGAGCGCTTCGCGGATCTGCACCCGGCGCCGCTCGTGGGCCGTCGCCTCGAGCTGGCGCTCGAGCTCGGTGCGAGCCAGGCGCAACGACTCGAGCGCCTGCACCTGCTTGGGATCGCGTGTGTCGCGCCCGTGCGCCTGCCGCACGCGCTCGCGCTCGAGCTCCTCCATCCGTTCCTGGATTCTCGCGTCTGCGTCGATCAGGCCCTCGCCAGCATCACCCATTCAGTCCCTCATGCCTTCCTGCGTACCCAGTCCACCATTATAAGATGGCGAGGTGAGCGCTCGGCGCAATTCCGATCCGCTGGCGCCGTTTCATCTGGCGGTCCGCGAGTGGTTCAGCGCCTCCTTCGCCGCGCCCACAGCCCCGCAGATCCTCGGCTGGCCGCCAATCGCACGCGGTGATTCCACGCTGATCCTCGCGCCGACCGGCAGCGGCAAGACGCTGACCGCCTTCCTCTGGTGCCTCGAGCGGCTGATGTTCACGCCGCCGCCGGACAAGAACCGGCGGTGCCGGGTGCTCTACGTGTCGCCGCTCAAGGCGCTCGCCGTCGACGTCGAGCGGAACCTGCGCGCGCCGCTGGCCGGCATCGCCCTGGTGGCCGAGGGGCGCGGCGACTCTTTCGTCGCGCCGGCGATCGCCATCCGCACCGGCGACACCCCGGCCGCCGAACGCGCACGTTTTCAGCGGGCGCCGGCGGACATCGTCATCACCACCCCCGAATCGCTCTACCTGCTCCTCACCTCCAACGCCCGCGACGCGCTTCGCAGCGTCGAGACCATCATCATCGACGAGATCCACGCGCTGGTGCCGACCAAACGCGGCGCGCACCTCGCGGTCTCGATCGAACGTCTGGTGGCGCGGACCGATCGTCCACCCCAGCGGATCGGGCTCTCCGCGACGCAGCGACCGCTCGAGGAGGTCGCTCGATTTCTCGGCGGCGTCGACGTGATCGGGGCCGCCAGACGCGCACCATCGGCGCGAAGGGCGCCCGGCGGGCGCCGGCAAGCAAAGTCGGCCGCACGGCCCAGCCACACTCCCGACGAATCGGCCAGCCAGATTGCCGAGGAGTTCGCCGTGCCGCGGGGGGCTGTCCGGTACCGGCCGGTCACGATCGTCGACGCCGGCTCACGCAAGGCCTTGAAGCTGCGGATTGAGGTGCCGGTCGAAGACATGGCGCGTCTCACGACCGCCGACGACATCCCGAGCGGCCCGGCCTCGGTCGGTGATGCCCGGCCGTCGATCTGGTCGGCGATCCACCCGCGCCTCCTCGAGCTGATCCGCGCGCACCGATCGACGCTGGTGTTCGTGAACAGCCGCCGCCTGGCGGAACGGATGGCGGCGGCGCTCAACGAGCTCGCCGGCGAAACCCTGGTCCGCTCGCACCACGGCTCGATTGCCCGCGAACAGCGCATGGAGATCGAAGACCGCCTCAAGGCCGGCCGACTGCGTGCCCTGGTCGCGACCTCGTCGCTCGAGCTGGGGATCGACATGGGAGCGATCGATCTCGTCGTCCAGATCGAGGCGCCGCCCTCGGTGGCGAGCGGGCTGCAGCGCATCGGGCGCGGCGGTCATCAGATCGGCGCGGTGAGCGAAGGCGTGATCTTTCCGAAGTTCCGCGGCGATCTGGTGGCGTGCGCGGCGGTCGCCCGGGCGATGCACGACGGCGCGGTCGAAGCCACCCGCTATCCCCGTAATCCCCTCGACATCGTCGCGCAGCAGGTCGTCGCGATGACGTCGGTCGACGAATGGCGCGTCGACGAGCTGTTCGACACGATCGGGCGGGCGGCGCCGTTTGCCGAGCTCGGTCGCGGCGTCTTCGACGGCGTGCTCGAGATGCTGTCGGGACGCTATCCGTCGGACGAGTTCGCCGAGCTGCGCCCTCGCGTCACCTGGGATCGGGTGGCCGGCACCATCGTCGCCCGCGAAGGCGCGAAACGGGTCGCAATCGCCAACGGCGGCACGATCCCCGATCGGGGGCTCTACGGCGTGTTTCTGATCGGCGCGGCGCCGGCGTCGGCGCGCGTCGGCGAGCTCGACGAAGAAATGGTATTCGAGAGCCGCGTCGGCGAGACCTTCGTGCTCGGCGCTTCGTCGTGGCGGATCGAGGAGATTACCCACGATCGGGTGCTGGTCACGCCGGCGCCGGGACAGCCCGGCAAGATGCCGTTCTGGAAGGGTGATCGGGCCGGGAGGCCGCTGGAGCTGGGCCTGGCGATCGGCCAGTTGATGCACGACCTGCTGCGCCTGTCGCCAGCCGCGGCGGTCGAGAGACTCACCACTCACCACGACCTCGATGCGCGGGCCGCCGACAACCTGCTCCACTACCTTCGCGATCAGCTGGCGGCGGCTCGCGCCGTCCCCGATGCCGGCACCATCATCGTCGAACGCGTCCGCGACGAGCTCGGCGACTGGCGGGTCTGCGTGCTGTCGCCCCGTGGCGGGCGGATTCACGCGCCCTGGGCGATGGCCGTCGCGGCGAGGATCCGGCAGGAAACCGGCACCGACGTCGAGATTCTGTGGGGGGACGATGGGTTCGTGGTCAGGTTTCCGGATATCGATCAGCCGCCGGACCCGCAACTGCTCATCCCCGACCCCGACGAAGTGCAGGCGATGGTGGTGCGGCAGCTCGGGGCGACGGCGTTGTTCGCCGCGAAGTTTCGGGAGAACGCCGGCCGGTCGCTGCTGCTGCCGAAGCGCAGGCCCGGCATGCGGGCGCCGCTCTGGCAGCAGCGGAAGCGGGCGGCGGACCTGCTCGCCGTCGCATCGCGCTATGGGTCGTTTCCGGTGTTGCTCGAGACCTACCGCGAGTGTCTTCGGGACTTCTTCGACATGCCGGCCCTCGTCGCCACGCTCACCGACGTGCGCAGCCGCAAGGTTCGGGTGGTGACGGTCGATTCGGAGAAGCCGTCGCCCTTCGCGGCGTCGCTGCTCTTCAGCTACGTGGCGAGCTTTCTCTATGACGGCGACGCGCCGCTGGCCGAGCGGCGCGCTCAGGCGCTGGCGGTGGACCACACGCAGCTGCGCGAGCTGATTGGCGACGCCGAGCTGCGCGAGCTGCTGGACGCCGGTGCCATGGACGCCGTCGAACGGCAGCTCCAGCGGCTCGACCCGAAGTTCCATGTCCGCCATGCCGACGCGCTGCACGACATGCTGATCTCGCTTGGCGATCTGACGGGCGAGGAGATTGTCGCGAGGGCGGCATCGCCGGAGGCCGCCGACAGCGTGAGCGCGCTGGTGCGGGCGCGCCGCGCGCTCAACGTCCGGGTCGGCGGCCAAGCCCGCTACATCGCGGTCGAGGACGCGTCGCGCTATCGCGACGCGCTTGGCGTGCCGCTGCCGACCGGCATTCCCGAGTCGCTCCTGACGAGGGTCCCCGACCCGCTCGGCGACCTGGCGCTGCGTTTCGCGCGCACGCATGCCCCGTTCACCGCCGCCGACCTCTCGGCGAGGTACGGGTTCACGGTCGCGGCCGCCGAATCGGTGCTGACGCGGTTGACCGGCGAAGGCCGGCTGCTCGAAGGCGAGTTTCGTCCTGGCGGCACCCGCCGCGAGTGGACCGACGCCGGCGTCTTGCGGATGCTGCGCCGCCGCTCACTGGCGAAGCTGCGGCACGAGGTCGAGCCGGTCGATCAGCCGGTGCTCGGACGCTGTGCCGCAACGTGGCAAGGCATCCTGAAGCGCCGTCACGGCACGGACGCCCTGCTCGATGCAATCGAACAGCTGCAGGGAGCGCCGCTGCCGGCGTCGCTGCTCGAGACCGAGCTGCTCCCGGCGCGTCTCGAGGTCTACGATCCGGGCGATCTCGACGCCGTGATGGCAGCAGGCGAAGTTGTCTGGGCGGGTATCGAGCCGCTCGGAGAACGGGACGGCCGGATCGCGCTGTATCTCGCCGATCACCTGCCGCGCCTGCTGCCGCCTCTAGTCAGAGGCGCGAACCGCGGCACGCGAAAGGGTTCATCGGATCTCTCCGAGCGAGAGACCGCCATTCTCGACTGCCTGCGGGCGCGTGGCGCCTCGTTCTTCGGCCCCCTGCACGAGGCGGTCGGAGGCGGGTACCCGGCAGAAACGGTTGACGCCGTCTGGAGCCTGGTGTGGGGCGGCCTGATCACGAACGACACCCTCCACGCGCTCCGCGCGTTCACGCGATCGCGCGCTGTCCGCCGCCGGAAGCTGCGTCGCGGGGAGGCGACCGCGTTTCGATCCCGCCGTCTGGTTCCGCCCGCCGGGGAAGGTCGCTGGTCGCTCATCCGACCCGAGCGGACCGGGCCAGGGTCGAAGTCGGACGCCACCGCCTGGGCCGCCGCCACCGCACAACAGCTCCTCGCCCGGCACGGCGTGCTCACTCGCGAGGCCGTGATGTCGGAGTCGGTGACGGGCGGCTTCGGTGTGATCTACCCGGTTTTGAAGGCGATGGAAGAGAGAGGGCGGCTGCGCCGAGGGTACTTCGTGGCCGGCCTCGGCGCCACGCAGTTTGCCCTGCCGGGCGCGCTCGATCTCCTGCGTTCACTGCGCGACGCCCCCGAGACGGCGGAGGTCGCGGTTCTTGCCGCCACGGACCCGGCTAACCCGTATGGGGCGGCGCTCAAATGGCCCTCCTTCGCTCCGGCTGGAATTCCTCTCGGAGCTTCGGCGCGACAGGCCCGTCCCGGTGCTTCCGGTGCAACTTCTGCCGGAGCTTCGGCGCGGCAGGCCCGCTCCGGCGCTTCGGGTGCAACCTCTGCCGAGGCTTCGGCGGGGCGAGCACGCCCGGAGCCGGGCCCGGTGGGACGCGGGCCGACGCGTACGGTCGGTGCGACGGTGATACTGGTTGACGGCGCGCTTGTCGCCTATCTCTCGCGCGGCGATCGGCAGCTGATGACGTGGATTCCAGACGCCGAGCCTCAGCGTTCCCGCGCGGCCCGGGCGGTGGCGCACATCCTTATCGAGCGCGCACGATCAGGAGGCGACTCGCCGAGGGGAATGCTGATCGAAGAGATCGACGGCGTGACGGCTCAGACCCACGTGCTGGCGCCATTTCTCGGCGAGGCTGGCTTCGTCGTTGGCGCCATGGGGATGCAGGCGACTTTTCGTCGTTACTCATCAGTCGAACGCCTCGCACCGGACGCCGCGTCGGTCGAGACGTTCCAGGCGCCGCCCGGGGACGACTGATGCCGGAAGGGGACACGATCTTTCGTGCGGCGCGGACGCTCCATCGCGCGCTCGCCGGCCGCCTCGTCACCAGATTCGAGTCGGTGTATCCGGCGCTGTCACGTGCGGACGTCGACACCCCGCTCGCGGGTCGCTCGGTCGTCTCGGTCACCTCGCGCGGCAAGCACATCTTGATGGCGTTCTCCGGCGACCTGGTGCTGCACACGCACATGCGCATGCATGGAAGCTGGCATATCTACCGGCCCGGCGAACGGTGGCGCGCCTGGCCCCGCGAGATGCGCCTGGTCGTCGCTGTCGGCACGTGCGAGGCGGTCGGGTTCAACGTGCCGATCGCCGAATTTCTCACCGGCCGACAGCTCGAACGCCATCGGCAGATCCAGGCGCTCGGACCCGACCTCGCGGATCCCGCTTTCGACCGCGCCGAGGTGCTTCGGCGCATGCGCGACGCGGGCCGGGGTCCGGTCGCGGAGCTGCTGCTGAACCAGCGCGTCATGTCCGGCATCGGCAACGTGCTCAAGTCCGAGATCCTGTTCGTCGCCGGGATCGACCCGTTCAGGCCAGTGCCCGCCATTCACGATGAAGCGCTGGACCGGCTGCTCACCGTCGCAGTGCGTCTGATGGCGATGAACGTCGTCGAGTCGAAGAGCATGACGCTGGTGATCGGGCGGAGAACGACGGGCAGCCTCAATCCGAGCGCCACGCTGTGGGTCTACGGACGCGGCGGCAAGCCGTGCCGCCGCTGCGGCGCCGCCATCAGCATGAGAAGAACCGGCGCCGATGCGCGGCTCACCTATTGGTGTCCGCGGTGTCAGGCGTGAACGCCGGGCGCCTCGTGGCCGGTCCGCTGCACGTATTCGACGTACGACCCGGGATAGACGTGCGGCTGCGCATCGGTGCCGGTCTCGCCGCCGAGCTCGAGCACCCGATTGCTCAACCCGCGCAGGAAAGCGCGATCGTGCGACACGAACAGCATCGTGCCATCGAACTCCCTCAGCGACTCGAGCAGCATCTCCTTGGTCGCCAGATCGAGGTGGTTGGTGGGCTCGTCGAGGACGAGGAAGTTCGGCGGATGGAGGAGCATTCTCGCCATCACGAGGCGCGTCTTCTCGCCGCCCGACAGCGACCGGATTTTCTTGTCGATGTCGTCGCCCGAGAACTGGAACGCGCCGGCGAGGTTGCGCAGCGCCCCAATCGACTCGTGCGGAAAGTCCTTGCGGAGCTGCTCGTCGATCGTCAGGTCCGGATCGAGCAGGTCGAGCGCCTGCTGGGCGAAGTAACCGAGCTTCAGGCTCGCCCCGAGGATGACCGCGCCTCGGTCGGGGGGCACGGCTCCGGCGATCATCTTGAGCAGCGTCGATTTTCCGGCACCGTTCTTCCCCATCACGCACCATCGCTCACCCCGCCGGATCGTCAGGTTCAGATGATCGTGAACGACGCGGCGGCCGTACGACTTGGTCACCTGGTCGAGCGTTGCGACCTGCTCGCCTGATCGGGCCGCCGGCCGGAGCTCGAACTTCACCAGCCGCCGCTTCTTCGGCAGCTCGATCTTCTCGATCTTCTCGAGCGCCTTCACCCGGCTCTGTACCTGCGCCGCCTTCGCGGCGTGGGCCGCGAACCGCTCGATGAAGCGCTGCTCCTTGGCGAGCATCGCCTGCTGCCGCCCGTAGGCGGCCTCGCGGTTGGTGTCGCGGACGGCGCGCTCGCGCTCGTAGAAGTCGTAGTTGCCCGAGTAGGTCGTGATTTCACCGCCGTCAATCTCCGCGATCTTCGTGACAACGCGGTTCATGAAATCGCGATCGTGCGAGGTCATCAGCAAGGCGCCCGAACGCGACTTCAGGAAGTCTTCCAGCCAGATGATCGACTCGATGTCGAGGTGGTTCGTCGGCTCGTCCATCAGCAGCACTTCGGGCTGTCCGACCAGCACCCGCGCCATGGCGACGCGCATCTTCCATACGCCCGAGAGCTCGCCGACGTCGCCGTCGATC